>JBQCGX010000163.1:0-26593 GCA_051955255.1 Agriterribacter sp. | reverse complement strand
TGGCTTCTTCAGCAGTTTTTACAGTAATGGTAATATAGTCAACATCTTTATTGCCCTTGTCGTCGCGTACAATAAGCCTGTATACATAGGTACCCGGGGCTGGTCTGCCTGCTGTTGTAACCAGGTTAGAAGAAGGATACATGACACCCGATGAAGCACCAGGGCCAGCTATTCTTTTCCATGCGCAACGAATGTTACTGCCTTCAGGAGCGGTTGAGTTGCTGCCATCGAGTGGCATATATTTTTGTGGTAGAATGAGCGTAGTGTCTCTGCCGGCATCGGCTTTCAATACGCCTGTTTTATAATTCACTGTAATCTTAACCGTATCCGCCTGGATATTACCCGCATCATCGGTTACGGTTAACTGGTAGGTATATACCCCCGGTATAAAATTGGTAACAGTAGTAGCAGCCGATTTTGTGTCAGTGATCGTACCTTGCCTGATCGGCCCTGATATTTTCTTCCACAGGTAAGCGTCAATGGTTTGTCCACTGGCTGCAAACGAAGCCGATCCGTCAAATGTTGTTTGGGTTACCGGTAAGGTTATTATCTGGTCTGCGCCAGCATTGGCAACCAATTGATGTCCGGGTATTGAAATTGGCTTAACTATTACAGACACAGTGTCTAAATCGCTGTTGCCTTCACTGCCGGTTACTTTCAACGAAAATGTATAGGTGCCCTCTACAAGGTTTTTAACAACTATGGTTTTCTGCAAAGGAGAAGATATGACAGGGGTTGCCGGGCCATTAACATAATTCCATTCGTATGCTTTAAGAGCGTTTGTACCGGTAGTAGAAACACTGCCGTCAAGCACGGCGCTATCAAGCGGTAATGTTATCGTTTTATCGGCGCCTGCGCTCGCAACCAACGGAGATGGTCTGTTTCTTGGGGTAGTATAGCTTAGCATCCATTCATACACATTCATGCCATCTTCTTTAAAAGCGGGGTCATAGCTTTGAGTCCATGCATCGTGTCCATACTTATTAAAAACGGTGAGTTTGGCCCTTGGTATTGGTTTGTAAGCATTGATCATGTCTACCGTTCTGATAGCGCCGCTGATCCTGGCAAGAGGGTCTCCATCATTATTGGTAAGCCATACAGGAACATTAGAAGATGCAATGGTTCGTGCGCGTTCTTCCTTAGAATATGCATTAGGGGCAACCAGCAGAATTGCAGCAATTTTATCTGTAAGTTCTTTTTTATAAGCTGCGTAATTGTAGGTTCTTAATCCGCCCAAACTTAAGCCGGTAAGATAAATCCGTTGCTCATCAACTCTGTATGTTTTTAAGGAGTGATTTATCATGTCGCGGATGGTTGCACCACTACCGGTGCCGCCTGCTGTTTGAGGCGCCACAACGATAAAAGAAAATGCTTCTCCGTTGTAAATAAACTTGTCTGGAAAATTTCCCTGATTAAGAAGCTTTGGTGGGCCGTTTCTCAACACCCTCGGTAATGCTGAGGGCGAACCATCGCCTTTTTCGCCGGAGCCGTGTAAAAATATGAGTAATGGATATTTTTTGTCAGGTTCAGAAGAATAATTTACAGGAAGGGACTCATAGTACCCTCCAACGGAAGCAGATACACGTTGATAAATAGGCTTTATCGTTTGTGTCTGTGCCTTAGCGTTAATAGGGTTAAGGATTAATAATGCAAGGGTAGCTATAATAATAGCAATACCCGATAGGGTCAGATTGTTTTTCATAGTTTCGTAGGATTAGATTAGCAATTCGGTTAACACTTTAAAAGAACAAAAAATAAAACCTGAATACAATAGAAGTAGATATGATTAATGACTTTTTTTAGTTTAACCAAACTTGTAGAGTTACGACTACCTGTTGTAGTACAACTTGGAAAATAAATATTGGGCAGGGGTTACTTAACTGCTTAAATTTTTCGTAAAAAGCAACTGCATAGTATTTGAGTCGCCAACAATGCAAAAGAGGCTGATCATAAGATCAACCTCTCTTTTATCTGTCATCTCTAAAACTATTGTTTAATAAAGCGGGTAGCTTTTTGTGCAGTTCCATTCAGGTCTGCCTGCAATACATATGCGCCCGAACGCAGATCGCTTACTTCCATAGAGAACATTACACTTCCAGGAGATTGTTTGCTGAAGGCTTTGTATTTGATCAGCCTGCCTTGCAGATCGAATACCTTCAGTAAACCGTTACCCGTTGCATTGTTTTCCACCTGCACATACATTGTTGCAGCTACGGGGTTGGGTTTTACCGATAATTCAATTTGATTGTTGTTGACCGCAGTTGCATTAGCAGGAGCAACGGCTGCCGTTGCTGAGCTGTAGCTGCTCTCTGTTGAGGCTGTTCTTGACGATACGCCTGTTTCTTTAACAACTACAGTAACAAGATCGGTAGACTGATTGTTTTTTTCATCGCGCAATGTAAGCTGGTAAACATACGTGCCGGGAACCGGTCTGCCTGCGGTGGTAACAAGGTTTGATGAGGGATACATTACTGCCGATGAACTGCCGGGGCCAGATATTCTCTTCCATGCTGCGCTAACGCTACTGCCAACGGGAGCCGTTGAATGGCTGCCATCGAGCGGCATAAAGCCTTGTGGCAGTATAAGCGTAGTATCTTTACCAGCATCGGCTTTTAATACTCCGTTTTTGTATTGTACAGTTAGGGTTATAGTGTCCATTTTCCTTTCGCCGGCATTATCGGTTACCGTTAACTGGTAGCTGTATGTGCCAGGCACAAGATCTTTAACAGAGGTAACAGCGGCATTTGTTGCAGTAAGGTTGCCACGGTTTACCGGGCCGGATAATCTCTTCCACATATAAGAAGCGAGTGTTTGATTGGTGCCTGCAAAAGATGCTGATCCATCCAATGTTGCCTGGTTTACCGGTAAGGTCACTGCCTGGTCGGCACCGGCATTAGCGGTAAGCTGTTTAATGGGTTCCGCCGCAACTTCATCAATATTCTTAACAACAATTGTAACAAGGTCGGTAGACTGGTTCTTTTTTTCATCGCGCAGCGTAAGCTGATATACATAGGTTCCTGCTGCAGGTTTGCTGGCCGTTGTAACAAGGTTTGACGAGGGATACATTACTGCCGATGAACTGCCGGGACCAGATATTCTCTTCCATGCGGCACTAACGGTGCTGCCTGCAGGAGCTGTTGAATTGCTGCCATTAAGCGGCATAAAGCTTTGTGGCAGGATAAGCGTAGTGTCTCTGCCTGCATCGGCTTTTAATACTCCGCTCTTATACTGTACTGTAACGTTTATAGTATCCATTTGCGTGCTGCCTGTATTGTCGGTTACCGTTAACTGATAGGTATATGTGCCTGGTACAAGACCAGTAACTGAGGTAACAGCGGATTTTGCGGCCGCGATGTTGCCAGCATTTACCGGACCAGATAATTTTTTCCATGCGTAAGCGGCAATAGTACGATCGATGCCTGCGGTGGAAGCCGAAGCGTTAAGCGTTGCTGCTGTTGCAGGTAATATAATTGTTTGATCAGCACCGGCATTGGCAACAAGATATTGCACTGGCGTTGGTTTAACAGTGTCTGGCTTACTGGCATCAGGTTTAGTGGTATCTGGTTTGGTTGTATCTGGCTTGGTGGTGTCTGGTTTTGTTGTGTCTGGTTTGGGAGCCTCTGGTTTAACAGGCGCTGGCTTTACCATTACAGACACGCTGTCCAAATCGCTGTTGCCGTTGCTGTCTGTAACTTTCAATGTAAAAATATATGTGCCTTCGGTCAGGGGTTTAACAACAGTGCTTTTTTGCGAAGGCGATTTTATAACGGGAACTGCAGAACTGCCGGCGTAATTCCATTGGTATGTTTTAATGGTGGCAGTACCGGTGGTAGAAGCACTACCAGCAAGTACAACGCTGTCAAGAGGCAAAGTTATTATTTTATCTGCGCCTGCATTGGCAACCGGCGGAGCCGATACTACTATTGGCGGAGGGGTAGAGGTACCTCCATTTCTTTTGTTACTATAGCCCAGCATCCATTCATAAACATTCTTGCCATCTTCTTTAAAGGCGGGGTCGTAGGTTTTTGTCCATGCATCGTGGCCAACTTTATTGAATATCGTGAACCTCACTCTGGGGTTGGGGTTGTAGGCATTGATCATGTTTACCGTTTTGGTGGCGTTGCCAATTTTGGCTGCATTGTCTCCATCATTATTGGTAAGCCAAACAGGCAGGTTAGACGATGCAATGATGTTTGCACGTGTTTCAACAGAAACGGCGTTGGGGCACACCAGCAATGTTGCAGCAATTTTAGCGGTCACTTCTTTTTTGTAGCCCACAAAGTTGTAGGTCATTAAACCACCCAGGCTTAAGCCGGTAATGTAAATTTTTTGCTCATCTACTCTGTAGTTTTTTATGCAATACTCGAGCATTGCACCAATGGCTGCATTGCTGCCACTGGAACCATTAACCTGGGGAGCAACAACGATAAAGGAAAACTCTTGTCCATTCACAAGAAACTTGGAAGGGAATTTGCCCTGGTTGATGACTTTGGGCGGACCATTTCTTAATACTCTCGGTAATTGAGCAGGAGATCCATCTCCTTTTTCGCCGGCGCCATGTAAAAATATAAGCAGCGGATATTTTTTGTTGGGCTGCGAGGCATAGTCTACCGGCAAAGATTCGTAGAAACCGCCGAGGGTGGTATACAAACGCTGGTAAACTGGTTTGATCGTTTGCACCTGGGCGTTAGTGCTGGAAGCGAAAAGAGCTGAAAAAACAAGTATTACTATAGGTATAGCAATACGAGACAGGGTACAATTGGTTTTCATAAAATTTCGTAGGATAAAGATTATTAACTGGATTACTTGTGCAAAGAAACGCCACATCAGGTACCTGTGAAATAGAAGGAGATATGATTAAAATGGCTGTATAATTCAGTTAATGGCGTAGAGTTAAAACTACTTCATGTAGTAAAACTTAGAGATTGGCAAATTTCTTATGAGAAACGAAAATGTTTTGCTACTGGTTTTTACTTAAAAATGACAGATTGTATAAAAATTCCGCATCCTGTGTAATATAATAGCTACACGCTTATTTGCTTTGTTTTTTAAGTAACATATATTGGTTGAATATTTACAGGAGGTGCATGGTGTACTATTGCCCGTTATTTTTTAAGTCAAATGCTTTGAGAATTTTTTTAGCCCTGCTGGCAAATGCAGCGGTTTGATGCGGCATTTGTTCGTTGATCAACAATTTTATTTCGGGAATAATTTCCGGGTATTGTTTTGAAAGATTGTGAAGTACAGTAAGCGAAAATGCTTTAATAGCAACGGCTTCCTCCGGGTCTTCTACAAACCTGAAGCATGTATTCATTGTTTGTCCGTGTAACGATGCCGGGATCTCTATTTCCTGTAGCAACCTTACTGTATTTCGTTTTACCGCATCATGAATGCCGGGTTTATCCAGGTTTTCAACAAGTTTTTTTAAATGCTTTTTTATTAACGCAGGGTGTGCAATGGCACTGTAGCTTAAAACCCATGCTGCGCGTTGCACCACACGGTATTCCTCGCCAAAGAAGAGGCGGATTAATTCGTCGAAGCGCGATTGTGAGTTGCCTATATAGCGTACGATTTGATCGCACTGTTGCCGGGAATGTTCTTTAAGCAATGCCTCCCTGATGTTCATTTGAGCGAATAAATTTCCAGGAATTTACGAAAACGTTTGTGTGAAATTTTCACTTTCATTTGCAAAATCAGTCTGGCAAATTTGTTTTCTTATACCTTTAATTAATTTCTTTAAAATGTTACAACAAGTATTAGAGGTATATGGATTGAACATGGCTGAGCTGGATGTGGAAACCTTCGGGTCGGGCTTGATCAACAATACCTGGAAAATCAACCGGCAAAACAGCGATGCTGCTTATATATTACAAAGGATCAATCATCACGTATTCAAATCGCCTGAAAATATTGCCAGTAATATCCGTTTGATCGGCACCTACCTTGCCGAAAAATATCCCGGTTATTTGTTTGTACGAACCATGAATACACATTCAGGCACCGATATTCATTTTGTAGAGGGAGAGGGCTATTTCAGGCTGGTGCCTTTTGTAAAGGATTCGCATACGGTAGACGTTGTACAAAATCCTCAGCAGGCTTACGAAGCTGCCAAACAATTTGGAAGGTTTACTTTTTTACTCAAAGATTTTCCGGTGGAAAAGCTAAAAGTAACCATTCCCGATTTTCACAATCTCACTCTACGATATGAGCAGTTTTTGCTGGCGACAGCTAATGGAAACGCCACGCGCATCAAAGAAACTGAAGCAGAAATTGAATGGCTGAAAGCACAGGATTATATAGTGAAACGGTTTGATGCGATGAAGCAGGATTCCGATTTTAAGCTGAGAGTAACCCATCACGATACCAAGATCAGCAACGTACTGTTTGATAGCAACGACAAGGGGCTTTGCGTAATTGACCTTGATACAGTAATGCCTGGATATTTTATCAGCGATGCAGGGGATATGATGCGTACTTGTTTGTCGCCGGTAAGTGAGGAAGAAAAAGACTTCAGTAAAATAGAAGTAAGGAACGATTACTACAAGGCTATCGTTGAGGGATACACGACCGGAATGGAAAACGAGCTGAGTACCGCAGAAAAGAGCCACTTTTTTGATGCAGGCTGTTACCTGGTATATATGCAGGCGCTGCGCTTTTTAGCAGATTACCTGAACAACGATGCTTACTACGGATCAAAATATCCGGGGCATAACTATGTACGCGCCGGTAATCAAATAGTTTTGCTCCGGCGAATGCTCGAAAAAGAAAATACTCTCAGGAATATTCAATAGTACCCGATGCTTTAAAGCATATTAGTGCGAACATCCACAGCCAGGTCCGCAACCATTAGACTGATCCTGCGAATGATGATGGTGATGTGTGTGTGCATTGTGCACATGACCATGTTCTATTTCTTCAGCAGTGGCTTCGCGTATACTTTTAATTGTTACAGAAAAGTGGAGTGTTTTTCCTGCCAATGGATGATTGCCATCAAGAATAATTTTTTCTCCGTCCATATCCGTCACAATCAACTCCATTCCGTCCGACGATTGAACCATTGTTCCCAACTGCAGGTTATTGGCCCCTTCGGGAAATTGTTCGCGGCTCACTTCAAATACCAGTTCCGGGTTAAAGGCTCCGTAAGCTTCGTCTGCATTCAGTACAACATTTTTCTCGTCTTCTGTTTTCAGCCCGGTCAGTGCATCCTCCAGGTTCTGTAAAATATTATGATGACCGTGCAGGTATTCCAATGGCTCAAAGTCCATATTGGTATCTACAATATTACCACTATCGTCTTTGGCATTGTATTGTATGCTAACTACTTTGTTCTTTTCTACTATCATGATCGGTTCAATTTGTTTGTTATTGAGCTGTCAGCCAGGGGCGATCAGTTCTTTGCATCAGCTTCAAAAGTACGTATATTATTAAACGTTGACCTATAAACGATAAATCGTAAATATGCGTTATTCCTGTCCGGCCACAGGCGACCGAAGAAAAGGAACTTTTTTTGCCAGCCAGCTGTTCTGCACGGGTATAAGCCAGTTTGTTTCCAGATCGTGCTTTGTAAGCACCGTATTATTAAAATACAAGGTATCAGGCGTAACAAAACCGTTTTCTACCGCATAAGATAATTGCTGTAAAGGCAGCAATTGTATTTTGTCTTTGATAACAAATGCAAGTGTTTGCCGGTCGAATAAGGATACGTTGAACTGTTGTTCAATTTCCTTAATAATTCTTACCGAACTATCGGTGCTGCAGCCGCTTACACCCGTTTCTGTTTCGTCGGCCATCAATACTATGAACTGACCGAAGAACACGGTAGCGAACCCTTTTACCGGCGTGCCATGTGCCTGCCATTGCGCTGTAAAAGTATTGAGTATATGCTCCACATTTAATACCTCCGACAGTGAAAACATCCTGCTGCTCTGATAAATCCATACTCTCGACGAAGCATGAAAATCTTCAGGGAGGAGTGACTTGTATTCCAGATTCATTCTGCAAAAATACGGAAATATGGTGTAAGGAGGGTGTAAGGAGTAAGGTGTAGGGTATAGGGTATAGAGATTGCTGATGGCTGAATGCTGATTGCCGACGGCTGACCACCCAATGTCCATATCAGCCCGCCGGAAAGTCTATATAGCACCCTGTTGTCTAAGTGGTTAGACGATACTTTTGTGTTGCGATTATTATTTGTTTAACGCGATTGTTTAGATAAAAATTGGACATGACAAAAGAATACAAAAAAGTGCCCACCACCCGGGAAGTAGCTGCTCGTTTTCATGAATTGGCCCAGCAGGAAAAATGGTTTGAGATACAAGAAGAACTTTTTGCCGACAACATAAAAAGTGTCGAACCGGCTGGTTCACCTTATTTAAGCTATGCCGAAGGCAAGACTTCTGTTCGCAAAAAGGCGGAAGATTTTGTAAGCCGCATCAGCGAAGCGCACAGCTTGCATACAAGCGCCCCGCTTGTTACTGGTAATCATTTTGTGGTAACAAGAGAAAAAGACCTGACGGTACGGCCTCATGGACGAATTCAGATTAACGAGTTAATGCTGTACGAAGTGAAAGACGGGAAGATCGTGCTGGAGCAGTTTTTTTATTGATAGGAGTATAGCCTGAGCCATCGCATAACCCTCACGGCACAGCATACCCTTTGCTGTACGGTGTTTGGGCTTTAAATAATATCCAGGAAATGCTACTCACTGCAGTTGCGGTGTAAGCGGCACATTTTTAGCCGGCGAAGATGTTTCGTTTTCGGGTGCAGGCACAAATTGAGAGAGAATATTCTTCAGTCCCCTTTTATGCGTTATCTGGCAAATATAACCCCAGTTTTCGTTGGCTTCTATTAGCAACGGACCATTGTTTGTGACGGCTATATCCCAGCCGATTGATTTGTTTTCCGGGGTAAGCAATGCCGCTTTTTTTACAGTAGCCATACACTTTTCCCAATGCGGTATTTTAAACCCTTTTATCTTGACTTTCGTAAGCGGATGAACACTTAAACTTTCCTTTGTTATGTCTAAATACGTTCCTTCATCTGTCACTGTCCCTGTTTGCAGATCAAGTGGCATAACAATGTTTCCCATGCTTAAGTTATCAACATTGTTGTAAATACTCATTCGCAAGCTGGCACTGATAATGATGGCGTTTCCATTATGCAGTTGAGATACCATGCGAACTGTATTGAGTCCGCAGGGAGCTATTTTCATAAGGTCATCATGCTGCACCACGTATTCTTCCACTAAATTGAAGTTGTTGTTTTGCATGAGCGTTAACAGATCATCTGCTTTTAAACCTTTGGTATCTATTATTTTAACCTGCTTGCCCGACTGCCCCCTGGAATTTTTTACAACCATTTTTCCCTTTTCGTCATTTAAAAAGTTTTCGGCCAACTCCTGGTTATGCTGAAGCATTTCGAGCGTTGCCCATTTTCTGTGCGTAAAATCTTTAAAATGCGCCAGGAATTTAATTTTGTCGTTGATAACAGCTACATGCTGTGGATGGTTCATTGAAGCTTGAAACTTGGCCAGGGTGCGCGCCGAAATGAATTCTCTTCGCTCTTTCTCCGGCTTATCATAAAACCGGAGCGTAAAAAACTCCATGGGCGTTGTATTGTGTTTAATAAACGAGTATAAAATATCTGCGCCCAACTTAAAGGATGATAATTTCTTTTGCTGCCTTACGTATGCAAAACTCTTAAAAAATTGCTTTTTTGCACGCGATGAAAAACGGGTAGTCACAAAGGTTATATAGCCGGCAAGCCTCGTTATCGTTTTAAGCATAATGCTAGTAGTGATTTTGTGGTTATTACTAACGGTTATAGCAATATTCTAAGGGGATAGGGGTTGGTACAGCAATATAAATAAAATATATTAATAAATAGTTGGTGGGGTGCAATTGGGCGTATTTATCTTCGGTGAGAAAGTTCAGATTTTTGTTCCAGCATAATTTTTCTGGAGAGACCTGGGTAAGGTTGTCTGATCTCGCAATTCAGCTGTCAAAAAGTTTTAATCAACAGTTTTGCCAGTTCACAAAACTGAACAGCTTCCAACTGAGATATTGGCTTTCGTGAATTTCTGAATAAGCATTTGTTTTCGCGCAGTTCAATTTCCACGTCTGGAAATGCCGCAAGAGGGTCCAGGTCTTTTAGTTGAAAGATATCTGCTAAGCGTTTCTTCTCTTCTGTTAACACATAAAATCTGCGGGAAAATTTTTTGCTATGATTAAAGTCCAGTTCATTTTTTAAAATAAGCTCAACAAGCTTTTCTTTCAATGTTTCCTTATAGATATAGGTTTTGGATAAGAAATTTTCGTTGCTATCAATCCAAACAGGTATTCGTCTGTACCATAGTTCCGGATTCTGGGAGTTGTAACCTCGGTATAATATTCAACCATCGAAACGTGCAGGTTGTCATTGTTCATCGATTCAACAACGATGGGTTTAAGTTCTTTAAACATTAAAAAGTCTTTCAAGTCCTTGTGCGATCCATCATGCAGTTCTAAACCATTCCTGATAATTTTCAACGAATCCTGTACCATCTGTTGGTGGCGCTTTATGTTTTCGCGATACTGTTGAATATCTTTATCGTTGGCAAAATCATCACCTGAGAAGTCGGGAAAGAATGATTCGTCGTCCATGAAAATGATTTTAATTGATTCTTATATAAACAGGATATCATCTTTTTGCAGCTCTTTTGAGATAAGCGCCTTACTGGGGTAAAGTAAAAAAAATAGAATCACCTGAATAATCAGAAAATAGAACATGAATTTTCCATTGCCGATAACGGCAAGTATAAATGTAACAGCTACAGAAAAGAAGTTCAACCACAGTCTCTTTCTAAAAAAAACTTCGTATTGGGACGCTTTTTCATCAAACACGGAAAGCTCCTGAGCTTTTTTTAAATCTTTCTTTACCATATTATTTACTGTTTTCGATACAACAAATGATATGGCAATCAGTATAAATATGCCACCTCCTCTTAGATATTGAGCAATGAAAGAAAAATCTAAGAAAGCAGGGATAAGATAGGCAATGATTACTAAAATTATATTCAATATAACTACTGTCATGAATGCCTGTCTCAGATTCCTTAATTCAAAAACTGGTAAGTCCATTATTTTTCAATTTTCGTTTAATGTTTTTAATTACACCGAGTTGTCTGCTTTTGTTGTTTTATCTATTTCAAAAATTACTCCGCCAATAACAGTTGATATTATATAAATGGCAATGAATGCATCCCATACTGGCGCATCGGGCAATATAAGTTTTAATGTAGCAACAATGCTTAATGTGCTTAAAGCAATCAGGAGAAGTTTGATGACAGTTTCGTCAAAGTTTTTTCTTTTAAGAAAAAAATAAACAAGCAGGTAGATGATAAGAGCTGGTATAGAGAAGAACACGGAAAACAGCAGCGTAAAGAAATATACCTGGAGAAAATTGCCTGCATACCCGCCGAAGTGGACATTGAACAATTGATATAAATATAAAAGCAATGGAGCTAATGCAAGGGTGAACGTCCAGTGTTTTAGTGGGTAAGGGAGGTTCATGGTGAAACTGGTTTAACGGAAAGCGCAAAGCCTGCCAGGTTGCTTGCAACATTCTGCGATATGAATATACAAGCTAATTTTCACCTTTACACTAAAATGTACGTTTTTGGGGGAGTTTGTATTGTACTTAATTCTTGAATTTTTAAAAGGCTATCATTAAAACCCAATGCCCTTATGACTTAGCAAATGCATCGTGATTAATTGCGCTTATAGCTCAAAACAACTACCCCTGTCACCAATAAGGCAAAGCTGGGCTTTGTATATGCTGAAGACAGGGGCAGTAAGTTTGTTAATCATTGTCGATCCGGATAAAATTTCCTTCCATATCAAATTCCAGCTCTACGTTATTGTTTAACTGAACTTGTTGATAATTCGCTTCTAACTCCCAGCCGGTAATATAGTTACCAGGATATTTTTCAGTAACATAATTTAATATCTTTTCAGGAATCACAGGATCCGGAAGCTTTGCTGAACCATCAATGTCGATGATATTGAAGTTTTGGTCAAACTCCAATTCCGTACCGTTGCTCAAATATACATCGTAAGTTATTGAGTTTGGCTCTTTGTTTTTACTGCCTTATTGATGGAGCTTGAAGCAAAATGCAGCGTTACATAATTCTTTATTTGGGCAGGTATGTCAGCGTCAGATAAAACCACGTCTTCATTGTCTTTGTCTTTTTTGCAAGACACGAAAACCATAGAAGCTAATCCTAAAACGAAAAATGCGTTCTTCATAATTGTTTTTTAAGTAAATAATCAGATTAATGTCTAAAGGCACACGAGTTCAAAACAGTGGACATCCAAAATTCAGACTGATTGATGGCGGGATAGAACGCGGCAAAAATAGGGAATGAGCAAGCGAGATATTCCATTAAAGTGTTAAATCATTTGCTTGTTTTTCTTTGATGCAAATTACGTAGCAGGTGATGCAGCAACGCAACCCCGGTTCCTTCATTGACTGAGTCAATCAGCAATTTTGTATTTTCTTATCCACTTATTTCACCTTATTAACCAATTCGTCCATCTGTTAAAGTTTTTTTTGCGTTATTTATAAGTATCAATAACTTGAACGGCGCTCTTGCTTTATGAGTTTTTCCACAACGGTTGTATAATTTGCATTTATCATATGGGAAATTTCCAGATCAAAAAATCCTCCAAAGTACACGATGTAGTTGTTATAGGTTCAGGAGCAGGAGGTGGCATGGCGGGATATGTGCTTGCCAATGCTGGTATTAAAGTATTAATGCTCGAAGCAGGGCCTTTCTTCGATCCCAAAAAAGATTCTCATCAATTCAAAAAGCCCTGGGAATCGCCGCGACGAGGCGCTTCTACAGTGCGACCGTTTGGCGATTTCGACGCCGCGTACGGCGGATGGGAAATTGACGGTGAGCCTTACACGCGCAAAGACAATACAGAATTTGACTGGTTCAGGTCGAGAATGTTAGGTGGTAAAACCAATCACTGGGGAAGGATTTCTTTGCGTATGGGGCCCGAAGATTTTAAACCTACCGACGGGCTGACCGAAGCCTGGCCTTTTACTTACGAAGAACTGAAGCCTTATTATGATAAGGTTGACCGTCTTATTGGCATCTACGGCACGGTTGAAGGAATACCCAGCGAGCCTGATGGTATTTTTATGACGCCGCCTAAGCCCCGGTTGCCGGAACTCTTTATTAAAAAACATGCGGCAAAAGCGGGAGTACCCGTAATTGCCGGCCGCGGCTCGGTCATTACAGAACCGCTCAAGGGCAATTCAGATCGCCAGCCTTGTTTTTATTGCGGGCAATGTGGTCGTAGTTGTAAGGTGTATGGCGATTTTTCGGCTTCATCGTGCCTGGTCATTCCAGCCATGAAAACCGGCAACCTGGAAGTGGTTACCAATGCCATGGTGCGCGAAATCATCACCGATAAAAATGGAGTGGCTACTGCAGTGTCTTACATTAACAAAGATGACATGCAAGAATACCAGGTAAGTGCCAAAGTAGTAGTGCTGGGCGCCAGTGCCTGCGAATCGGCAAGGATATTGCTCAACTCAAAATCGGCCGCCCACCCCAATGGATTGGCTAATAACAGCAATGTAGTGGGTAAATACCTGCACGACTCTACTGGTTCAAGTATGGGGGGATTTTTACCGCAGCTAATGGATCGTAAACGCTTTAACGAAGATGGGGCCGGCAGTATTCATATCTATTCACCCTGGTGGCTCGATAATAAAAAACTTCCTTTCCCGCGCGGATACCACATTGAATATGGTGGCGGTATGCGTATGCCTTCCTATGGTTTTGGCAGCGGTATGCATCGCATGAATGGAAAAGTGCCGGGCAAAGACGGGCAACCTAAAAAAGCGGGTGGCTTTGGGGCCGACCTGAAAGAAGATTACCGTCGTTTTTTTGGAACACAGGTAGGCATGGCCGGTAGAGGAACTGCTATAGCAAGAGAAGACAATTATTGCGAAATAGATCCGAACGTGGTGGATAAATACGGCATTCCTGTACTGCGTTTTCATTACAAATGGAGCAATGAGGAAGTGCTGCAGGCAAAGCACATGCAGGAAACCTTTGCGGAGGTAATGCACAATATGGGTGCGATTGTTACCTCGCCTCAACGCGGACCTGAAGACAGTTGGGGACTGGAAGCGCCGGGCAGGATCATACACGAAGTGGGAACCATACGCATGGGCGACAATCAAAAAAAGAGCGCGCTGAACAGTTGGTGCCAGGCGCACGATTGTAAGAATTTGTTTGTAGTAGATGCCGCGCCCTTTGTGCAGCAGGGCGATAAAAATGCAACATGGACCATTCTTGCATTATCGATGCGTACGGCAGAATATATTTTGCAGCAACGTCAGAAATTAAATGTTTAATTCTTTCAATCCTTTGATATGAACAGACGCGAATCGTTGAAAGCAATTGGCTTATCGGCCGTAGCAACAGGCGTGTTGGTAGAAGCCTGTAAAACAGATCCCAAAAAGGCAGGAGAAAATCAACCTGTGGCCGCTGGTGGAGAAGATGCGGCGGGAAGAGAAGCTTTTGAGCTGGAGCGCAATAAAAAATTGCAGAGCGAAAAATTCTTCACCGATCATGAAATGGCAACCATTACGGTGCTGGCTGATATCATTATACCTAAAGATGATAAATCGGGCAGCGCATCCGATGCCAAAGTACCTGAATTCATTGAGTTTATTGTAAAAGACATACCCTCGCACCAAACGCCTATGCGTGGCGGGTTGCGTTGGCTGGATGTGCAATGCATGAACCGTTACAATACTGCGTTTAAAGATGCAACGAAAGATCAGCAGCTCGAAATGGTAAACGATATTGCTTACCCCGAACATGCCAAACCCGGCATGGAACAGGGCGTATCTTTTTTTAACCGCATGCGCGATCTTACCGCCTCCGGTTTCTATACTACCGAAATGGGCTTTGAAGACCTTGGCTATGTTGGCAATATGCCCAATAAGTGGGAAGGCGTTCCCGCAGATATATTGAAGCAGTATGGAATGGAAGGAGTGTAGGGGAGAAGAGGTAAGTAGTAAGTGATAGGTAGTAAGAAAGTTAAATAAGTTGAGTTAGTTAGTTAGGTTTGACTTTCTCCCAGAAAAAAAGGTTGACATTTTTGAAAATTGTCAACCTTTTTAATGTATTTACCTTTAGCCCTACACCTTATGCCTTACGTCTCTTTGTCAAGCGTCCGCCATTGCGGGTATTTCAGCTACTTTATAAGCACCGGCATCGAGTTTTTTCTTCGTTTCTTCAAACGCCGTTAATGTTTTATCAATGTCTTCCTGCGTATGTGTGGCAGTAGGAATGAGCCTGTAAATAATATGTCCTTTTGGTATTACGGGGTACACTACAATAGAGCAAAAGATGCCATAATTTTCGCGCAGGTCCATCACCATTGCTGTAGCTTCTTCCACGCCGCCTTTCATATATACCGGCGTTACCACCGTATCTGTTTTGCCAATGTCGAATCCTTTTTCTTTCAAACCCTTTTGAAGAGACAATGCATTTTTCCACAGTTGCTCTTTCAACTCGGGGTGGGAGCGAAGCAGGTCTAATCTTTTAAGATTGCCCATCACCAACGGCATGGGTAAACTCTTTGCAAAAATCTGGCTGCGGATGTTGTAGCGTATATAATCGATGATCGTTTTATCGCCAGCCACAAAAGCACCAATAGAGGCCATTGATTTAGCAAAGGTGGAAAAGTAAAGATCAATCTGGTCCTGTACACCTTGTTCTTCACCCGCTCCGGCACCTGTTTTACCAAGTGTGCCAAAACCATGCGCGTCGTCTACCAGCAAGCGAAACTGGTATTTATCTTTCAGTGCAATAATTTCTTTCAGCTTGCCCTGGTCGCCCGCCATACCAAATACGCCTTCGGTAATTACCAATATGCCGCCCGATTGTTGTTTTTCGGTTAAAGCGGTGGCGCGCTGCAATTGTTTTTCAAAGTCTGCAATATCATTGTGCTTAAAAACAAAACGCTGCCCTGCGTGCAAACGAACACCGTCGATGATGCAGGCATGACTTTCTGCATCATATACAATTACGTCGTGCCGGCTGCACAGCACATCAATAATGCTTACCATTCCCTGGTAGCCGTAGTTCAGTAATATAGCGTCTTCTTTTTGTTCAAATGCTGCCAGTTCTTTTTCCAACTGTTCGTGGTGATTGCTGTTGCCGCTCATCATGCGTGCGCCCATCGGCAGCGCCAGCCCAAATTTTTCGGCTGCTTCAGCGTCGGCTTTGCGTACTTCGGGATGATTGGCGAGCCCCAGGTAATTGTTCAGGCTCCATACAATAACATCTTTGCCACGGAACTTCATGCGGCTCGAAATGTCTCCATCCAGTTTAGGGAAAGCAAAATAACCATGTGCTCTTTCACGGTGTTGGCCCAAAGGCCCATAATTCCTTATCAGTCTTTCAAAGATATCTGCCATATATTAAATGTAGTTAAGTAAATAAGGTTCTACGGCGCGCAAAAGTAATCATTTAGTGCTTTCAAAAGGTATCTATTATATTAGCTTAAAGAGGAGTTATAAAGGCGCGGTAAAATTAGGGTTTTTGTAATATGATCAAACCGTTAACAAATGTGTTAACATAATTTTTTACAATAAAAAAGCGCACCAAGGCGATGCGCTTTTTATAATATACTGTAAATGAGAATATTACTTCTTGAGCTTTTTAATGAGGTTGTCGTTGATTGCTTCCAGGAATTCCTCGGTGTACAAGAAATGCTCTCCATGTTTTACTTTGTTGCCGTGGATACAAACCGCCAAGTCCTTGGTCATTTTGCCACCTTCCACTGTTTCAATACAAACCGCTTCCAAAGCATCCGCAAAATCAATCAGCTCCTGGTTGCCGTCCAGCTTACCGCGGAAAGCCAAGCCCCTTGTCCATGCAAAAATAGAAGCGATAGGATTGGTGCTGGTAGGTTTGCCCGCCTGGTGATCGCGGTAGTGACGCGTAACCGTTCCGTGAGCAGCTTCCGACTCTAATGTTTTACCATCTGGCGTAACCAATACAGAAGTCATTAAACCCAATGAACCAAAACCCTGCGCTACCGTATCGCTCTGCACATCACCATCATAGTTTTTACAAGCCCATACAAAGTTGCCGTTCCATTTCAGGGCGCTGGCAACCATATCATCAATCAGGCGATGCTCGTATACGATACCTGCAGCATCAAACTGCGTTTTAAATTCATTCTCATAAATCTCCTGGAAAATATCTTTAAACCTTCCGTCGTATTTTTTAAGAATGGTATTTTTAGTTGAAAGGTACAAGGGCCATTTTTTGCTCAGCGCCATATTAAAACAGCTTCTTGCAAAACCTTTAATGCTCTCGTCTGTGTTGTACATCGTCATGGCAACACCATCACCCTTGAAATTGTATACTTCAAAAGTTTGAGGCGCATCACCATCTTCAGGAGTAAACGTCATAGTGAGCTTACCCTTTCCTTTGATCACCGTATCGGTTGCCCTGTACTGATCGCCAAAGGCATGACGTCCTACAATAATAGGAGCCGTCCAGTTGGTAACCAGGCGCGGTACATTTTTCATCACAATCGGTTCGCGAAACACCGTACCGTCCAGTATATTACGGATAGTGCCGTTCGGGCTCTTCCACATTTGTTTCAGGTTAAATTCTTTTACGCGCGCTTCATCGGGTGTAATAGTAGCGCACTTAATGCCCACACCATATTGCTTAATGGCATTTGCAGCATCAATGGTTACCTGGTCGTCTGTTTTATCGCGGTATTCAATGCCCAGGTCAAAGTACTTAATGTCTATATCCAGGTAAGGCAGGATCAATTTGTCTTTAATAAATTTCCAGATGATCCTTGTCATTTCATCTCCATCCAGCTCAACTACCGGATTCGCTACTTTGATTTTTGCTGCCATGCCAGTTTTTTTAGGTTTTAAAATTTAATTGACCGCAAATGTACAGCCTGCCAGCTAAAATGGCAAATCAGTCGTAAGCCGTCAGCCATCAACTTTCAGCCTTCAGCGCTTAGGCAGAAGTGAGGAGGTATGCTCGCCCATGCGGTTATAACAATGTTTGTGGCTATAGTGTTCCCTGATATAACGAGACCAAGTCTCGGAAGAACATAGATAGGTACGATGTCAGAGACGTCGTACAGCAGCAGAATAAACCTCCTCATCTTCCATCATCATCAACAGCCAGAGCCATCGGCTCAATATAATTTTGTAGCCCGGGACTTTAGTCCCGGGGAAGAGGACAAACAAAAAAGCCCGGCATTTGCCGGGCTTCAAAATTATTAAGCGGTAATATTAGTGCTTCATCTTTTTTGCATCTTCCAAAAACTTGGCAAGACCAATATCCGTTAACGGATGTTTCAGCAAACCAAGAATGGGTTCCAGCGGACAGGTGCACACATCAGCACCCAGCTCAGCCGCTCTTACAATGTGCAGCGAACTGCGGATAGATGCTGCCAGTATTTGTGTTTTGAAACCCTGCAATGAATAGATCTGTGCTATTTGGCCAATCAGTTCCATGCCGTCCCAGTTGCCATCGTCAATTCTTCCTACAAAGGGAGATACATAAGTTGCGCCAGCTTTTGCGGCGAGTATTGCCTGACCGGCAGAAAACACCAGCGTGCAGTTGGTTTTAATACCGTTGTCGGTAAACCATTTCAATGCTTTTACGCCATCTTTGATCATCGGCACTTTTACCACAATATTGGGGTGAATGGCAGCCAATACTTTTCCTTCTTCAACAATTCCGTTAAAATCAGTAGATATTACTTCGGCGCTGATGTCGCCATCTACCATTTCGCAAATGGTTTTATAATGATTTTTTACAGCCTCTTCTCCCTTAATTCCTTCCTTTGCCATCAAGGATGGATTGGTGGTTACACCATCTAATATACCCAGTTCATTGGCTTCTTTTATCTGAGCGAGATTTGCCGTATCAATAAAAAATTTCATGTTTTTGTGTTTAAAAACTTATTTAAATGTCTGTTGAGAGAGCGAATATACAAAAATAAAAAAGGCAAGTTACTTACATCGCACCGCTACAACCGCCTACCCTTGCTACCTTCCGGTCCTGGGGGAGTTCAGCAGGAGCTGGTCGTATAAGACTTGCCGGCGCAAAGATAATGAAGATAGACTTCACAAAAAATTAAAACTGTCCCGGGCGGTTCAGCATAGAACTAACGGTGGTAACATTCAGCAACTGGTCGTACCTGCCCCCCAACTCCCGGTAATATACCAGCACCATGTAGTTGTTCTCCGTTTCCCATATATTTCCCTCCGTTTCGTCGGTAATATATTTAATGCGACTGCCCGCTTTGTCTTCCAGCGCATAGGCGTAATCGTAATAGCCCTGTTTCAGGTGCAAAGTTGTCTGGTATACCCGCTGATCCTCATTCCAAACCATTTTCGCTCCTTCATCTTTGCCGTAATTTGTTATCTGACCAATGATGTACAGGTCTTTTTTATACGGCGTATTGCCTGGCGGAGCATAGGTGAAATGAACAGTGGCATAATCTCCACCCCAGAACGGGTTCACATTTTCGTTGGTAAGCGCAGCATACCATCCATTGTAATCTTTATAATAAACATAACGCTGCGTATTTCTCGACACATCGGGAATTACAAACAGGTCGTAAGCCGTATTGGTATTCTGTTGTCTGCGCACCCGGTCGCTCAACAAACGGAAGCTCGTAAGATCGAGCCAGCGCCATTCGCGCATGGCAGGTAACACACAATCATTTTCTGCATTGAATTCATAGGTATTGCTCCGAACAATGCTTGGTTTTATATTTTGGATGCTATTGTCCCAACGGTTGTTTTGTAAGATCATTACCTTAACCTGCTGCTGAGGATAGCTCACGTTCAGGTTTCCTGTATTTACCGTTAACTGGATTTTTTGATGCGTGCGAAAGATCTGCTGGTTAAACGGCTGCTGCACCTGGGCGCCCAGTGCAATGCCGGGACTTACCACGAGGAACCGTTTGGTAAAAGCAAGTTTGGAAGTATCGCCGTTTATAAAAACTTTCAGTACATAGTTTCCCGCTTTGGTTGGCATAATATTCCTGTCGGGGAAGGTAAGCTGGTAGTGTGTGTAGCGCGTGAGCGTTTGCGATGAGTTGCGATAAGTGGTAATGCGCTGGTTAGGGTAGCCCTTTACGTAATCAAAGTAGCTCATTGGCACTGCGCTCCAATCGGCGTTGCGCAATTCTATATTATAATAATAACTTTTCACATCGGCGTCCATATCGTCGAACTCCAGTTGCAGTTGATCGCCACTGTTCAGTTTTACAACCGGGTATCCCAGTTGATTGCCAAACATAGTAAGCTGTACGGTTTTGATGTTCGGCATAAAAATTTTGTCAGGCTCCCGTTGAGCCTGCACCCGCAACGAGGTAATAAGAACACAACACAGCAACAGTAAACAGAGATTGCGATTGTACATCGGCTATTTCTTTTATCTTCACAATTTAGTAAATACAAATGTATTGAATACCGCATCATTCATAGCACGCCGCATAGCATTTAACCGCAAACGCACGTTTTCAGGATTCATCATTCGTCTTGCCATTACAGCCACTGCCATCAGCGTTGCCGTAATGATCCTTACGTTGGCCTTTGTAAATGGCTTCCAGGATGCGGTGAGTCAGAAAATATTCAGCTTTTGGGGTCACCTGCGCGTGCAGCATTACGAACAATACAAAGCCGCCATTGCCGAGGAAGCACCTATAGAACAGAACGATACGGTAGTAAACAGCATTATGGCTATTAAAGGAGTGAAGCAGGTGCAACCCTTTGCCACCAAATATGCTATACTCAAAACCACTGAATCTATTGAAGGCATATTGTTTAAGGGAGTAGACAACAGGTATGATTTTGCTTCCATGCAGCAATTTCTCATCCAGGGCAAATGGCCGGCGTTTAACGATAGCAGTTATAGCAGGGAAATTGTTTTATCTGAATATACTGCCAAACAGTTGCAGCTAAAAGTGGGCGACCGGGTGTTGATCTATTTTTTCAGAGGACCCGATCAAAAGCCGCGGCCCGACAAGCTGACAATAGTGGGTTTGTACAAAACCAATATGGAGGAATACGACAAGCTGTATGCAATAGGCGACCTGAAACTGGTGCAAAGGTTAAACGATTGGGAGCATGGAGAAATAGGCGGCTACGAAATATTTTTGGATGATTACCATCAAATGGATGAACTGAACGACGAAATTTTTGCAGCATTGCCCGATAAATGGGGAAGCAAGTCAATAAAAGATGTATACCCGAATATATTTGATTGGTTGCAATTGCAGGATGTTAACCGCTATGTGGTGCTGAGCGTAATGATTGTAATAGCCATCATCAACCTGGTGACCTGCTTAATCATTATGGTACTCGAACGCACGCGTATGATCGGGGTGCTAAAAGCAGTGGGTGCTACCGATTGGACGGTACAAAAAATATTTACCTGGCAGGGCGCCATCATTACTTCCGTAGGTATTGCTATCGGTTTAATAATAGGGTTGGGCGTTTGCTACCTGCAGCAAAAAACAGGCTTCATGAAATTCTGGGATGAAAATGCCTACTACATGCTGATCGTTCCTGTAAAGCTGGTTTGGTGGGAGGTATTGATGATAGTACTTGGCACATTGCTGGTATGCACACTTACACTCATGATCCCCACATTGGTGAGCAGGCGCATACAGCCTGCAAAAGCGGTGCAGTTCAGGTAGGCAAGGCGTTAGGAATTGCCGATACTTATCTTTAAAATTTTGAAGAAATATGTTATTAGCAATTTATTATGTTCTTTTGTAGCAGATCTTTAAACCCTATCACCCTAAATTAACCATATGAAAAAGCTACTGCTTTTAGCCTTACTGTCGGCAGCCATTGCAATTTGTGCCCACGCGCAAGATGCAGATTATAAATTCTCCGTCCAGCTTCAGGCAGGTCCATCAATTCCCCTCGGCAGGTTTGTGCATAAGTCTTTTCCCACAATTCACGATACGTCTGGAAATGCGCTTATTGGTGGTTCGGTAAATGTTCAGTTGCAATACCAGTTCGCCAAAAGATTTGGTGTGTCACTGTTATTAGGAGCGTCTATAAACCCGCAGGATGAAAAATATTTAGAAAAAGAATTAAAAAAAGGTACGGCCATTGGGTCACCCTTTGGTGGCCTTCCGGAACCTAACGGGAGCGAAGCAAATATCTCATCAAGTGTTGATGCTAAAAGCTGGAAGGTTTTTAGAATAATGCCGGGCGTTTACTACTCTTTTCCGCTTGCACGCGGATCAAAATTTTCGTTGAAGCCTATGCTGTCTGCCGGGGTTTGTAAAACGGCTGTGCCGGCGTACTCATATAAATACGCTTATAGAAGTTCATTAGTAGGTATCATAGGAAATGGTTATGAGTCTAAGCAAAAGCTGCCGTTTACCTTTTGTTATCAGCTTTCCCTGGGGGCGCATTATGCAATTAGCAAGAAGGTATACCTGATATTTGACGCTGCTTATTTTAATGCCAGTTCATCGTTGAAATATTCATATTATGAAAGGATGCCTGTATCAAACGGAGGGGTATTTACTGGTACGTCGCCGTTTTATGGCGACGCAAAATCAGGTAAAAAGCGTTACGGTCTTGCTTCGCTCAATATGCTGGCAGGAGCAGGTATACGTTTTTAGACTAAACAAGTTCGGTGTATTCGTAACGGTACAGCATTTTTCTGGTTACAATAATTGCCCACGGAGTAGTTCGTCATCGGTCCATCCGGATTTTTTCCTTTAAATTAGAGAACCCATATGTTGGTTAACAAATGTGGGAATCCAAAACAGATGCGATGAAAGTGCTCCAGTTTACCATACCTGTTGCTCACGACAAGTCATTTATTATACAGAAAGACATAGTACCGCATTTTTATCCGCACCTGCACCGGCACGAAGAGGTGCAGCTTACCTGGGTGCAGAAAGGGGAAGGTACCCTGATTGTGGAAAATAATATGCATAGCTTTTGGCCCAATAATATTTTTTGGCTGGGAAGTAACCAGCCTCACGTATTTAAAAGCGATGCAGCATACTTTGCACCCAAAAGCCGGAAAAACATTCATGCTTACTCCATCTTCTTCAATCCCTTTGGTTTGCTCAGCGGCTTATTTAACCTGCAGGAGTTTAAAAAAATAAAATCATTTGTGCAGCGTGTACAAAGTGGCTTTCAGTTGCCCGAGCATGCCGTGGGCGAAGCTTCGAGCTTGATGCTGAAAATACAAAACAGCAAAGGGATAGATCAGTTTATGAATTTTGTTGAACTGCTCAACTTTATGCAGGGGCTAAACGATTTGCAACCTCTCATTTCCGGCACAAGGTTGTCGCAGGTAAACGAGCAGGAGGGCATACGCATTGGGTATATATACGATTATATCATGAAAAATTACGACAATGATATTTCGCTCGAAGACATTGCCCGGCATGCCAGCATGACTCCCCAGGCTTTTTGCCGCTATTTTAAAAAACATACCCGCCTCACTTTTGTTTCGTTTTTAAATGAAGTGCGCATCAACGAAGCCTGCAAAAAACTGGCAGATGGTTCTTACCAAAGCATTTCCAATATTGCCTATCACTGCGGGTTCAACAGCATTGCTAATTTTAACCGGGTGTTCAAATCTGTTACTAAAAAATCTCCGCGCGAATACCTGCGCGAATACGGTACCCTTCCTGCTGGTGATATCAACGAATAACCATCCTCGTATTTCTTTTACCGTTGATAAGCTTTTTTCCTTCACAACATTTACCTTGCCGTTAAATTACATGTCACTCAATCCGTATTTCTATGTTTATACTAACCAATGCAAAATCATAGCAGTATTTGTAAATAACGGTAAACAAGTAATTAAATGGTCATATTAGCTTTATAAGAGCTTACTGTTTGGCCTGCCTTGTAAACCGTTTTGAAAATCATTATAACTATTAAAAAACCAAAACGCAGTGTATGAGACAACGACTTTTCTTGTTTCTATTCTCCGCTATTTTTCTTGTTCTCCAAAATCTGCATGGGCAAACCCGTAACATTTCAGGGCGGGTAACCGATGCACAAGGCAACGGGCTGCCAGGTGTTTCTATCGGTATAAAAGGCAACAGAGCGGCATCTGTAAGCACCGGCGGCGATGGCACTTTTATTATTACAGTTCCTCCAAAAGCAGTGCTGGTATTTTCTTCTATAGGATTTGAAACAAAAGAACTAACCCCCGGTGAAGAAGAAACCATTGCCGTTGAACTTACAGCGACAGATAAAACCATGGCCGAAGTGGTAGTAACGGCGTTGGGCGTAAAACGCGCAAAAAGAAATCTTACCTACAGCACACAGGAGGTAAAGGGAGACGAACTGATAAGGTCCAAAGAATCCAACGTGGTGAATGCGCTGGCCGGTAAAGTATCGGGCGTACAAATTACCAGTTCTTCGGGTACTCCCGGTAGCTCTTCCAGAATTGTGATTCGTGGTGCCTCATCGGTGTTTGGCGAAAACCAGGCATTGATCGTGCTCGACGGTATTCCTATTAACAACGACGAAACGGGAAATTTGAACACTGGTCCAGGAACCAATCGCCTTGCCGACATTGATCCTGCCATTATTGAGAGTGTTAATGTACTGAAAGGGGCGGCTGCCACGGCCCTGTACGGTTCTGCCGGTGCAAGAGGCGTGGTAATGATCACCACTAAAAACGGCAAAGAAAACCGCAAGCCGGAACTGAATCTTTCCCAGGATCTGTCGTTTGAAAATCCGTTATTACCTGAAAGGCAAACCACTTATGCGCTGGGCGATCGTGGCGTGTATTACGATGGTGAAACCAGGAAAACCAATGCTGTGTGGGGACCCAGGATGGATACACTTACCATGAACGGACAACCGGCTCCCAGGTATGATCCTGCAGGCGACTTCTTTAAAACAGGCGTTACCAGCAATACTACTGCCAGTGTAGCCGGTGGCGGTAGTACTTCTGGCTATTTTATTTCTTATTCTTATTTAAATCAAACTGGAACCGTACCCAATACAGAGTATAAGCGACATGCTTTTTTTACAAAATATTCCAACCGCATTGCAAAAAATTTAACCAGCACTTTCCAGTTCAATTACACCAACACGCATAACGACAGAATGCCGGAAGGATATGTGCTGGAAAACCCATTGTGGACCGTGTTAACCGCACCTGTTAGCTATAATCTTAAACCTTACCTTAATGAAAATGGAACGCAAAGGCTGTTCCGTTCTGGAAGGAACAATCCTTATTGGGCGCTTGATAATGTTTACAACAAGGCTGTTGTTAACAGGTTTGTTCCTGTTATCAATCTCAACTATACACCGCTAAGTTGGCTCACTATAACAGAACGGCTCGGCATGGATATTTACAGCGAGCAGGATAAGTATAAAGAAAACGTTGGATCTGTTGCTTTGCCCGATGGAAGGATCATTGAAAGAAATGTAAACTTCCGGCAGTTCAATCACGATCTATTTATCAACGCGCATAAAGATTTTGGCAGCCTGAATGTAGAACTATTACTGGGAAACAATTTTTATTCCCGCTTCGATCAAACCTACCAGTTAAATGGTCGCGGGCTAACGGTAGATGGCACAGATAATATCAGTGCCGCTTCCCTCATCACATCAACCGAAGCCCACCAGCTATGGCGGAAAATCGGGTTTTACACACAGGCCAATCTCGACTACAAAAGGCTGCTCATTTTATCACTAACGGGAAGGTATGATGGCAGTTCGGTACTTGCCAAAGACAATGCCTTTTATCCCTACGGTTCTGCAGCTTTGGGTTTTGTGCTGTCGGAATTGCTTCCCCGGTCTTCCCGGAATGCCATTAACTTCTTAAAACTGCGTGCATCTTACGCGCTTGTGGGCAACGATGGCGTCCGACCTTATTTGTTGCTCACTCCGTTTGAACCACAAACCATAGGCTTTATTACGTATCCCTTTAACGGGCAGTCTGGTTTTTTACAAAGCGAGATACTTGGCAACTCTCTATTAAAAAATGAACGTATTGGCGAATTTGAAGTAGGGCTTGAAACAAGATTGTTCAACAACCGGTTGACAATTGAGGTATCTTATTTTAACAAGAAAACCACCAATGGGCTGATACCAGATATTTCACTGGCTCCCTCTACAGGCTTTGCCTATACTACCGTTAACTCAGCCAAAATGGAAAACAAAGGAATTGAAGCACTGGTAAATGCAACGGTAATAAAAGGTTCCAGGTTTAGTTGGGACGTTGGCTTCAATTTTACAAGAATAAGAAACAAGGTACTTTCTATTTACGGCGATCTTCCGCAGTTGCTAAACGGGTTTACACAGGTTATTGTGGGGCAGCCATACGGGGCAAAGTTTGGTGGCAGATATAAAAGAACGGAAGATGGGCAGATTTTGGTGGATGGCAATGGGTTACCGTTAAGAGATCCTGTTGATGGCATTATAGGAAATATTAGTCCCGACTGGCTGGCGGGGTTGAACAATACATTCCGCTATGGACCATTGACCCTGAGTTTCTTTTTTGACATGAAAAAAGGTG
>JBQCGX010000162.1:0-9538 GCA_051955255.1 Agriterribacter sp. | reverse complement strand
GAATAATGTTAATTCATAATTGATTGAATTACACTTTTTTGTGTGGTGGCGCGTGTTATTTCTGCGGATAGTTTTACAGTGAATTCATTCTTATTCACTTTAAACCATTCAAAGTCATGCTTACAATTGAGAAAAAAACCCTTAAAGTAGGAAAGTACGTATCAACCGAACACGTAGACACCGTTATCAGAACGTACAAACAAGAAAGGTGGGCGCAAAATTCAGAGCGCATTGGTAAAGAAGATTCTTTAACCGTTTGGTACAGCATTGAAGAGCTCGAAGAATTTTTAGCTACTGCAAAAACACATGCTGCAGATGGTGTGAAATTCTGCTTCGCAGCTTATCCCGAAAATTATACCGAGAAACCTGAATATGCCGGACGTCAAACCATCGTAATGGTAGCCACCAAAAGCAAAGAACAGGAAAATGGGCTTGGTCAGAGAGACGTTTACATACAGGGCGAAAACGGACCTAAGATCCTTGCTTATAATGCAGGTAAAATTTGCCCGCCCATATGCCCTCCTCCTCCGCCTCCGGCAAACGATGTAGATACCTGGGGAGATGTTGGTACAGCCTTGGTAGACAGAGGTGAAAATGGCATGTTGATCATCTAATCTAGCCAATATTAATTTGCATAAAACCTCTTGTAAAAGAGGTTTTTTTATTGTGCAATATTAATCGTTAAAGTTATATTGCAAACCTATGTCATTCGGAGATGTTTATATTGTTTTTATATTGGCGGCTGCTTTATCCGGTTTGCTGGTATATTTTCAGAAAACCAAGGCTCCGCTCTTTTTACATTTGTTTCCCTGGTATCTGTTTATAACATTTGGTGTAGAGTCTTTAGGAACCGTTATGGCATATAAAGGGGGTAATACGACAACCCTTTACAATATATTCACGGTGATAGAATTTGTTTTTTACTTTTGGATGTTTAGCAGGATAATACAAAAGACTTCAATAAAAAAGGTTCTCAGAATTTGTCTTTGGGCCTATCCCTTAGCATTTGTAATTAATAAAACGTTTATTCAAAAGGGTGAGCAGTATCATACATATACTGCTGGGTTAGGTAGCTTTCTTATTGTGTTGGCCGCCGTTTATTACTTTTATGAATTGTTTCAGTCTGAAAAATCAATTGACCTTGTAAGAGAACCATCGTTTTGGATCTCTTCCGGGTTGTTATTTTTTTATAGTTGCAGCTTCCCTTTATTTTCATTGGTTAGTCATTTTTACAGCCCATCTAATAAAATCATCAATTATCTGGCTTCACTCTCTTCTCTTCTTAATATTTTATTATATTCATCCTTTATTATAGCCTTTTTATGCAGGGTCAGAATCAGAAAGTTCTCTTTTTAATTGTACTTGAAAGATTTGCTGACAACTGGGTCTGATGGACTTAATGATACGTGTATTATTTATTCTAAAGAAAGCAGCTCTGGCAGGCAGAAGGACTGGCAACCTTTAATCTTGCAAAATTAGCTACTGCTTACCAGCCCGATTAATTGATAAATCTCTTACAAAAAGGGTTTTTATCTGCATATATTTTTACCTTAACTAAATTGCAACCTATGGCATTTATGGACATGTATACTATTTTTATATTACTTGCTGCCATAACCAGCTCGCTGGTTTTTTTTCGAAAAAACAAGGCTTCGCAATTTTGGTATCTGTTCCCTTTACTTTTATTTGCGGCATTTATTGTAGAGTGCACAGGAATAGCTATGGCGTATAAAGGAAACAATACTACCACTCTTTATAATACATTTACCGTTATTCAGTTTGTTTTTTACCTTTGGATGTTTAGCTGTTTTATTCAAAACGCCACGGTCAAAACCTTACTTCGTCACTTGCTTTGGATATACCCATTGATGTTCTTTGTTAACAAATGCTACGTTCAAACAGGCGAGCAGTTCCATTTCCTCTCAGCAAGTATAGGCAGTGTTTTAATAGTCCTATGCGCCGTTTATTACTTTTATGAATTGTTCCGGGCTAAAAAATTAGTTGATTTGATAAGAGAGCCAACCTTTTGGATCTCATCCGGCCTTTTGTTTTTTAACACTTGTATCTTTCCTTTATATGGATTTGTCGTTTTTATTGAAAGTCCATCTAATACAATTGTTCACCATGTCCTTATTCTTGTGTCCTTGGGAAATATTTTATTATATTCAACCTTTATCATAGCTTTTTTATGCAGGATCAGAATCAGCAAATTCTCTTCTTAATTGTAATGGGGGGCTTATTGGCACTTGTTCTGGTTGGCTTTATTGTAACTATATTGTTTTTATACCAACGAAAGCAACACCGACAGGAAGAAGAACTGGCAAGACTCAAAGAAGAGTACGACCAGGAAGTATTGAAGTCGCAATTGGAAATACAGGAAACAACCCTTAAGTCCATTGCGCAGGAGCTGCACGACAATATCGGGCAGGTACTTTCGGTTGTAAAGCTTTCGCTGGCCGTATTGCCGGTTGATAAGGAACACCAGGCCTTTACACCCCTACAACATATACGCGAAGTATTGAACAAAGCAGTATATGATCTGGCTGATCTTACCAAAAGTCTTCATACAGATCGTATAGCCCAAATTGGGCTGGTTGAATCCATTCGGTTCGACCTTGAAACACTCCGGAAAACAGGATTGATGGAAGTTAATCTCGATGTGCAGGGAGAAGAATATCCTCTCGGCTCCCAAAGGGAAATATTTCTTTTCAGGATTTTCCAGGAACTGGTAAACAATATTTTAAAGCATGCTAAAGCTACAAGGTTAAATATTTCATTAGATTACACCCCCGACGATGTCTTTCTGCTTTCAGTAAAAGATAATGGTGTAGGATTCAGTCTACAGGAAAAAAGGGATTCAAAATCGCCATTGAACGGAGTAGGATTGAAAAGTATGTTGAACAGATCGAAGCTGATAGGAGCCAAAATGGTTTTTGACAGCGAGCCCGGGAAAGGAACAACAGTAAATATGGAAGTACCGTTGGATTACGAGGTTGAATAAGCGTTATATAGTATATGTCTGATAGTAATAATAAAATACGGGTTGCCGTAGTAGATGATCATACCCTGCTGCGTAATGCTTTATGTAAGCTTATAGATTCGTTTGATCGTTTTGCTGCCTTTTTTGAAGCCGAAAACGGAGAAGAGCTTAAAGAAAAGATTAAGAAAAAAATGGTGCCCGACATTATACTGTTAGATGTGAATATGCCGGGAATGAACGGTTTTGAAACGGCAGAATGGTTGTATAAAAATTACCCGCAAATAAAAGTGCTGGCATTGTCGATGTTCAGCGACGAAAACACCATCATCCGTATGCTGAAAATGGGAGCCAAGGGATATATTATGAAAACAGCGGAGCCTGAAGAGTTGAAGCTTGCCTTGGAATCGGTAATGGAGAAAAACTTCTATTTATCCGAATCAATTACCGGAAAAATCATAGGGGGCTTAAATAAAAACGTTGATATTTCGGATGACACTACTTTTCTTACCGAAAAAGAAAAGGAATTTTTGAGATGGATATGCTCAGACCTTTCGTATAAAGAAATAGGTGAAAAAATGTTTGTAAGTACCCGGCGGATTGAAGACCATCGCAATGTATTATTTGAAAAGCTGAAACTCAAATCCCGCGTAGGATTGGTAATGTATGCTATAAAAAACGGTATTGTGGAAGTGTAGGTGGCTGACCGCTGAAGGCTGATAGCCCACAGCTTTCTAAAACTCAATCGAATCAATTCTAAGCGAAAGCTCCCCCTTGGTATTGCATCTTAAAACAAGATGATCGCGCAGGGGATATATACCGGCAACCTGTAAGCTGGTTACCTGTCCTGTTGAAAATATTCCCTTTTTCCATTCACGGTTCATCTGGTTGTTCACTTTTGCCACCAAGGTGTCCGTATATTCTTGTGTGTTAAAAATAGAATGCTTGTTCAGTTCATTAATAATTCTCCGGTTAAACAACCATTTTGCAGTTCGCACCAGCATATCCCTGGTTTTAATATCGTAATCAATATTCTTTATCTGCAACTGGTTTTTTTCTTTGTCAAACACTGGCTTGCCTGTTAAATACAGTGTTCCGTTTTCCGAGCCGCTGAACTGGATTTTAATAACCAGCTTTTCATTCCCTTCACCATACAATTCGCACTTTTCAATCACAATGTATTTGCCTATTTTCTCCATATCCACCCTTTTTTTATGGAGCTGGCTGGTTAAAAGGTTGCTCAGCGAGTCGTAGTTCATAACCGCATCTATATAAATGCTGAAGCCCTTGCGTTGGCTGAAGTCGCTGATGTCGGGCACAATGGTTTTATAATCTGTAGGTTTGGCAAGGCTGATTCGCGGCCGGGCAGAAATTCCAATTGAAATATTCAACGTATCATCCTTGGCATACAGCGTGCTTAAACGAAGTTTTTCAGGATTGATTTGCAGGTAGCCAACATCGTACATACGAATGCTGGTATTCAGTATATCCCACAGTTGCTGAAACTGTCCGCGCATATTCAATTTGTTCAACGAATCCTGTATATCCCTGCCGGCAACATCCAGTTGCTCTTTCAACTGTTTCATTACGGTAGGCGTAATGTCCTGCCCCCAAAAGCAAACGGTGCACTTATCAAGCGCCTTCGGCTCCAGCCTTTGCATAGTGGTTGAGAGATTGTAATTGTTTTTGAGCGACAGCAATATTTTATAACCTATATCTACTCTTGGTTCTGCCTCGTCTAGCCCACAGGTGCAGGTTGGCGACCACGGCGTTACAGGTACCCTGTTGCTGCCTGTTCCCGTGCAGGCACGCTGGGCACCGGCAATAATGTAACTGCCGGTAAAATTGAAGTTTACCACATTTCTGTTGGCCGAAATGCGCAGCGGTCCACGTTTAAAGCGATACATGTACCGCGTATCGCAATTGTTTACCACAAATTCATTAGGCCATCCTTCCGATGTGTAGATGGTTTGCACATTTTTGTTGGCTATGCTGTAAAATGGTTTCAGATTAATGCGTAGCGGAATATCAATTTCGCTTATGGGCAAACTGTCGGTAACAAAACTGGTTTGGGTTAAAGCGGGTTTTTCGGGAATGAGCTTTTTTGAACAGGCTGCAAAAACAATGCAAAATACCGGCGCCAGAAATAGATGGATGGATTTCATCAATTAAAAATTGCCGGCTAAGATAAACATTAGTTGTTGGCTCACTTATTGAGATTTATTTAAAATATGGCAATGAACACGATGATTACAGCGGCAGAGCAAAGATTGGCTATCATTTGCAGATCGCAACTAACTTTCCGGACTGCCATTTTTTCATTTCCGTGTCAGATGGCATAATGCTTGTCGTTTAGCCTGTGCTATAACATTGTAAAAGGAGATAAAAACATAAATATGGGAAAAATAATAGGAATAGATTTAGGAACAACCAACAGTTGCGTTGCCGTAATGGAGGGTAACGAACCGGTAGTAATTGCTAATGATGAGGGGCGTCGTACCACGCCTTCCGTTATCGCTTTCCTTAAAAATGGCGAGCGTAAGGTGGGCGATCCTGCCAAGCGCCAGGCTATTACCAATCCTATCAACACCATTACGTCGGTAAAACGCTTTATGGGGCGTAGGTTTGATGAGGTAAGCGAAGAAATAAAGCATTGGAGCTATAAAGTTGTAAAAGGCGACAATAATACAGTTCGCATTGATATAGATGGCAGATTGTATACGCCACAGGAAATTTCTGCAATGATTTTGCAGAAAATGAAAAAAACGGCTGAAGATTACCTGGGCCAGGAAGTAACAGAAGCGGTAATTACCGTACCTGCTTATTTTAACGATGCCCAACGCCAGGCAACCAAAGAAGCTGGCGAAATTGCTGGTTTAACCGTGCGTCGTATTGTAAACGAGCCAACGGCTGCTGCCTTGGCATACGGGCTGGATAAAAAGCACAAAGACGAGAAAATAGCTGTATTCGATTTAGGTGGTGGTACATTCGATATTTCAATTCTTGAGCTGGGAGATGGTGTGTTTGAAGTGAAATCAACCAACGGCGATACACACCTTGGTGGTGATGATTTTGACAAGGTGATTATTGACTGGCTGGCAGATGAGTTCAAAAAAGACGAAAATATTGATTTGAGAAGAGACCCGATGGCATTGCAGCGTTTGAAAGAAGCGGCTGAAAAAGCAAAGGTAGAATTGTCTTCATCCAGCGAAACCGAGATCAACCTGCCTTACATTACTGCGGTAGATGGTGTGCCCAAACACCTGGTTAAAAAACTGAGCAGGGCGAAATTTGAACAATTGAGCGACAGTTTGTTTGAAAGGTGTTTAAAACCATGCGAACAGGCTTTGAAAGATGCAGGGCTGTCTACTTCGCAAATAGATGAAGTGATATTGGTGGGTGGTAGCACTCGCATTCCCAAAGTGCAGGAAATAGTAGAAAAATTCTTTGGCAAAAAACCAAACAAAGGGGTAAACCCCGATGAGGTGGTAGCGATAGGCGCGGCTATACAAGGGGCAGTATTAACAGGCGAAGTAAAAGACGTACTGCTGCTCGACGTAACGCCTCTTTCGCTGGGCATTGAAACAATGGGTGGTGTTATGACCCGTCTTATTGACAGCAACACTACCATTCCTACTAAAAAGTCAGAAGTGTTCTCTACCGCTTCAGATAATCAGCCAGGCGTGCAGATCCATGTATTGCAGGGCGAACGTCCAATGGCTTCGCAGAACAAAAGCCTTGGTATGTTTAACCTCGATGGTATACCGCCGGCTCCGCGTGGAGTTCCCCAGGTGGAAGTGATTTTTGACATTGATGCGAATGGTATATTGAATGTAACAGCCAGAGACAAGGGTACTGGCAAAGAGCAAAAGATCAGGATTGAAGCTGGTAGCGGATTGAGCAAGGAAGAAGTGGAAAAAATGAAAGCAGAAGCTAAGGCTAATGAAGCAGCAGACAAGGAAGCACGTGAAAAGGTGGACAAAGTGAACCAGGCAGACAGTCTTATTTTCCAGACAGAAAAGCAATTGAAAGAGTTTGGAGATAAAATTCCTGCCGACAAGAAGGGACCAATTGAAACCGCGTTGAACAAGCTGAAAGATGCCCATAAACAGCAGGATATAGCTTCTATAGATTCTTCTTTAACCGAGTTGAATGCAGCTTGGACTGCAGCGTCGGAAGATATTTATAAAGCACAGCAGGCTGGTGCAAATCCTAACGGAGGTGCAGCAGGCGCCCAGGAACCTAACCAGGGTGCTAACACGGCTGCCGGCGATAATGTTACCGATGCAGAGTTTGAAGAAGTAAAATAAATAGCTGAACTTTATATTTTAACTGAGCCCCTTGCAAAAGGGGCTTTTTCTTAGCAGTATATGACCCGCATTGGGATTATTTCGGATACTCACGGTTATCTTGATGAAAATGTGTTTAAACATTTTGAGCATTGCGATGAAATATGGCATGCCGGCGATTTTGGCAATATTTCGCTGGCGCAGCAATTGAGTTCATTTAAACCATTGAGAGGCGTTTACGGTAATATCGATGGAAATGATATAAGAACTGTTTACCCCGAAAGTTTATCTTTTTCGGTTGAACAGGTGCCTGTTTTTATGCAGCATATAGCAGGCTATCCTACCCGTTATGCACCCGGAGTAAAAAGTAAGCTACAGGCAAGTGGCGCTAAATTGTTTATAAGTGGCCATTCGCATATCCTGAAAGTAATGTACGATGATAAGCTACAATGTTTGCACATCAACCCCGGTGCTGCCGGAAGGCAGGGATGGCATAAAGTAAGGACTATTATCCGGTTGGTAATTGATGGCAGCAATATGCGCGATTGCGAAGTAATTGAGTTAGGTTCAAAGTAAAAGCTCCGGACCCCATTTTAGAGGCTCGGAGCCATTATTTATTTTCAGGCGCGCGATTCAACAGCTGCATTTTGTTCTACAGTAAGCACCGGAATTTTAGACGCATACGAAAGCAGTTTATTTGTCATCCTGTTCCACAATCCCGGTAAACGAAATTCTTTTTTTGATTGACCCAATATGAGATCTGCATTCACCCGCTTTGAAAAATCGAGTGTGCTTTTTGCAAGATTTTGCCCTTCAAGCAAAAAACACTGAACGGGAATAGTAGAAATGCTTTGGACAAACTCCAGTGTTTTATCTACTACATTCTGTTCTTTGGCATTTGCCTGCTTTTTGAGCGATACAAGGTATACTGTACTTTTAAAGGAATGGGCTAACATGGTGGCAAACTTTATTTGCTCCACTGGCACATCGTTGTAAAGCGGCAACACGATCTTTTTGAAATGACTTACCAGCCCACTGTACCTGACCGCCAATACTGCAACGTTGGTATTTCGCGCCAGCATACTGATAGAAACAGACGAAATAAAACGCTCTAACGGATTAAATCTCGATAGACCAATTACCACCATATCCATTTTATAACTGTCAATATACTGTTTGATTTGCTGTTTGGGATGTCCCTGCAGCAGGCTGATCTCAATTTCGCCCTGCCCCGTTAAACCCTTTTTATAATGTGCTTTCAGGTCCCATAGCTTTTGCCGGCATACCTGCATATCAATATGCGATGAGTAGGGAGTAAAGCGGCTGGAGTCGATTGCCAACAGCGGGAAAACCGGATTAAAAACAACATGCACCAGGTGAATATTGCAATTGAAGCTGTTTGCCAGCTCAATGGCTTTCGTTATGGCCCATTTATCTTTTCTTGTAAAATCTACCGGAACCAGAATGTTGTACAGCTTGCTTTGCATACTGATGGTTTTTAATGGTGATTGGAATGCAGTTGCTTTAATGGGTAGTGCGGTAGTAAGGCAAAAGCTGTACCCCAAATGTTTGCCGGCACAATTAGTTTTCATTTGTTAAGCACATTCATGGCAAATGTGGAATTCATTACCCTATAGCAATGAGTAGTAATTACAGGAAATAAAAAATCCCGGCACAAGCCGGGATTTATAAAACAGTTACTGCTATGCAGATTAATAATCGTTGTTATAATCTCTCTTATTGTAACCGCCACGGTCGCGATCGCGATAGCCACCGCCACCGCCGCCTTTGTTGTAGCCGCCACCGCCGCCACCAAAGCTCCTTTTCTTAAAGCCACCGCCGCCGCCACTGGGTTTGGCTGGTCTTTCCTGGGCTTCGTTAATAACGATTTTTCTGCCCAGTACTTCTTTGTCGTAAAGGCTGCTCAAAGCATTTTGTGCTTCGGTGTCGTTCTCCATTTCAACAAAGCCAAAGCCTTTGCTTCTGCCTGTTTCGCGGTCTTTTACAATTTTGATTGAAGTAACAGCACCATACTGTTCAAATAAATTTCTAAGGTCGTCCTCGGTCATGTTCCATGAGAGGTTGCCTACATACAGGTTCATTGTAACAAAAGTTTAATAAGTGAAAATTGAAAAAATCAGTAATGGAAACCTAGTCGCTACAATGATCTGAGAAACCCGGAGGTTAGCCGTAAGACCAGCCACAATAGGAACTAACGGGACATTACTTCTTTGTGAAGGTAATGCTTTCCAAAATAAAAGCGTAAAAATTA
>JBQCGX010000161.1:0-35455 GCA_051955255.1 Agriterribacter sp. | reverse complement strand
CAGGTTGTTGAATTGCCATTGGTAGTTGCTGCCGCACCAGAAAAGTTCTTTTCCTGTGGGCACCAGCCTTATGCCATTGTGATAGATATATTGCTGTGGCAGGCCGGGAATTGAAACCAGCAATGCTTCTCCGCGGTTTTTAACAAAAGGCAGTGTGTTGAACAATTTGTTTTGCCACGCTTGCGCTCCCTCGCAAAAAACAATCTTTTGAGCTTTTATATTTTTGTAAGTGATGTGATCAGCGGCAATCGTGCAGTCATCCATGTTGAACCTGCCTTCTGAAAATATTTGTTTCTGGCGCAGAAAATTTTGCCAATGTGTTATTAAACTTCCTGCATCTATTTTCCATACCGGGCGAACGACAGCCAACTCATCAAAATCTTTAAAAAATTGATTGGCTATCTGGTGCTCTTTTTCTCCCGGGGGTGAAATAAAAAGGTTTTCACCCTTTCTTTTTTCGTGCAAAGCATTTGTTTCCTGAAACACTATCATGGCCGTTTCATCTACGAGCTTTGCATTCAATAATAATTCCAATTCCGTGTAAGTGCTGATGGCTGCGGGAAGGAGCTGTCCGGCATTGGCAACAGGTTCCCATTTATTGATGTTGACAGGATTGATGACCGCACCCGCCACCAGGCTGGCTTTGGGTAGACCGGCAACGTCATCTAAAACAAGAAAGTCTTTGCCTGCTTTCCACAGTTCATGGCTAACCAATGTGCCTGCAATGCCCAGCCCCACTACCAGGAATTGTGTTTGCTGCATATTAACTGATGATGCGAAGTTTGGCGTAGTTGAGCATGATCTTTTTTTCGCCATTCAGCTCAAACTTTACCAACGCTACAGGGTTCTGCGCGCTGCCTTCCACCTTCACCACTTCTCCAAATCCAAACTTTTGATGTTCCACTTTTTGACCCGCCTGCAGGTTGCTGGTATCGCTGGCTATAAAATCGGCCGACGGGGTATGCTCTGTTACCTTGTTTTGCGGCTTAGGAGCAAGGTAAGTAGGAGTGGTTTCTTTTTTCCGGGCGGGAGCAGGTCCATACTGCTTTTCGGCCTGCCATGCTGCGCGCGAACCTCCAAATCCACCGCCATTCATACGCTCAAATGCAGACCCCAATCCCGATCCGCTGCTGTTGCGGAACCCACCCCCGGCATAACTTCTGTCTAAAAAAGTTTCTGGTATTTCGCTTATAAACCTGCTGGGCTCGTTTTGAACAAGGCTGCCAAAACGATAACGGGCATTCGCATACGTAATCCACAATTTTTGCTTGGCGCGTGTGACCACCACATAAAACAGCCTGCGTTCTTCTTCCAGCTCTTCTCTCGTATTGATGCTGAGTGCGTTGGGAAAAAGGTTTTCTTCCAGTCCTGCTGCAAATACACATCCAAATTCCAATCCCTTAGCCGCATGTATGGTCATTAGTTTAACAGTATCGGCATTGGGGTCTTTCTCTTCTGCATCCGTCAGCAAAGTGATCTGCTGCAGGTATGCACCCAAACTTTTATCTTCCTTTTCTGGCCCATCCTCTTCATTTGTTACAGGTGCAGCTTCTTCAGACGGTGGCTCAGATGCTTCATTATTTTGATTGAATAATCCCACGCTTATTTCATCCAGTTCATCCTGCAGGTCGCGTTCATCCTCTTCGTCTACAAAAGGCGCCGGGTTATTGCTACTGTCAACCCACTCCTTAATAGAGTTCAGCAACTCCTGCACGTTTTCGTAGCGTGCTACGCCTTCTGTGCTTTTATCGTTGAACAGTTCTTTTACAAAATTGGTTTGCTTACCCACGTGAACGGCTACCTCGTACGCATTTTTTTTGCTAAGCATGCTGGCAAAGCTCCTGATCATCGTTACAAATTCCTGTATCGATTCAAGTGTTCCGCCTTTGTATCCAAATTCAGAGGCTCTTTCCAACACCTGCCAGAAAGAAATATTGTTATCGTTGGCGGCAAGAATGGCTTTATCAATAGAAGTTTTGCCAATGCCCCTCGCAGGGTAATTAATAATACGCTTTAGTGCTTCTTCGTCGTTGGGGTTTACCAGCACCCGCAGGTAGGCTATATAGTCCTTTATTTCTTTGCGTTGGTAAAAGCTGATGCCGCCATAAATAGTATAGGCAATTCCCATCCGGCGCAAGGCTTCCTCAAAAGCACGGCTTTGCGCATTGGTGCGGTATAATATAGCAAAGTCTTTATTCAGAAAATGATTGCGCAGCTTTTGTTCCTGTATGGTATCGGCCACAAACTTTCCTTCATCGTTGTCCGACATGGTGCGCACCAGTCTTATCTTTTCTCCCCGCACATTTTCGGTAAACAATGTTTTTTCAATCTGCCCCTTATTGTTGCTGATAATTTCATTAGCAACATCCAGTATGTTTTGCGTGCTCCTGTAATTCTGTTCCAGCTTCACCACTTTTACGTCGTCATAATCTTTCTGGAACTGCAATATGTTTTCGATGGTAGCACCGCGGAAGCTGTAAATACTTTGCGCATCGTCGCCCACCACGCACACGTTTTCGTGCATGGCACCAAGCAGCTTTATTATTTCATATTGCGCCGGATTGGTATCCTGATACTCATCTATTAAAATATATTTGAACTTGCGTTGGTATTTACTCAGTGCTTCGGGAAAATGTTTGAGCAGTTCGTACATTTTAATCAGGAGGTCATCAAAATCCATTGCCCCGTTCTTGAAGCAGCGTTTGGCATACGCATCGTAAATTTTAGCAATGGCAGGGCGGTTGCTCCGCATGTCTTCCTGCTGTATTGCATAATCATTGGCATACTCTTCTGCATTTACCAGTGCGTTTTTGGCCGAGGAAATACGGTTGTATACGGTGTTTGGCTTATAATGCTTATCGTCGAGGTTCATTTCATTCACCACCGTTTTGATCACGCTTTTAGCATCATCCGTATCATAGATGGTAAAATTGTTAGGGTAGCCCAGCCTGTAAGCTTCGCCGCGAAGGATGCGGGCAAACACACTGTGAAAAGTACCTATATATAAGCTGCGCGCGTCGCTGTTGCCCAGGATGTGTTCTATCCTTTCCTTCATTTCCTTTGCCGCCTTGTTGGTAAAAGTAAGCGCCAGAATGTTGAAGGCGTCTACTCCTTTAGCCATCAGGTGTGCAATACGGGTAGTCAACACTTTGGTTTTGCCGCTGCCCGCGCCGGCAATAATCATCAGTGGTCCATCAATATGCGTAACGGCCTCTTTCTGCCTTTCATTCAATCCCTTTAAGTAGTCTTGCATGGGGTGCAAGTTAATAAAAGTTAGCGGTCGGCAGCCAGTTGTGAGTAGTTTGGAGTCAGGCGTTTGTTGTTTTTAGTTTGGGGTGAACGATAAACAACAAACCCTAAACCCTAAACTAATTTACCAGCAGGTTTTTCAATAATGTTTCATATACCTTAATGCCAGTTTGCAACTGGTTGATAGTAATATGCTCGTCGCTGTTGTGAAAGGAAAGCAACTGGGCCTGGGTTAACTGCACCGGCGTTAAACCGTATACCGGTATCCCTTTCCTCCTGAAAAAATTATTATCGCTGTGGGCAGGACATAAAACTGGCAGCACGGCGCTTCCGGAATATACCTGTTCAATAGATTTTTGCAACTGTTTATAAAACATGCCCCGTTCCGATACCGGTGCAGAAGGCGTTTCTTTAAGCACCTCAATCCGTATCTGTTCTTCCCCTAATTCCTTTCTTATGGTTTCGATAAATTTGCCCGGATCGGTAGAAGGCAAAAGCCTGCAATCGAGCAGCACCTCTATTTCAGGTGCTATCTGGTTGGTGGTAAGCGCTTCGTTGCTGATATTGGTAATAGTAAGGGTGTTGGTAAGGATTGACATTACGATGGGATCTTTTCGCAATGCTTTTTTCATCAACCCCTTAAATAGCCTTGGATGTTTCAATACCAGTTTACGTGTTCCCCGTTCATAGCGCCCAACAGTTTTAAAGAAAGCCACAGTGGTTTCGTCAAAAATAAGTTTCTCGTTTCGTTCCAGTAAGCGGTTGAGCGCCTGCATCATCATTTTATTGGCATACGAAGGCGGGGGCACAGAACCATGCCCGGAGGTATTGACGCGCAGGCTGAGCTTCAGCCAAAGTGCTTTTTTTTCTGAAACAGAAACACAGTAGAAGGGCTGCTCGGGGTAGGCATTCGATATTTGCGACATCCCTGTACCGCCTTCTCCAAAAACAACAACAGGATTTAATTGTTCCAGCGAATTTTCGATCACATCTTTAATTCCCTGGTTGTCCATTTCCTCGCCCGATACGCAAAGCAATGTTACGTTGTAGGGAAGTGATGGTTCTGTCATCCACTGCCTGGCCCTTTCAATTGCCATCAGTTGCATTACCGCAACTCCTTTCAGGTCTATTGCGCCCCTTCCCCAAACGCAATTTTCTGCAATGGTTCCTGAAAAGGGTTCGTACAGCCAGCTTGCCGTATTTCCTTCGGGTACAACATCAATATGATTGAGGAAAATAATATTGGGTTTTTGATCGGATAACGGATACAGCGAAGCCGAAAAGTTGAAGCTGCTTCCTGGCGAATGCAATGCTTCAACAACCAGTCCTTTGCTGCGACATATATCTGCCAGGAACTCCCCGGCTTCTTTTTCCGACCCGCTGATTGATTTTTTCTGAATGTACTGACTTAATAAAATGGCCGCTTCCGGCATCATCTGGTGAGACGAAGATTGTGCAATGCCGGATACCGTATACATAAGCAGTAAAATGAGCAGCACGGGCAGTTGCATACAGGGTCTGAGAAATCTTGTCGCTTTGAGCAAGTGCGTAAATCAGTTTTGTTGAATGCTGTTCAAACATACTCAAATATTCATAATTTGTATAGAAGATTGGTGCCTATCTACCGTTAGTTACAAAAAAATGTGCGTGACTAACCGTCACGCACACTCGCACTGTTTTATAATCCTGATGTTCTACAGTGCTTCAAAACATGTATGAAAATGTAAAAGGTGTTCTGCTTACCAGTTAGCACATACCCATTACGCTGCAGCTTTTATCTGCGCGTAAACGTTTTCTAATCTTTCCGAAATCAGCATTTCTACTGCTGGTGCAATCATAGGATCGCGGTTGTCTTTTATAATAGCAAAACGATCAAGTCCTTCGTCCCAGCCAAAAATGCATACAGGACTATTGTTTACACTTACACGAAAACGAAGTTGTTCGCTTCCATTCAGATATGACGTTGCATTTACAATATATGGTTTACCCTCGGCTGTTATTTCAAATGTTTCTCTTCTCGTTTTCATAATGCTGGTTATTTAGTTTTATTTAATAATCATGTTCAACCCCAATATTCCAAGAAACAGGCCATAATCGTTACCGTTATTGTTAAAGAAAAGATAAGTCGTTTGTGCAAAACTGATAATCAAAAAGTTATACATGCCATTGCAGTGGTGTTTTTGTTGCGCAGCCGTTATAAAAAGGCGCTTACCTGCCGTTATCAATATTCTTTAATTGGTTTTGAAACCAGCAATATCCAAGGCCAAATGAAAAGCTGTTTTTTATTATTAAAAATGCTGTTCGCATTATTTCTGTTGTAACTTTGCGCGTCCGGAACAACAGTAATGAACTGCAATATCATATCACCGGATTTGCTCCTGCTGCATGAAATTTTTTTGAATACTGTTGCCGTACAGGTTGCCAGCCATAACATATAAATGTTTGGGTTTTTATGAGTAAATCATTTTTCAATAACGACAAGCCGGATGTTGTATTAATAGGTGCCGGCATTATGAGTGCAACGTTGGGCGTAATGCTTAAAGAGCTTCAGCCGGATTTGACCATACAGGTGTTGGAACGCCTTGACACTGTTGCGGCGGAAAGCACCGATGCATGGAATAACGCCGGAACAGGTCATTCTGCTTTTTGCGAACTGAACTATACACCGGAAAAAGCGGATGGGTCGGTAGATTGCAGCAAGGCCGTAAAAATAGCAGGCCAGTTTGAGCAAAGCCGTGAGTTTTGGACCTACCTGATTGAGAAAGGCTATATCCGTAACCCGCAGGATTTTATTCGCGCTATTCCGCACATCAGCTTTGTAATAGGCGAAGAGAATGTGCAATACCTGAAAAAAAGATTTGAGGGGCTAACGCAGTATACACTGTTTGAAGGCATGTCGTATTCAGAAAATCCCGGACAGTTGAAAGAATGGATGCCGCTGGTAATGGAGGGAAGAAACGACGCTGAAAAAGTGGCTGCCACTAAAATGGATATTGGAACCGACGTTAATTTTGGTGCGCTTACCCGTAAATTATTCAGATACCTGTTTGACTATCCGGATGTGAAGCTTCACCTTGCACACGAGGTGCAGGATCTGGAGCAGGATAAAAACGGCCGCTGGAAAATAAAAGTCAAAAATCTTACTACCGATAAAAAAAGAACCATCAGCGCTAAGTTCATTTTTATTGGCGCCGGCGGTGGTTCGTTACCGTTACTTGAAAAATCGGGCATACCCGAAAGCAAAGGCTATGGCGGTTTCCCGGTAAGCGGGCAATGGTTGATATGTCATAATTCTGCTGTAATTGAAAAGCACAATGCAAAAGTATATGGTAAAGCTGCAGTAGGCTCTCCGCCAATGAGCGTGCCGCATTTGGATACCCGTATGATCGATGGCAAAAAATCGTTGCTGTTTGGCCCCTATGCAGGATTTTCTACCAAGTTTTTGAAAAATGGTTCTTTCTGGGATCTCCCGTCGTCTATTAAAATCAGCAATATTAAGCCGATGGTAATGGCGGGCATCCACAATATCCCTCTTACAAAATATCTTATTGAACAGGTTAGCCAAAGCCAGGATGATCGTATGGAAGCTTTGCAGGAATATTTTCCGGAAGCTAAAGCGGAAGACTGGGACCTTGAAGTAGCCGGACAGCGGGTGCAGGTAATTAAAAAAGATGAAGACGAAGGTGGTGTGCTGGAATTTGGTACAGAGGTAGTGAACGCCGCAGATGGCAGTATTGCCGCCTTGCTGGGTGCTTCGCCGGGCGCCTCCACAGCCGTATCTATTATGCTGGATTTGCTGAACCGTTGTTTCCCCGAAAAGATGAAAACAGAAGAATGGCAATCTAAATTGAAGGAAATGATTCCATCCATTGGCCAATCGCTGGCAAGCGATGCCGTGTTGTGCAAACAAACCAGGGAAAGAACAGCTGGTGCGTTAGGCTTGTCGCCTGTGGCTGAAGTAACGGGATAGTGTATACGAAAACTCCCGACAAAAGTTTCATTACCTCCTGCTCCTGAAAAAATTTTTCATCAGCAAGGCGCACTCATCCTGCAGTACCCCCCGTGTAACAATTGTTTTGGGATGGAATGGCGAAGCGGTGGGATGATCGCGATAGGGCGGACGGCTGATGCTGCCATTTTTTTCGTCGGACGCGCCGAAAACAATTTTCCCGATCTTGCTCCAATACAATGCCCCGGCGCACATCAGGCACGGTTCAACCGTTATGTATATAGTGGCATCGGGCAGGTATTTGCCACCGAGGTGATTGAATGCAGAAGTTACTGCAATCATTTCGGCATGGGCTGTGGCATCGGTTAACTTTTCTACCTGGTTGTATCCCCTGGCAATGATTTGCTCATTCATTACAATAACGGCGCCTACAGGCACTTCTCCTTCATCGAATGCTCTTTGTGCTTCCCTGAGCGCCTGCCGCATGTAATATTCATCTGTCATAAGCCGAAGTTATAAACAACAATGGTTTGCGGGGGTTATTTTTCTACCAGGTCGCGTATTACAACCGAAGCGCATACAGCCCCGAACGTTGCAGGAAGATAGGACATAGTACCATAGGCCGACTTTTTAAAATTGCTGCCATCGGTATACATCAACGATTCTTTAGCCGGTGCCTCGGGAGAATACACCGCTTTAATGCCTTTGTAAATATGATGCTGTTTGAGGTTTTTACGCACCTGCTGTGCAAATGGGCAGATCATGGTTTTGGAAATATCTGCCACTTTAAGCAGGGTAGGGTCCATTTTGCCGCCTGCTCCCATAGAGCTTACAATAGGTATATGGCGAGTGTAGGCTTCTTTTAAAAAAGTAACTTTTGGTGTAACGCTGTCTATGGCGTCAATGATATAATCGTATGGAGCCGCATCTAATATTTTTTCAACGGCCTCAGGATTTACAAATGTTTTTACGGCGTGTAAACCAAGCTCAGGGTTAATGGACTGCAACCGCTCAGCCATAATGCCGGCTTTGCTTTGCCCGTGGTTGGTAGCCAGTGCCGGCAACTGGCGGTTTCGGTCTCAATATGCCTGCTGTTATTTGTTCACCACCGGTCGGTGTTTCAATTATAGCCATTCCCTGCATTGGGTCTGCATTGGGTGACCGAAGCAAAAATAGATTCATCCTGCGTCTGAATGACAGGCAGTGGATGAAAGTTGGGCAATAATACAAATGCTCAACTATACATCTCTGCCTGTCACGCTAAGGCACGAAGCGTCTACCTAAAAGGGCTACATTGCCTGATTAGAGCGAAGATTCCTCCTGTCGCCCTGCCATTACCTTATCAGCGTAACCGTTCCCTTTCGCGTAAATACTCCTCCTTCGTCGCATTCCATTTCTACAAAGTATACATAGCTGTCTGTTTGCAACTGCATTCCGTTAAACGTGCCATCCCAACCGGTGCTTCTGTCGTTAGCCAGGAAATTACTTCTTTCAAATACCTTTCTACCATAACGATTAAAGATGGTTAGTTTTTTTACATACGATATGCCCAGTATCGTAAACACATCGTTGTGACCATCGCCATTGGGCGTAAAGGCATTTGGAATGCGCACTCTTGCCGCGTCGCACTGCATTTTTATATACACATCGTCTTTGGCGGTACAGCCGTTACCATTGGTTACAGTAATGGTATAGGTGGTGTTGGCCAGTGCCTTGGTAGTGGGTGCGGGGCAGTACGTGCAATCCAGGTATTTGTCGGGCGTCCACTGCCAGAATGTTACGTCTGGCGATGCGGTGACAGGCAGTAACAACGGTGTGCCCGCAATAATCTCTGCATCTGCCGGCGCCTTCACCCAGGGCAGGCTATATACCTTGATTTCAATATCAGCCGTATCGGGAAAACAGCCGTATGCATCGCCCCCCGTGATAGTGTAAATGGTGCTGGTTTGTGGCTTGGCTACCGGATTGGGTATAGTGGCGCTGCTGAGCCCTTCTGTATTATTGATCCAGAGATATTTAGTAGTGCCGCTAACAGTCATGTCTACCTGCTCGCCATAGCAAATGCCGGTATCGGCCCGCACTTTCAGGTATTCAGGTTGCACTACCATTACGGTGGTGCCTCCGTTTACCGTACAACCAATATCATCTTTGGCTTCTACCTGATAGCTGGTTGAAAGGTTTGGTTTTACCGTTGGATTAGCAACATTCAGTTGATTGATGCCGTTGGCGGGTTTCCAGGTATATTGAACAGCCCCGGTTGCATTGGCGGTGAGCTGCAGGTCTTCACCCAAACAAATGCGTGGTTGTGCAGGCGTAATCGTGAGCTTGGGTTGTGGTCGCACTTTAATAATATCGCCATCCGACGCAGCTTTGGTACATCCGGCGCTATTGCTTATCAATAACTGTGGTTTGTACACGCCGGGAGTTGTGTAGCTGTATTTCAGCAGGCTGTCGGTAGCAATGCGTACATTTCCATCGCCCAAATCATATATATACTGTGCTATGTCGGGTCCGCTGGCTTTCAGTTGCGCTTCCTGCCCCAAACATATTTCGGCAGGTGTTGATTTAAGTGAACCGGCCGGAGCATGTACTACAACAGTATCTTTATACTGACCTTTCAACCCGTTGTATCCGTAAACCGACAAAACAATTTCATAGGTGCCTGCTTCTTTATATACGTGGCTTGGATAGTTCACATCTTCAAGCGGCATGCTGTTGTCTCCAAAATCCCAGATGATTTTAGTATAGTCGTAAGAGGTGTTTGTAAAACTAACCACTGCTGGCGCGCATTGTGAGCTGGTAACAAAACTCTTGCTGAACTGGAAGGCATAATTGAAATAACGCACTACCAGTACCTGTTCTGTTTGCGAAGTGCAGCCGGTTGCGGGGTCGGTTGCCTTAAGTTTTATGGTGTAGGTTCCGGGAGTGGGATAGTTATGAGACGGGCTATGATCAGCGCTCATTGGAGTTCCATCTCCAAAATTCCACTCATATTGTACATTGTTTACCCCGTAGGCATTGGTGTAATTGTAAAAGGTAACGGTAGTGTTTAGGGGAACATTGTTGCCATGCGACATACCGAAACCAACCTGCGGACCAAATACTTCTACCTGTTTGCTATACGAACCGGTGGTACTACTGCAGCCGCCGGCATCGGTAATGGTAAGCGTTACATTGTAAATTCCGGGGGTTTCATATTTGTGCGTTACTTCGCCTCCTTTGCTAAGCGTTTGCGTTTGCCCGTCGCCAAAGTTCCATTGCCATTTGGTAATGGTATTGTTAGGCGCTGTAGAAGCATCTTTTAATATTACTTCACCGTTTTTATAACATTGTTTGTCCTTTATTACATCAAATGCTGCCGTGGCGCCTTTAAATTTAATGGCAGCAAAATTAGTCGTGTCATCGCAGCCAAAGCCATAAGAAGTAGTGATCAACCTGATCTGGGTGTTGTTAGGTTGGTATGAAGTAATGGTTCCCTTGCCGCCATTTATCCAGGGTGGGGTGCTGTAATTCACGTACTCCCGTGTATAAGAACCGTTAAGTTCGGTACCATCATCATACTCCCATCTTTTTATATAATACCCGTCGTATGTCCATCCGGGAGATGGATTGGTTTCGTACCCTGAAGCATTGAAATTGGTGGGCATGTTAGCACAAATTTCCGTGGGACTCAGGGTAAGCCTGGGCTTTTGTTTTAGCAATACCGTCACCTGTTTTACATCCACCACATTACATTGCCCGTTGGTGGCCGTTAGCACCACTGTATAGGTTCCCGTTTTTGTATACTCATGTTCTACTTCCGGCTCGTTTGAATTGAACGACTTGCTTTTTCCATCGCCAAAATCCCATTTAATGGAAGTTGCCCCCACAGAAGCCTGGGTAAAGCGTACCTTCCCGCGGGTACCCTCGCAAGTTGGTTCGCTTCCGGTTATTTTAGGAAACGGAAGCTTTACCGTTACATAGGCAGGCTTGCTGATAGTGTCCCAGCAATTGCCATTGTACACTGTCAGTTTCGCACCGTATACACCTTCTTCCTGGTATTGGAGGGTTTGGTAGTATCCGGTGTAAGGACCTTCAAACTCCCACGACAGATTGGTGGTAGCACTGCCTCCGGTATAGCTATAAGCTACCGGATTGTTTCCGCATATAATGGTGCTGGATGCTATAAAATCGGCTTTCGGCTTTTTGTATATGGTAAACGAAATGGACGAAGAAACGCCTTTACAACCGTTCTTCAATGTATATTCCAGGTACACATTGTAGGTAGCGGGCTTGGTAAATTCCCGCTCCGGCTCTGCTTGGGTAGAAGTAGTGCCATCGCTAAAAACCCATTTATAAGTGGCAATGGTATCGGAACTGGTATAAGCATATACCTGCATCTTACTATAACCGCACGAATCTGTTTGGTTCTTCGTGCTAATATATACGTAAGGCTTTGTAATGGTGATGTATTTGGCGGTACTGTTGGAGCATCCCTGCGCGTTGGTTATAGTGAGATTTACCCAGTAAGACCCATCTGACTGGTAAGTATAACTGGGGGCCTGCAGGGTAGAAGTTGGTGGATTGTAATAATCGTTAAACCGCCAGTCCCATTTTACTGCTGTTTTAGTGGTATCCTTAAATTTTACAACCGTAGGCGCACCACAAAAACTCTGAAGATCGGCGCTAAACTCCGAAGGCTGGGGCGTGGGTCGTACTTGTATCATGGCACTCGTACTGTCTGTACAGTTGTTGCCGAAGGTATTTACCAGCTTAATGGTGTGTTTGCCTGTATCGTTAAAATAATAACTCAAGCCGCTGTACCAGTATGTAGCAGGCTGATTGTTTACATACCAGGTAATAGCAGAGGGATAAGGACTGCTGGTTAGGTTAAAATCAGCATATTGTCCCTGGCAAATAGTAGAAGGTCCTTCAAACGCGGCCTTATAACTTGCTACATTCAGTAAATCACTTTTGGTTTCGGTAACCGTGCATCCTTCACTATTTTTAACGGTGAGGCTTACTGTATAAATGCCTTTTTTATTAAACGCGTGCGAAGGATTTTTTTGCGTGGAGTTGTTGCCATCGCCAAAGTTCCAGGTGTAGCTAAGCGTGCCGGGACCGGAGCTTGTGTTGGTGAATTGCACCGCATCGGTTACTTTACAAAGCACCTGCTGGCTGGCGCTGAATGAAGCCTGCATGGCGGGTAATATTTCTGCTATTTCTTTTTTTTCTACCGTGGTGTGGCATCCGTAATTATTGGTAACAGTAAGGTTTACCGTTGGTTTAGTTAATCTCGTGTATGTATGCGACATTGTGTTGCCATACCCCCGCCCTGTACTGCCGTCGCCAAAATCCCAGTAGTAATCAACAATCGATCCGTCGCCCGGCGTTGAATTGCTTACAAATTGCACTGCTGCCGGCATACAAACTTTGTTGGCGACTACGCTAAAGTCTGCAACGGGACTTTTATAGCCCGTAATTTTTTGGGTAAAAACACTTTGCCTGCCATTGTCCTTTACAGTGAGGGTAACCGTATACTCTTTTGTTTCTGTATATATGGCTGCGGGGTTGGGGAGGCTGCTGGTATTGCCGTTGCCAAAGTCCCACTGGTATTCTGCGCTGCCCGAGGCGCCGGAAGTAGTGCTGGTAAATTGTATGGTAAAAGGCGCACATCCGCCCGATTTATCAGAAACGAACGATGCATTTAATTGCGCCGACGCTGTGTAACCTATACACAAACAAGCAGCTAGTAGTATGTACTTTCTCAAGCGCTGGCAGCGCCGTAATTCAGGGTAAGGGAACATAAAATAAGGCAGTGTTTTTACATTAAGTTGCACGCAATATACCTACTTACGTAGAATAATCCCACACGTTGGGCTAAAGTAAACTTAGCATAAATAAAACAAATACAGAGGGGTTTTATTGCCTGAGATGGTGAGGTATCAGCTATCAGCGGTCAGGTGTCAGCAATCAAACTATGCCTTGTCCTGAAATAGGCTACACGCTTTTGCAACTTTATTCCATCAGACCGCCTGCGGCGTGCCGTTGGGTTGGCAGCCCGGTGGGCACGCCGCAGGCCTGTGTCTGACCAATATAATTGGGGAGCGGTCAGGTATCAGCCGTCAGCAAGCGATCACTGACCGCTGAAAGCTGATAGCTCAAAGCCCCCTAATAGTAAATACTTAAACCATCAGGATTGGCGTTCGGCCTGCCGGGCCTCTACTTCATATTTATTATTATGATATCCTTTGCGGATGGTTTCCACAATATAACGAAGCACAAAATTTACAAAACCATATTGGCGGAACTGCTCCACATGTTTTAACTCATGTTTCACCCACCGCTCGTCGTCCAGGAACTCATGCCGGGTAGCATTGTGCAAATGAATGGTTTTGCCGAGTGTAAACGCCACATTGTCTACTCCCAGCCACCAGGCGGCGACCCTCGCCTTCCATGAGCGTTCCTTGATCTTAATATGATTTATTTCGGGATACATTACAACTGCTCCCAGGCTTTAATAATTTCTTCAGCGTGCTGCTTATTACGGGGGCGAAGAAAAACCTTGCGCACCACTCCCTTTTCATCGAGCACAAAAGTAGTACGATGCAACCCCATATACTTACGCCCATATAGCTGTTTTTCTCCCCAAACACCGTATTTATCAATGATGGTATGGTCGGGATCGGCTATTAACGTAAAAGGAAGCTGGTATTTGGTTTCAAATTTTTTGTGCTTTTTTACATCGTCGGGGCTGATGCCTATTACAGCAAACCCATTTTTTTTGAGCAGCGCATAATTGTCTCTCAAATTGCAGGCTTGCACCGTGCAACTGGGCGTATCATCTTCAGGGTAAAAGAACAATACTACTTTTTGGCCTTTATACTCAGACAATGATACTTTTTTCCCGTTCTGGTCGTATCCCGAAAAAGCATGTGCCTTGTCTCCTTCTTTTAACGTAATCATAAGCTGCTTTTGTGTTGTATTTACCTGGTAAAAGTAAACATACGCGTGGTAATATTGCCAGCCTCGTCGGCTACGCTTATTTTTAGCTGATGCTGGCCGGGCGTACACTGCTCATCAAACACATAAATAAAGTTCCTGCCTTTGTCGTTTGTAAAGCGCAGCCATTTCCCATCCAACTCGGCTCTGAAGTTTTTGAACTCGTCCAGGTTGTCTTTCACAGTAAACATAATACGCGTGGCTTTACGCATGTCAGCACTGTCTTTAAAGCCAACCGGTATAATTTCGGGGGGTGTTTCATCTACTACCAACTGAAAACTACCAAAATCCCTGAACTTTGCCATTGCCCAACCCTGCTGCCATTCCGGCTTAACCACCTGCTTTTTAGATCCGGCAAAGCGTTGCATTACAATACGGCTAAGCTGGTTGTCGGTTAACCCTGTACGTGGCTTTATGCGCACCACCAATCCTTCCTGTATCGGAATGCCAGTGTTACCAATGGTATGTACGGCAGACACCACGGCGGGGTGCAGCGAAACAGTTCTTATATAGTTTACATGCGCCGAGTCGTACAACCCTTTTTCGCCAATGTAAAAATCGCCATCCTCACTGCCCTCGCCCACGTTCAGCATTAAGGGATAAAACATTTCGCCGGCTATATTGGGGCTGGCAGTTGCTTCGGACTTGTACAGCAATGTAAACTGCAGGGAAGATGCATTGCCATAAGCATCGCGGGTTTCAATTTTTATATCGTGAGCTGTAGCGCCGCTAAGATGAATAACACCATCGCCTGTGCCTGGCTGATAAATGCTGTTGGTATAACCAGCGGGTTGCGAGAGATGCTGAAGATAAGGCCCTCCACCGGCTTTTGTTTTATAATCAATATGGGCGTTAAGATAGCGGGTGGTTTCGTAGCCAATGTTGTTCATCGTAAACCGTATCACTTCTTTGCTGTTATCGTACAAAATACCCTGGTATATACCATTAAGGTTGGAGGAGCCGGAATGTGTATCGTAGCTTGTAACAGCAAAACTCACTTTGTTACTGTTAACTGTAATAGCAGCAGGAACGGTAATATAGCCTGCGGCAGTTTTTTTTACAGCAATTATTGTAGGCTTTTGTTCGTAAATGCTCTGGTTGCGATCGTATATGGCGAGGCGCTGAATGGTGGGCGGAACTTTATCGGGAATAGCAAAGCCAAACAACATGGGATTGAGGTTTACCTCGGTGGCGGTGTTCCTGATTTCAAAATGCAGATGCGGACCCTGCGAGCCGCCTGTATTACCGCTGTTGGCAATAAAATCGCCCTTCTTTACAGCGAACATTCCAGGTGGAATATCTAACGACACATTCCAGGATTCCTGCTTGTATTGTTGCTCCTTTACATATGCTTCAAGCGCAGGATAAAATGTATTAAGGTGTGCGTATAAAGTAGTGTACCCGTTGGGGTGATTAATGTAAATGGCTCTGCCAAAACCAAAGGGTTCAATCTTTACACGGGCAATATATCCATCGGCTGCGGCATGAACCGGAAGATTTTGTACCCGGTTTGTTTTAAAATCGAGCCCCATGTGATAATGATTGGGACGCAGCTCACCAAAATTCCCGGCCAGTGACGGAGCAATGTTCAAAGGATTTCTGAAATAATCTTTGGGATAAACCGGCGAAGCGGGCTGTTGGGCAAAAGCGTTGAAACCTGTTGTAAGCAACAATAAAAAAAACAATCTCATCCAATAAAAATAATTCGTATGTATGTGTGCAACAAAACTACCTACGAATGCAGTAACAATGAAATCATTTTAGCATGTGCATTGAAGCAAATGCATTTTTTGCCAGAAGCTTAACAATGTATTTATAAAGATTTTCATCAAAACAGTGTAGATTTCACCTGTTCACAAAAACTGGCATTTAGTTTGAGATTTTATTTACGCTGCCGTTGGAGATCATACACGATCATATCGGTTGATTAGTTTCTGCACTCCCGTAATTTATTAGCCTTTGCTTTGCCTTAATCTTTCAACGGTTATCTATAACCGATGTGTGGTAGAATTGATGCGAAACCAGCTAATATTTGATAAACTGACTTGACTTTTGATAATAATCTTTAAAACACTGAAAATAGCCGGAAAAGAACACAATTTTTTTTAAATAATATACAGCGTTTTTCGTCTTAATACTGTCTATGTAATATATTATCGTTGAACCTATAAATTGATTATGCTATGAAAGGGATGAAAAGAAAAATTGGATTGGCATTCGCCATATTGACGGGATTTATAATCGGCGCTTTTCGCGGCGAGACAGCCAAGCAGCGGTATGTGGCAAAAGTAAAGAGCCGTTATGAGCATCACAATAAGGTACAACAACATGATGAAATAATGCTTGATGAATTTGAGCTTTCGGCATTTCATACAAGCTAAGACGCTTTTAAAAATTTTTCAAAAAGACACGCGCATCATGCCGTGTCTTTTTTATTTATCTAAGAACAAGCCTTTGAAAGTTTGGTATTTAAAATGAGCTGCAGATAAGCCTCCTTTTTCATCAGCAAAACTGCGGCACCGGCGGCCTCTCAATTTTCCTGAAATTTATCCCGGTTTTTTCTGCTTCATATCTTACCTTTGCCCGGTTTTTTCCGTGCCAGGCAGCAACCTGTTTGGAAACTAACGGAAACGCCTGCCAGATCCTTCAAATCATTAATAAGAATGCCTAAAGACAATTCCATTAAGACAGTTCTGATTATAGGTTCAGGACCCATTATTATAGGACAAGCGTGTGAATTTGACTATTCGGGAACACAGGCGTCCCGAAGTTTGCGCGAAGAAGGTGTAAAAGTAATACTCATTAACAGCAATCCTGCCACCATTATGACGGACCCGATGATGGCAGACCGCGTATACCTGCTTCCATTAACAGTGGAAAGTATAGAGCAGATACTGGAAGAAAACCAGATAGATGCTGTGTTGCCGACTATGGGCGGGCAAACAGCGCTCAACCTGGCCAAAGAAGCCCAGGAACTGGGCGTGTGGGAAAAATACAATGTACGGTTGATTGGTGTAGATATAAAAGCGATAGACAAAGCGGAAGACAGGGAATTGTTCCGCCAGTGGATGATCCGGATGGGAATATCGGTAGCACCTGCAAAAACAGCCAACTCCTTCCTGGAAGGAAAAGAGTTTGCGCAGGAGATCGGCTTTCCGCTGGTTATTCGACCATCGTTTACCCTGGGCGGAACCGGCGGCGGATTTGTACACAGCAAAGAATTTTTGGACGAAGCGCTGAACCGAGGTTTATCTGCATCGCCCATTCACGAAGTGCTGGTTGAAAAAGCCGTGCTGGGCTGGAAAGAATTTGAGCTGGAACTGTTGCGCGATGCTGCAGACAATGTGGCCATCATTTGTACGGTAGAGAATTTTGACCCGATGGGTGTGCATACCGGAGACTCTATTACTGTGGCGCCTGCCATGACGCTTAGTGACACAGCCTTCCAGTTAATGCGTAATACTGCCATCCGCATGATGCGCGACCTGGGCAACTTTGCCGGTGGTTGTAATGTGCAGTTTGCATTAAACCCGGTTACAGAAGAGATCATCGCCATCGAAATAAACCCGCGCGTAAGCCGCTCTTCAGCCCTGGCGTCAAAAGCAACGGGTTACCCCATTGCGAAAATTGCCGCCAAACTGGCAATAGGCTATCACCTGGATGAGCTGAAAAACCAGATCACCCAATCTACTTCGGCTTATTTTGAGCCTACACTCGATTATGTAATAGTAAAAGTGCCCCGCTGGAACTTTGACAAGTTCAAAGGTGCTAATGACACTTTGGGATTGCAGATGAAATCGGTAGGCGAAGTAATGTCGATAGGCCGCAGCTTTACCGAAGCCATTCAGAAAGCCTGCCAAAGCCTGGAAAACGAAGCAGTGGGTCTTGGGTACTATGGCAAAAGCATGATGCACGCAGAAGAAATTGTGGAATACCTGAAAACACCTAAGTGGGACAGGCTGTTTCGCATAAAAGATGCGTTGATGATGGGCGTAAGTGTAAAATCTATTTGCGAAGCCACCCGCATCGACCGCTGGTTTATTTACCAGATACAGGAAATAGTGACCCTGGAAAAAAAGATCGCTACCTACAGCGGTAAGGACCTTCCGGATGATGTGTTGACCGAAGCCAAGCACAATGGCTTCAGCGATGAGCAGATATGCCGTATTTTAAAAGACGGAACCACAGACGAAGAAATATACGAACGCAGGAAAAAAATGGGATTGACGCGTGTATATAAAATGGTGGATACCTGCGCCGCCGAATTTGAAGCAAAAACGCCTTACTTCTACTCCAGCTTTGAAGCTGATTCGGAAGCAGGAAAAGATAAAAAGGGTGTTTTGCACAACGAAAGCATTGTTCCGGCAGTAACTGAAAAAAAGAAATCGAAAGGTTCTATCATAGTATTGGGCTCGGGGCCTAACCGTATAGGGCAGGGTATTGAGTTCGACTATTGCTGCGTGCACGGATTAATGGCTATTAAAGAGAGCGGTTATGAAGCCATTATGGTGAATTGTAACCCCGAAACGGTTTCTACCGACTTTGACATTGCCGACAAACTGTATTTTGAGCCGGTGTTTTGGGAACACTTGTGGGAAATTGTGGAATACGAAAAACCCGTGGGTGTAATTGTGCAGTTGGGCGGACAAACTGCGCTTAAGCTTGCCAAACGCCTGCACGAAAAGGGCATCCGCATCATCGGTACTTCTTTCGACAATATGGATATTGCAGAAGATCGCGGAAGATTCAGCGACCTGCTCAGAGATCTGAACATTCCATATCCCAAATACGGAACAGCATATAATACAGATGATGCAATAGAAGTAGCAAAAGAAGTGGGCTATCCTGTGCTGGTGCGCCCCAGCTATGTATTGGGTGGACAAAGAATGCGCATTGTGCTGAACGATGAGGAACTGGAAAAAGGTGTATTAAGCCTGCTGAAACATTTGCCAGGCAATAAAATTCTGATCGACCATTTCCTGGATCGTTGCCAGGAAGCCGAAGTGGATGCGATATACGACGGAGAAACTTTCCACGTAATGGGCGTAATGGAACACATTGAGCCTGCAGGTATACATAGTGGCGATAGCAATGCGGTGCTGCCTGCTTTCAACCTGAGCCCGATGGAAGTGACCACGATGGAGTTCTATTCTGAGAAAATTGCCCGGGCCCTGGATATCCGCGGGCTTATCAATATACAGTTTGCTATTAAAGATGGCACTGTATATGTAATTGAAGCCAATCCCCGCGCATCGCGCACAACGCCATTCATTGCCAAAGCATACCAGATACCTTACCTTAACGTAGCCACCAAAGTAATGCTGGGTGAGGTGAAACTGAAGGATCTCACATTTAAGAAGAACCTGAAAGGCTTTGCCATCAAAGAACCTGTTTTCAGCTTTGATAAATTCCCCGGCGTAAACAAAGAGTTAGGTCCTGAAATGAAGTCGACCGGCGAAGCTATCCGCTTTATTAAAGACCTGCGCGATCCATATTTCAGAACCTTGTATAAGGAAAGAAGTATGCACCTGAGCAAGTAGGAGTGAAGTAATAAACTATTGATACCAATAACAGGCTGATCCAAAAAGGGTCAGCCATTTTTTTGCCATATTGCACGAAACATATTCATTTCCATTAATAATATCACCTTTTTGGAACAAATATTTAGATATTTTAAATACATTCGTGCAGTTTTCTGAATTTTTTTAAACATATTACAGCGCCCGCACTTATATCTAAAACCACATTGCTTGTCTTTTTATGAAAGAAATTATCGATCAGTTTCTTGAAAAGGTTAAAAAAAGGAACACCGGCGAAAGGGAATTTTTACAGGCCGTTACCGAAGTAGCAGAATCTATTATTCCATATACACAGGAAATTCCGCAATATAAGAATGCCCGCCTTTTAGAAAGGATTGTTGAACCTGAACGAGTAATTATTTTCAGAGTGCCCTGGTTGAACGATAAAGGGGAGGTTGAAGTAAACCGTGGCTTTCGCGTGCAAATGAACAGCAGCATAGGGCCATATAAAGGAGGCCTTCGCTTCCATCCATCAGTAACCCTTAGCGTGCTCAAGTTTCTTGCATTTGAGCAGGTTTTCAAAAACAGCCTTACCGGTTTGCCCATGGGCGGCGGAAAGGGCGGCTCTGATTTTGACCCGAAAGGCAAATCGGATAACGAAGTAATGAAGTTTTGCCAGAGTTTTATGACGGAGCTTTACCGGCATGTGGGTGCCGATATAGATGTTCCTGCCGGCGATATAGGCGTGGGTAAACGGGAGATTGGCTACCTATTTGGACAATACAAACGTATACGAGGCGAGTTCAGTGGCGTATTAACCGGCAAAGGTTACGAATGGGGCGGCAGCCTGATCAGGCCCGAAGCAACAGGATACGGCCTGGTTTATTTTGTGGAAGAAATTCTGAAGGCAACGGGCGATTCGCTGGTTGGCAAAAAAGTGGTGATTTCCGGCTCGGGAAATGTGGCGCAGTTTGCCGCCGAAAAATGCATTGAACGAGGCGCTGTTGTACTCACCCTGTCCGATTCGGAAGGATTTGTATACGACCCGGACGGAATTGATGAAAGCAAACTGGCTTATATCAAACACCTGAAAGATGTGGAACGCGGAAGGATAAAGGAATACGCTAAAAAATACAACTGCCATTTTTATGCGGGTGAGCGGCCCTGGAGAATAAAGTGCGATATAGCATTGCCTAATGCTACACAAAACGAATTGAATGGCGACGATGCTATTCAATTGGTAAACAATGGTTGTATTTGCGTGGCAGAAGGCGCCAACATGCCGTGTACGCCGGAAGCCATTGCAACCTTTCATAAATCAAAGATTTTTTACGCCCCGGGTAAAGCAGCCAATGCGGGCGGCGTAGCGGTGTCGGGACTAGAGATGTCGCAAAACTCGCAGCGATATGCCTGGACAAGAGAGGAAGTAGATAACAAGTTAAAAAGCATTATGCGCGACATTCACAAAATATGCCTTCGTTACGGAAAAGAAAAAGACGGCTATGTAGATTATGAAAAAGGCGCGAATGTTGGCGGGTTTGTAAAGATTGCAGATTCTATGCTGGCGCAGGGCGTGGTGTAGTTGCATTCTTGGGTAAATTCACCCTTACAAATACAATTGATTGAGAGGAGAAGACCTACGGCCAGCAAGCCGCCTGTTGTTTCTTTACGCTGCCAGTTAGTAGTTTTCCAAGGCTGGCCATAAATTAAAGCATCTTCGCCCTGGATCGTGTCCCACGATCCAGCATTTTTTTGATCAGGTTCGTGAGACACGAACCTGTAACTCTATAATGATGGTGTTGGGTTTCGGTCAGCACGGCGAGAGCCGGTGGGACCGATCAAAAACGCATCTTTCTTCTGCCTGTAAGTCCTCTGCTTTTCTCTGTTACTTTTTTGCGGAAAAAAGTAACGCAAAAAGCCGCCCGAAATCGATTACGGCCGATTTCGGGAACGCCTTGATTAAGCTTTAATGCTACTGTAAACTCGGCAGCGGAGCCTTGATACCATTATAACCTGTTTTCGTCGGTCAGACCAGCTCTCGCCGTGCCGACCGAAACCCAACACCATCGGCACGCCGAAGGCGGTCTGATGGAATTAGGTACACAATGCAGAAGCTTCGAACACTTATGGTCTTCTGACTTCGTATTCTCTGTCTTCTTCGGATACTTCCCGCTCCTGATCATACCTTACAAATAAACCCGCCATTCAGCAGCGATGGCTTATTATATATAAATGGCGAGCCGTCTGCAGCAATCATTACAGCGACGATGCTTTCTTCGATTTGAAAACGTTTGGAATTGTGCTCGTTTTGTTCAACTAGTTTCTTGACAACTTGTCAAATAAAATATTTATATTTGAGAAAAGGATACGAATGAAAACCATGAGTGTAGGAGAATTTAAAGCCAACTTTTCCGAAGCTTTAAAGAAGGTGCTGGCTGGTGAAGAAATAGGTATTTTGTATGGTAAGAAAAAAGAAATTGTGGCAAAGCTTGTACCCAAAACCCCGGATAAAATGCCAAGACGGAAAATTGGAATACTGGAAAAGAAAGGCAAAATAAAAATAAGTAAAGATTTTAAAATCACTGAAGAGGAATTCCTGGGCCTATGACTTATTTGCTAGACACCCATTATATGCTTTGGAGTATTGCTGATACAAAAAAGCTTTCCACCAACATTAAGAGGATTATTACTGACCCGCAACATAAAATCGTAGTAAGCGTGATCAGTTTTTGGGAAATATCATTAAAAACAGCTTTGGGTAAATTAAGTATAACCGGGTTTTCTTCCGAAGATCTTCCAAAAGCTTGTCTGGAAGTAGGTTTTGATATTGAAAATTTATCTGCCAAAGATAGCAGCACTTATCACAAGCTTAAAGCTACGCATCACAAGGACCCGTTTGACCGGATGTTAATCTGGCAAGCCATCCAGAATGACTATACCTTAATTAGCAGCGACAACGTGGTAAAAAAATATATCTCTGAAGGCTTAAAAGTAGTTTAAGCCCACGCTATACGAAGCCTCCCGACTACACCCTACAAATAAACCCGCCATTCAACAGCGATGGCTTATTATATATAAATGGCGAGCCGTCTGCAGCAGTCATCACCGCACCGCTGCTTTCTGCAATGATCTGCCCCGCAGCAGTATCCCATTCCATGGTTGGACCATGACGGTAATAGATATGCGCCGCACCTTCAGCCACGCGGCAAAATTTCAGCGAGCTTCCGGCAGCTATGGTTTTTGTTACCGGGTAAGCTGCCAGCACAAGCTGCTCTTCTTCGCTGGCGTGCGAGCGGCTGCCAATAGCTGTCCATTCCTTTGCGTGTGAATCGGCAAACAATTGTTTCCACGATTCATTGCCTCTTTTTAACCAGCTTCCGGTTTCCGCCGATCCGTAATACAATGCATCATATGCAGGCGCGTAAATAAACCCGAGTATGGGATGATTGCGATGCATCAGCGCAACATTTACCGTAAAATCATCTCTGCGGTAAATAAATTCTTTTGTTCCATCAAGAGGATCAACACACCAATAGTATTCCCAGTTTTTTCTTACCTCGTATGGAACGGATGCTCCTTCTTCCGACAGGATAGGAATTTCCGGAAACCGCATTGTTAACCCTTCGGTGATGATCTGGTTCGACTCCTTATCCGCAAGTGTAAGCGGGCTTTTATCTTCTTTTACCGAAACCTGAATTTTATTTCCCGAATGATAGATGTCAAGAATAGCTTTGCCAGCTTCTTCAACAATGGGGATTATTTGTTTTATCAAAACTTCGTTTACAATCATTGCAAATTAGTCCTTGTCTTAATGGAATGAAGAATATCCAGTTGCGCCTGTCGTTTTTCAATATCATTTTTAGGCGCTGTTTCCAGGAACTGCTTTTTTCTTTCTTTGTTCTCTGCGTCATACCCTGCTACTACATCGGCATTAATCAGCCCGGGATGCTGAAGTTTACTGCTTAATGCATAACCCAGCGCCTGCAAAGTATCGCCTGCCATCCACTCATATATTTCAATTTCTTCTGTACTCAATTCTTTAAGGTATTTATTCGTGTTATCCTGCATCACAGGTTTTTCCAGGTTCTTCCACATATCGCCTGCGGCGGCAGCACTTTTAGAAGAGCTGGATTCATAAAACTGCATCATCTCCATTTTATACTCGATATTTAAAAACCGGCAAAGCGACTGAACGCAATGCTCCGGTTCTGCTACCAGCTTCTCATAATTCAGCAGAAAAACCTTTTCCGCGCCGTATTGTTTGTAAAGATCAAGGCATATATCCTGCTCCTGCTTCCATTGTTTGGCAAGATGGTATACATGTTTATCGCCCACAATGGCTTTTTTAAACGACAGCGCTACGTCTCTTCCATCCCGATATAAAAAAATGTATTTAAGATCGAGCCCGTACTGCTCCATTGCCTGCGAATAAAAAAGATTTTGCATGCTTTTGCAGCACCAGTATTGCGCGTGTTTGCTTTTGGCAACAGCTTCATAAATCAACCTGAATATTTCGAAAATATGATGCTGTCGCGACTGAGCAAGCATTTCTTCTTTATTGAACTGCACGCCCTCCCATGGAACAGGATTGACGTTTACATAATCCACCATATCGCTCAGCAGCAACTTATAATTCTTTTCGTTGAGTGGTTCGTACAACGAAAGCAGTGGCATAAAAATATGCAACAGGTGGGGCGGATGCGGTGCTGCAATGGCAGGATGCTGCTCCAGCATAACCCGCAACAGGTTAGAGCCGGACCTTTGAGTGCCTATAAATTGTATACCTTGTAAAGACATGTGTTAGTTATTTTTGAAAGAACCAGATGATAAACCCAACCAAAGCCGAACACAATATTATATATACGGGACTTAGCCTGTACCAGAAAGAACAGATAAAAGCGCCAATGGTAATGAATGCCAACGGTATACTCCATGCTACCTGTGCGCCAATTTTAATGGCCGAGCCAATGATCAATCCTATTACAACAGCCTTTACCCCCGACAGTATATTCCTTGCCAACGAATGTTCTTTTACCTGCAAATAAGCTTTCGCCACTAATATCTTTAACACAGCCGAAGGCGCAAAAATGGCAACAGTGGCTGCCATGGCTCCTGTAAAACCGTATACCTTGTATCCTATAAAAGTGGCGCTTACCAAAATAGGTCCGGGTGTAGACTGGCTTAAAGCAATGGCATCTAAAAATTCCTGCTGCGACAGCCAGCCCATATCGGTTACAAATAATGTTTGCATAATAGGTATCATCACGTATCCCCCGCCAAAAAGGGTAAGGCTGATGCCTGAAAACAATATGATTATTTTCAATAAAATATTACTGGTATACTGCTGAGCATTTCCAATAAACAATAATACAATACACAGCAACACTGCCAGGATAATGAGGGAAAGTGTTCCGGGGCGACGGCGTATAATGGCACCACTTTCCCTGCCTTGGTCTTCATTTAATTTACCGGTATGTAACTTCAACGCATACCCTAATACACCTCCTGCAACAATAAAGCCTATCGTTAATACATAGCTGTTGGTGAGCAGTATACCGGCGATGCCTGCCAGGCAAATAGTAACTTTTATATTGTTGCCTTTTACATCCTTCATATACAACTGCCAGCCGGTAGAAAAAATAATAGCGCTGACAGCGCCGGTTACATAATACATTATTTCTTTAAACTCCTGGTGATAGCCATATTTAAAATATGCCCACGAAAGCACAAGCATGGCAATGCATGCAGGGAGAATAACACCGGTCATGCTTACCAACGCTCCAGCTGTTTTTCGCATAGCGTAACCTACATACGCAACAACATTTACCGCAAGCGGTCCGGGCAAAAGGCTACCAATACCGACCGCGTCTAAAATGGTTTCATGCTTCAGCGCCTTATCCTTATCAACCATTATATTTTTTACAACGGCTACCAGCCCCATGTGGCCGCCAAACGACACCGCTCCTACTTTTAAAAAAGTAAAAAACAGGTACGACAAGCTTACTGTTTGTGGTTTAGGCGTATGCGAAGTTTCGTGCTGCATGTTACAAAGATGACCATTTTTATTGCCGCTGATTCCCAGATTTTTGTCTGAAAATCATGCACCTCGATACTGACTTCAAAGATTTTTGCTGGTTATATGTGGCAAGATATGTTTTAATAAAATTGCTGCACTTTGCTCCGGGCTTTGATTAGCTGTGTGAAGTGTGAGCCAGGGATATTGCGGAACTTCAAAGCCGGAACCGATGCCTGTAAAGTCGGTAATTTCGTTGTTGCGGGCCTTTTTATACAATCCTTTTACATCGCGTTCTTCGCATACCGGCAACGGACACTCGGTATATATTTCAAAATAGGTATCGCCCAGAATAGAAGCAGCAATATCGCGGTGCTGCTGCAATGGCGTAATAAAAGAGCAAATGGTAATTACATTTTTCTTTACCAGGAGTTTTGCAATTTCTGCTGCCCGGCGAATGTTCTCTGCCCGGTCTGCCTGCGTAAACGACAGATCTTTGTTAATGCTGTTCCTCAACACATCACCATCCAGTGTAAGGGAAAAATAGTTGTCTTCTTTCAGCTGCTGTTCCAATAACCGGGCAATGGTTGTTTTACCAGCGCCGGAAAGTCCCATCAGCCATATTGCAATTCCCTTTTGTTGCAGCAGGCTGTTGTTGAAGGCCTGGTCGGCCAACGCAAACAATCCATTTATATCACTGTATCCTTCCATCATCTTATTCATTCTTTACTTAATTTTTTTCGCTGATCAGCAACAACCAGCCTTTCCCTTTTTCAACAGGAATGTTTTCCTGCACAGTAAATGTTCTTGCCTCCTGGAACTTATTTACAAAAGGCGCCGTAATAACAGCTTTAGCTGCATCAATGCCCAGTTTTTTCCAATCTATATTTAAAGTAACGGTTGTATCGGTTGCAGCCCAGCTTGCAATCGAAACCAATGCAGCTTTGTCCTTTTTGTAAACCGTTGTCAATACTTTTTCATTGCTTGTTCGTACTGGACAATTGTCACTCCAGTAGCCGATCATCTTTGCGTCCTGCATACCAAATGCATCCCACACTTTCCATATGCTGCTGGGATCGTTGCCATCGTAAGGCATGCGGTTTGTCATTCCGTATATCATACCACGCCAGGGATTTCCTCCTTTTTCCAGCATTTCGCCCATTAAACCAAAAGGTATACCGCTTACCTCGGTAAGAAAAAAATCAGGACTGTGGTTTTCATAATCGAAGTATTCGCCAAACCACAACCTGTTCAGGTAAGGAAAATGTTCCATGTACAGGTTGGCGCTATTGTTGAATCCATCGTTCTTATTGTATTGGTTGGCCGAATGCAGATCAATAATACCCGGATGATTGTTTTTTGTCAATACACGTTTAATGCGCTTCATGGTTATCCTGTCAAAAGCCACATCATCGAGATAGATACCGTCAATGCCTACACTGTCTACGAGCCAGTTCATACCTTCCACATAATAGTTATGCCAACGGCTCATACCACTGTTAACAATGGCTGCGTCTTTTATTTTAGGTACAAACCAGGCGGCAATATAGTCATCGCCAATATGTTCCTGCAGCCAGCTAAATCCACCTCCCTTGCCGGGCGAATATATTTCGTGCCCCAGGCTGCGCATCGGAAAGGTTTCATAAGCCCTGTTAGACACTTCGCGTACCGTATTGTATATTTTTACTTTCAAACCCAATGCATGAGCAGAATCAATATAGTCCTTCATCTTTTTCCATTCAATGAAGGGATAATTGATCCAGGGATTGATGGCAGTAGCATGATGAATATTAATAACGGTTGAGCCTACCGCTTCCACTTCATTAACGGGAGAGTATTTGTGATAAAAACGTGTTTGCCATTGGAAAGGCGTGTTAATGGTATGAAACGGTGTAATAAGTAAAGTAAAGTTGTAGAAAAGCGTATCGCCCTTTTTCATGAAACGCTCACCGGAATAATTGTTGACATTAACGTTGTTGTTCTCTTCGGTAATATCAATGCCGCCCTTGTTATCATTTCCCCATGAAGTGGGCAATAACAAAGGTTTCTGCAAATAAAAATTAGTATTTAAAGGACGTGTGTATTTTTCATCTCTCAGGCTGTATTGCAAGCCCATGTTTACGTTGCCAATCCATGCGCCATCCTGGTTTTTGGTGGCAACATCCCATTTCCAGTTGAATGTTGCGGGGCGCGAGCCACCCTTTTGTCCCAACCCCACCATATACTTAGCAGCCTGTTTGGTAAAGGGCAGCAGCAACGCAATGTCTTTAATTGCTACATCGTTTAAGGCAGTTAGTTTAACAGTATACATCACAAACCCATCAAATTCCAGCGTGCCACTCACTTCCCTTTTCAGATCGGCATTATAACTTTCAGCCTTCCACATTACTGTTCCCGGTTCTTTTTTTACAAACTCAAGCCCTTTTTGTTTCCATGCCATTGCATTTGTTGCTCCCTGTTTAACAATATTCAACTGTACCGGCCCGGAAAAAACGCGCGAAGGATTAGAAGTATAACCGGTCATTTCCTGGTTGAAAAAAGATTGTATCTGCAACGGGAAGCCATTATCGCCAACAATAAGTTTTCTGCCTAGCAGATCAATGCTTCTTTTATTTACTCGCAGCGGAACATACGGCTCAATCACCGAGTTTTGCTGTGCTATGGTTGAATTGAGCCAATGCAGTCTGGTTTGCTTCCAGGGTTCGCTTACGCCGCCATCGGCTAATAATTTATCCGATACTGAAATACTGATTTGCACCAGCACATCGGCATTTCCTTTTGAATGCACAATAGCTTTGCCCGTGTATATTCCTTTTGCAGTATTGCCGGGTATTTGCAGCAGACACCACAAAGCCTGTACATCGCCCGCGGCTACCTGCACCGATCGCTTAAAGGGCGTGCCATCGTATCGGGTACCCGTATTGTTCAGACAGGAAAGATTTTGCGCCGCAATGATTTTTCCTCCGGGTGATTTTAAATCGCTGAAGCTGATAGTAACATTTTCAAGTTGCCTGATGGCATACAAAGCGAGTTGGAAACTGTAAAACTCGCCTCTTGCCGCATCGCCCGTAAATGCCTGCGACGGACCGGCTTTTATCCACCTGTAAGGCAATTTGTTTTTCATACGCACAGGAAATTCTCTCACCTCGGGAAAAACAAGAAAAGGTTTTGTTTTATTTTTTTGCAGCAAGGCATCGGTTTCCGCTTTTGTGGCCACCACTTCCATGGGATAGTTGCTGTTGAATTCATCTACCGCCTGTATTTCGGTGGCAACGGCATTGGCTGGTAAATGATCGTTTACTAACGCTAACCATTGTGCGCTGGCTGACTCAACAGGTGCCAGGTACACGCCTTTAGGATAATTGGCTCTTCCTTCGTTTTTATACGGCATGTAGTAAACGTAGTAAATACCCTTGCCTGAAGCCGGTTCAAAATAAATATCGCCGCTCTCGCTATCCATGTTTTTTGTTGCCACGTTCAGGATAACTTGTTGTGTTTGTGCATCCTGCACAATTATTTTTTTTGAAGCTGCACTATCATCCCTGCGCCTCCAGGGAATATGCACTTTGGCAATTGTGCCAGTGCCGTCGAATTTTACAACGGCACGGTAGTTTCCTAAGGAGTCTGCATCCCAGTTATCTGTAGCGCTTTTATAAACAAGTTCCTGGCAAAAAGTGGTGAGAGAGCAGACGATCAATGTAAAACAAACTAACAACGTTTTCATACATCTTCTTTTCGGCGAATTGACAATTAAAAAATAAATATAGCAGAATAAAAGCGATACCACCCATCGCAAACGTTTGTGTAATTTGCTTTTTGCAACCTAAACATTTGTATGCTGCAATTACTTATTGATTAACTTTACGTTAATTAGCTATGAAGTATTTTGTGGGTTGAACAGGTTGATTAATGAGAAAGAACGCTTTTATAAACTACTGCTGGACTGATTTCGTGAACAACGAAAACAGGAGTACATACTACAAAATGTACGAGCATTATTATGCGTATCTCGTTTACCTGGGAGTTAAAAAGGGATTTAATACTGAAACGGTTAAGGATACCGTAAACGATATTTTTTTATACCTGTGGGAAAACAGGGCACGGTTGCAGCACATCCATAATCCGCACAGTTACATTATTACTTTTTTTATCCGGTCGCTATATAAGGGCGAACAACACGCCAGGGTTTTCTTTTCATCGGATGGGCAATACGAAGAGTATGTGGCAGATGAATTTGTTGAGCCCGCCAGCGATCAGCATTTGCTCGACAAGGAAAGGGAACAAACGTTGCTGGGCCTGATAAACAGGCAGATAGATCAATTACCCCCCAAGCAAAGACAGATCATTTACCAGAAGTTTTACCTGGGATTATCATACGAAGAAATATCAAAAGCCAACCAGGTTTCTGTAAATACGGTGTACAATACGGTGTATGCAGCTATGGATAAGCTTCGTGTACTGATTCCTAAAAACACTTTTCTCGCCCTTATTTCTGCGGTAGCCACGCTTTCTGCAATAATTTTTATGAGTTGACTAGTGAAAACTCCTGAGTAGCTGCTCTATTTCTCAAAAGCTATACATGTCTGAACAAGAAGCTGCCCGGTTACTGGCAGACGAAAGTTTTATCAACTATTGTTTAGGTCGTAATGCAAACGATACAGCCCACTGGGAAGCCTTTCTCAGCACCCATCCGCATGAAAAAGAAAATATTGAAGAGCTGAAAGCGATTGTATTGCTTACTTCCCGCAGTGTAAACCACAGGGAGATGCAAGCGCAATTAGAACGGCTGAAGCAGCAAATCGATTACCGTGAAACGGTACCGGTTAGCCGAATTAAGCCTAATCGCAGCGGCCTTTTATGGAAGGTAGCCGCAACCGTTAGCGGCATATTGCTGGCGGGTATGCTTACCCTGTATTATTTTTCAGGAAGCGGAAATACTCCAGCACCAGCCGTTGCAGACTATGCTACACACAAGGCAGAAAGAAAATCTTTTTTTCTGCCAGATGGAAGTAAAGTAACACTGAATGCTGAAAGCACCATTTCACTGTCCGATCAATTCAACAAAAGCAACCGGGTCGTGGAGCTAAGTGGAGAAGCTTTTTTTGATGTGGTACACGATGCATCCAAACCCTTTGTTGTTAAAACCAGCACGATGGACGTAAGAGTGCTGGGTACCGCGTTCAATGTAAAAGCGTACAAGGGCGATGCAACAAGCGAAACTTCGCTGATACGGGGAAGCGTAGAATTGTCGCTTAAAAATGAAAACAGGAAGATTAAGCTCAGCCCCAACGAAAAATACCTGCTGAGAAAACCTGCTGCCGAAACCACGCCCCACGCAGCTATTCAACTAGCAACACCTTTAGCCGCTTCGGGCTTGCTGCCTGTGCGTGTAAGCAAAAAAGATACCGCCATTGTGGAGGTTTCGTGGACGGAAAACAAGCTGGTATTTGTAGACGAACCGTTTGAGGAACTTGCCAAACAACTCAGCCGCTGGTACGGCGTAAATATTGAAATTACTGACCCATCATTGAAAAATATCCAGTACACTGCCTCCTTCAGGAATGAGGATATTGAAGACGTTTTAGCCGCGTTGCAGTTTACGAAAGCATTCACGTTTGAACGTAAAAATGATAACATCATGATATATCCATAACAAGAAATGAAAAGGAGGATGCTCGAAACACCCTCCTGTTTACTGGCTTTCAGGAACCAGGTTACTCGCAAAAGAACTACTGATTCCTATTTTTTAACCGAAACATAACTAAGTTATGCAAAAAAAGGCTATTTGTCCAAAACGTCCGTGGCGCCCGGCTTTCAAGGCGTTCATACTTATGAATGGGATAACGGTATTTTTCCTTGCTCTAAGCCTTCAGCTTACTGCAAACGGATTTGCCCAGAAGCGGATCAACCTTGAGGTAAGCAATGTTCCATTAATGGAAGTACTCAAGCAAATTGAAAACAAAACGAGTTTTCGTTTTGTGTACAGTAAAGGTATGCTTGCCGACAAGGTGGTGATGCAGGCAAAGTTCCGCAAGGCACCGCTTGAAGATGTATTAAACCAGTTGTTGATCAACCTCCCGCTTACTTACAAAATGATCAACGACAGCCTGGTTTCCATTGGCGAAAAGAAAATGCCTGTGCTTACCGAAGAAGAATTGCAGGCGCCAATCAAAGGCAGGATCACCGATGAAAACGGAAACCCTATCCCCAACGTATCAGTAACGGTAAAGGGTACCACCAAAGGTATTATTGCCGAAGACAATGGTTCTTTTACCATTGATGCCAACCCTGGCGAAACACTTGAGTTCAGCGCTGTGGGATACAAATCCTACAGCATTAAAATTGGCTCTGAAAAAAATCTTACCATCAAACTCACGTCCGACGCAGGCGACCTGAGTGCTGTGGTTGTGGTAGGATATGGTACTCAAAAAAAGGGAGATCTTACCGGAGCTATCACCAGCCTTAAAGCCAGTGATCTTACCCAGGGCGGCACCGTTAGCAATGCTGCCCAGGCCTTGCAGGGCAGGGCGGCAGGTGTAATGGTAGTACAAAACTCAAAAGCGCCGGGCGGAAGCATTTCGGTTCGTGTTCGTGGCGCCAACTCTATCAGCAGCACCAACGAGCCGTTGTATGTAGTGGACGGTTTTGCCACATTGAATGGAGTAGATCTCAACCCGAACGATATTGAGTCGATGGAGATTTTGAAAGATGCGTCGGCAACTGCTATATACGGCGCCCGCGGTGCTAACGGTGTAATCATCATTACCACCAAACGCGGAAAATCGGGCAAAGCACAAATTTCGTACAACGGTTATGTGGGTGTGCAAAAAATACACAACCCGTTTGACATGCTGAACGGCAAACAGTATATGACACTGGCAAACGAACTATACCAGGAGATTGACGGACAGGCAGGACAGGAATTTGGAGTATACACACAATCGCAACTGCAATCAAATGTAAATACCGACTGGGTAAAAGAAGCTACCCGCAACGGCGTTGTGCAAAGCCACAACATCCAGGTGCAGGGAGGTAATGAAAACACGAAAATCCTTACCAGCCTTGGGTATTTTAAGCAGGCAGGTGTTTTAAAGAATACCGACTATTCGCGTGTATCTGCCCGTGTAAACGTAGATCAGAAGGTCAATGAATTTATCAAATCGGGCTTAACGTTGTATGGTCAAAGGGCTAACTCCAATATCCAGGATTACGGAGGAAATATCTTGCAGTCTAACGTATTGCTGGGTATTCTTACCTACGACCCAACAGTACCGGTGTATAACTCAGATGGCAGCTTTGGCAGACCGCCGGGTGGAAGAGGCGATAACCCTCTGGCCAATCTTTTGGGAAGGCAGAATGAATTGGTGCAGGACCGTTTTAACGGCAATGCCTACCTCGAAATTAAACCAATCCCCGAGCTTACAGGCCGTATTAATGCAGGCACAGAAATAGCACATTATTTCACGGGAAAATATTTGCCTAAAAGCACTTACCAGGGTGGCATTGATAATGGTGTAGCCAGCACATCCGACTATACTTCTACCAGGCAACTGATAGATGGAACACTTACTTACGCTAAAACTTTTAATGATATTCATTCGTTCAGTGTAATGGGTGGATACGCTTACGAAAAAACATATTTTTCCTTCAGATCTCTTGCCGCAAAAGGTTTCTCTACCGATCTTTTCGGCTTCAATAATATTGATGCCGCCTCTACCATTACCGGCACCAATGCCTACAAGCAAGAAAGCTTGCTGATCTCATTCTTCGGAAGGTTGGAATATCGCTACAATGATAAATATCTCTTCACCTTTACCATGCGTCGCGATGGATCGTCGCGTTTTGGCGCCAATTATCGATGGGGTTATTTCCCATCCGGCGCTTTTGCATGGAAAATGGACAAAGAAGATTTCATCAGGGATCTGAACCTTTTCTCTACCCTGAAGCTGCGTGCTGGTTATGGCAGAACGGGCAACGACCAGATTGGCAACTACGCCCCGTTTGCGTTAGTGAGCTCCACGCGCTTAACGCTTGATGGCAGCACCAACACTGCAGGCACGCATTTAAATCAAAGTTCTCCGGAAAATCCATTCTTGAAATGGGAAACTACCAGCCAGTACAACGTTGGGTTAGACATGGGCTTTTTCAACTCGAAGCTGATGGTAAAAGTGGATGGCTATTACAAGAAAACAACTGACCTGCTGCTGAGCAAAAGCTTTCCCCTGTATTCGGGCTTTGTATCGGGACAAACAAACTTAGGGGCTGTTGAAAACAAAGGGATAGAATTTGAAATTTCTTCCAGGAACATCGAGGGCAGAAAGTTCTCGTGGGATACCAAGTTTAACCTTGCAATTAACAGGAACAAAGTGCTGGATGTTGGCGGCAAAGATTTATACGTAACTTCTTCCAAACCTATTGGTACCGTATCGGAAGAACAGTTTGCAGTAATCCGTGAGGGTGAGCCGCTCGGTTCATTGTTTGGCTATGTATACCTGGGAGTAATACAACAGGGAGAAACCTATGCGCCACAACCATCTTCTGTTGCGGGCGATCCTAAGTTCCAAGATATTTCAGGACCAGAAGGTAAACCAGACGGTAAAATTGATGCGAATGACCGCACTATCATAGGCTCGGCCAATCCTAAATTTATTTACGGCTTAACCAACTCGTTCAACTACGGAAACTTTGACCTGGGAATCTTCCTTCATGGTACTGTGGGGAATGACCTGTTGAACATGAGCCGCATGAATCTTGAGTGGAACCGTACTACAGATGCATTGAACAGGTGGACACCGGAAAATACGAACACAGATATACCCAGAAATGGCTTTTACTATATGAAGTCGGGCGGTTATATCAATTCGCATTTTATTGAAAATGCTTCTTTCTTAAGGTTGAAGAATGTGACCCTTGGGTACACCATCAAAAATGTTTCTAAAGTATTTAATTCTATCAGGGTGTATGCAATGGCAGAGAACCTGCTTACCCTTACCAAATACTCAGGCTGGGATCCGGAAGTAGATACCAAGGGATATGAATCGAGCGGAACCGGCACAGCAGGTGCGGGTACGGCAGGTGGCGGACAAACAGCCAATGCGGGAGCGGGGCTGGACTTCAATGCCTATCCTTTTATGCGTTCTTATACTTTGGGCGTGAACATCAATTTTTAACCGCACCATTTTCTATTACTTAAAAAAAGCATTCGATGAAGTATATATCAATCATAAGCTTAAGCCTGGTGGTACTGGTAGCAAGCTGTACCAAGCTGGAGCCTAAAATATACAGTGATCTTACTACCGCTAACGCCTACTCTACAGAGAGCGATATCAATGCTGCGCTGGTAGGTATTTATGCAGATCTGAACCCTTACCCCGGCGACGCCTGGATGTACTATGCTGGTTACCTGGTAATGACTACAGATTACAGCACCGATATGGGATTTTCAACCGCAGCGGGCGATCCCACCAAAATGAGCAATTTTACTTACGATGCTAACAACCGGTACATCCGTTACAACTGGCAGTATATGTACAACATCATCAGCAATTCAAACCTGCTGCTGTCTAAAATTGATGCTGTGCAAATGGACGAAACAAAGAAAAACCGCATCATAGCCCAGGCTCGTTTTTTAAGGGCACTGGCTTACAGGGATATTACCGATGCCTGGGGACCGGCGCCTTTGTATACAACAGTAGTAGCACCAGGAGAAACCGAGAACGCACCGCTGGCTTCTGTAGCGGATAT
>JBQCGX010000160.1:0-122592 GCA_051955255.1 Agriterribacter sp. | reverse complement strand
GCATTTCAAGATTCTGTTGTTGAGTTCACAGTAGTACTAAAGCTTAATCAGGGCGTTCCCGAAATCGGCCGTAATCGATTTCGGGCGGCTTTTTGCGTTACTTTTTTCCGCAAAAAAGTAACAAAAGCACATACTGAAAAACATGTCATTGGCAAGCATGAGACATCCGGTTTTATGGTGTCTCACCCACCGCAAAACTAAAAACACCATTGTGATAAAATCTAAAGTCAGTTTCATGAAGAGAGCAATATGCTATTTGTTCGGCTGTTTCGGGTTGTTGATATCTTGTAACAATGCAGAAGTACCACAGCATGCTGTTGCAGCCTGGTCCTTTGCCGACATCAACGATCAGGCTGGCTTAAACAGTACACTGCGCAAACAAGGACTGTGCAATGGGTTAGTTTGACAGGTGATGATAAACCAGCCCTGCAGGGAAGGATGAAGCCCGATTCTTTAAACGAGTATAATCCATTTAATTCGTAAAATATCATTTAAACCATTGAAATGAAGAGATCAATTCTTTTTGTATTAACCAGCGTTTTGCTGATGCAAATTGGGCTTGCCCAGCGTACACAGGAGCAAGCTCATATTGCAGCTAAAATGGAGATGTTGAGTCCGTATTTTTTATTCAAACCCAAAAATGCTCCTCAAAGCACACTCAGTAAAGAAAAGTCACAAGGCCGTTTTTCTGCAGGAAAAAAAGAAGATGGCTTTACCATAAAGATGCTGGTAAATCTTCAGTCTTTCGCCGGCGAGCAAACGCTTTTAGAAATACCGGGTATGGTAACTATTAAGCTCAGGCAGGCCGATCCCGCCATACGCGACAGGCAAAATTACCCGGCTGCGTTGATGCAGGATGGATCGCTTCCGGTACTGGAAGCCGGGGTAATGCTAACGCCTTCCTCTGTAAATGTTTTTAAAAGGCAACTGGATATAGGGTATCCGTTGGCTGCGCTAAAAACTCCCTGGGGTGAGCACGAGGTAATCTTACATTTTACCGGCGTAACATGGAGCGTGTATGTAGACAATGAGCTTATGGATAATGAGTTTGCCATTGGTTATCCTTCCTTTGGCAATGATCATTCGTGGCGGATCGATCCTGCAACGGTTAGTGAGGCAAGTATCTTTTTCCCTGCTATGATCGCCGAAAGAGACAGTCGCAAAAAAGAGGAGAAGATGCCCGACGTGCAGTACTGGACTCCCCGTGGACACAATTCCTGGGTGGGCGATGTGGCAACGCTTTATCACAACGGGCGCTATCATGTTTTTTATTTGTACGACCGGCGGCATCATGCCAGTAAATTTGGAGTGGGCGGCCATTATTTCGAACATTTTTCTACTGCAGATTTTAAAACCTGGACGGAGCATGAAGCAGCTACTCCCATAGAAGAACAATGGGAAACCATTGGTACCGGCACGCCTTTCGCCTACAACAATAAGCTGCATATTTCCTATGGTTTGCACACTTCACGCATCTACCCCGATTCACTGACGATGTATCCCCGCATGATGGACTATTACCGGCAGCACCAGAAATCCGGTTATTTTTTGGGCGATGCATCAAAAGTTTATCCTTCCGGCGCCACCTATTCGGTTAGTGCCGACAACATCAGCAACTTCAAAAAAAGCGGTGTTCTGTTCCATTACAGCGAAAATCCAAGTGTGTTTACCACCTCCGATGGAAAACTGAAAATGTTTGCCAATTACAAAGCAAAGGGAACCTGGGAATCTCAGTCGCTCGACAGTGGCTGGTATTGTACCGATACTGCGTTTCCGTTGGGAGGAGACTGTACTTTTTATTTTACATGGGGCAAATACGAATACATAGTAGGTGGTTTTGTGAATTTATGGAAAAGACCCATAGGGGCAACCGGTGAGCCATGGAAAGATGAAGTGGCAGAAGGAAAAGATCTTTATAATGGTGTCAATGTGCCATCCATATCGGCAATTGGCAACGGTCGCTATATTATGGCCGGCTGGATGCCCATTAATGGATGGGGAGGGCCTGTATTAATACACGAGCTCATTCAATACCCCGATGGTAAGCTGGGCACAAAGTGGATGAAAGAACTGGTGCCGGATACGAGGAATGCGGTCTTACTATTTAAAAAAATAGAACAGGCAAGCGCGTTTCCGGTTGAGGAAAATTCATTTATACTCAGCTTTGATGTGCATCCCAAAAAGAAAAAGAATGGAAAGCTGGCTGTTTCGTTTTTATCCGCTGATGATGATCAATACGAAAAAGCCTGTGTATTGCAGATCGATATAAATGCACTCACCGCACAATACAGCGCTGCCGTAAAAGATTCGTTTGCTGCACCGGAAAAGTCGTTAAGACAGGGCGGCTCCCCGCAGCATGTAGGCAACTATGCCATTGAAAATGTAAAGGGGATTGATAAACCTTTTTCGGTACGAATACTGGTAAAAAGCAATGCTAAACTCGGTGGCACCATCATCGATACAGAAGTTGCAGGCGAAAATACACTCGTATCCTACCGGCAGGGGCTAACCGTTAAAAATATTTCGTTCAACGGGCAGGCGTTGGATATACGCAATGTCAGGATCTTGAAAATGGAAGAGTGAGTATTGGGTCGGAGTGACAGGCAATAGAATAAGGGTTAAGCAATTGTGCTATTGTACTACTGCTTGTCATATCAAAGAATGAGACATCCGGTTTTATCGATTAGCCTATCGGTCGGTGTCTTCACCCATCGAAATTGCAGCCAACGCTTACTGGTGGGTGAAGACATCCACCAGTGGCAGTAATACACATTCTTTATTATCCAAACAAATCAATACACTCTAATCACATCAAATGAAAAAGCCAATCCACGATCATAAAAAAGAGTATGTTGTTACCACAACACTCATCCGCGCCGCCATTGTTGCCTCGTTGGGAGGTTTATTGTTTGGCTTTGATACCGCTGTAATAGCAGGCACCACTTCGGCTATACAAACCCTGTTTCAGCTATCCGATTGGTCTATGGGATTTGTGGTGTCTTCGGCACTCGTAGGTACTATTATAGGAACGCTGATATCGTCAAAGCCAGGCGACAAGTGGGGCAGGCGGCAGAGCCTGAAAGTGCTGGGACTTTTATTTATTGTATCTGCCGCAGGATGCGCTTTTGCGTGGGACTATTGGTCCTTGTGCGCATTCAGGTTTATCGGCGGATTGGCAATAGGCGGCTCCTCTGTGCTTGGTCCCATGTACATTGCAGAAATATCGCCGGCCAAACTCAGGGGGCGACTGGTGATCCTGTTCCAGTTCAATGTATGCCTCGGCATTTTGCTCGCCTATTTTTCCAACGCGCTTATTGAAGTGTTGAGCCTCGATGTGCAGCATGTACAATGGAGAGTGATGTTAGGCATGGGCGCATTGCCCGCGGTCATCTTCACTGCCATGCTTTACACCATTCCCAAAAGTCCGCGGTGGCTGGTATCGGTCAACAAATACGATGAAGCGCGAAAGGTGCTTAGCCAGATCGGCGAAGTGCAGGTAGAGAAAGAGATGGCAGAAATTACAGCCTCGTTAAAATCGGGTGTAAGCCAGGCGAAGGAAAAGCTGTTTCAAAAAAAATACTTGTATCCCGTCTTTCTGGGAATTGCAGTGGCAGCCTTCAACCAGTTATCGTTCGTCAATGGATTTTTATACTACCTGAATGATACACTGAATGCAATAGGAGCGAGGTTTGGCGGAAAATTTCAACCTGTAATTATTGGCGTTGCCAATGTACTTGCAGTAAGCATTGCCTTATTAACCATTGATAAGATAGGCAGGAAAAAACTGTTGCTCATTGGATCCTGGGGCGCTGCCATTCCGCTGGCGCTATGTGCCTACATTGCTTATACCAGGAATTTTATTGAGTTGTTTCCGTGGAGTATTGCTACGTTTATTTTATTTTTTTCTTATTCCCAGGGCGCCGTCATCTGGGTTTATATCAGCGAGGTTTTTCCAAACAAGGTCAGGAGCAAAGGGCTGTCGTTAGGCAGCTTTACCCATTGGGCGCTTGCCGCCATTGCCGCCCAGGTATACCCCGTAATTGTAGCCATTCCCGCCATTGGTTTGTCCATTCCCTTTATTATTGGTGCAGTAATGATGGTGGTACAGTTTTTTGTTGTTTGGTTTTTATTTGTGGAAACCAAAGGCATTCCGCTGGAACAATTGGAGGAAAAGCTAGGTGTAAAATCCAAAAACGAACTTGCAGAAGACGCCGCGGGTGTTGTAACGGCACAATAGCTGTTTGCATGCAGGGAAGAAAGAAAATTAATGACCATTATCTTCTGATCATCTGCACCGTTTATATTTACAAATATTGTTTATCAGAACGCTGTGTTTTGATAATAAAAGAATGTTATGCACTTTATTGGAATTGATATTGGAACGACTTCTATTTGCGGGATTGTATATGATTTTCTAAATCAAACCACGGAGTCGATAAATATAGAAAATGAGAGCAAGATTGATTCTGCTAATGCCTGGGAGAAAATACAAAACCCTGAAAGCATCATTAAAAGCATTGTACAAATCATTGAAGCCTTTGAATCGAGGTACCACGATATTAAAGGTATAGGCATCACCGGGCAAATGCACGGGATTGTTTATGTAGATCATAGCGGGCAGGCGGTGAGTCCGCTGTATACCTGGCAGGACAACAGGGGCAACCTGATTTTGCAAGGCAACACCACCTATGCCGAGTTTCTAACCGATTGCACGGGGCATAATGTCGCATCAGGGTATGGGCTGGTGACGCATTTTTATAACAGCAAAAATGCATTGGTTCCAGCTAACGCAGCAAAGCTCTGTACCATTATGGACTATGCAGTCATGAAATTGACGGGGAGGAAAACACCATTAACAGATGCTACAAACGCCGCGAGTCTGGGTTTTTTTAATGTGAAAGACAATACATTCGATACTTCGGCATTAATCAGTGTTGGTATTGATGTTTCCGTATTGCCCAAAATTGGCGAATCCGCTTCGTTGGCTGGTTATTACCATTCAAAAGTGCCTGTGTATGCTGCCATTGGCGATAACCAGGCAGGCTTTATCGGATCGGTAAGAGACAGGGAAAGATCCATACACGTAACCATCGGAACCAGCAGCCAGTTGTCTGTATATTCCGGCGACTTTCTACAGGTGCATTCTTTAGACACAAGGCCTTTCCCCGGAGGCGGCTATATTCTTGTAGGTGCTGCATTATCGGGCGGGCAATCGCTCTCTGTATTACAGTCATTTTTTGAAAGTGTGATCAGGTTGAATAACAAAAACACAACCGAAGCTGCCGACTTCTATGAAATGATCAATGGTATTGATTACGATAAGAATGATCCTGCCGCGCTTACTGTTACAACCTTGTTCAACGGCAGCCGATCCGACCCCTTTGGCAGGGGAAGCATTTCCAATATTTCTGCATCCAATTTCACTGCCGAAAATTTAATCCTCGGTTTTATGAGGGGCATTTGCAATGAGGTATACGATTTTTATAACGTTATTCCTCACGAACTGAAAAAGAACAAGCACCTGTTGATTGGTTCGGGCAACGGTATAAAAAAGAACGACCTTCTTTGCCGGGTGCTTCGGGAAGTTTTTAATTTCCAGGTTGTGAAATCAGCGCACGATGAAGATGCAGCTTTCGGCGCCAGCATTGCCGCGTTGGTAGGAGGCAGGTATACTCCTGATTTTGGAACCATCCTCAAAAGCTCCAGCCAATTGCCGGGATAAAGATCTGACAGATGCCGGCTTCAGCGGTTATACGTGCCGGTAATTAAGGTTAGTGCCGGCTGTAACAGGTAAATTGCAAAAGGCCTTACCTGCCCACCGCCGCCCTGATCTTTGCGATCTCGATTTTTTTCATGGGTAGAAATGCTTGTGTAATGCGGTCTATTTCGGCTTGCGTGCCCTGCTGCATCATCGTTTCCATATCCGCAGCCGTAATCTGCCACGAAAGTCCGTATTTGTCTTTCAGCCAGCCGCATTGTTCCGCTTCCGGCACGGCAGAAAGCTTTTCCCAATAGTAGTCTATCTCTGCCTGATCCTTACAGGTAACCATAAACGAAACCGCTTCGTTAAAATCGAAGCCATGCTGGCGGGCGCTGTCCATAGCGGCAAACCAGGTGTCCTCAAGCTTTGCATCGGCAAACATCACAGTTTCCGGTATATCGGGCTCCATGCTTGGGGGATAATAGTGCACGCTGCCAGCCTGTGTATTTTTAAAAACAGACTGGTAAAATTGCAGCGCCTCTTCCGCTTTGCCACATTTGCTGCCGGTAAATAGGAGCGACGGAATAATACTGGGACGTGGTTCGCCGGCAGGATCGGTGAGCATCAACTGCCACGACACGCCATATTTGTCCTGCAGCCAGCCATACCGCTTGCTGAAAGGGTAGGAGTTGATGGGCATCAATACTTTGCCGCCTTGCGATAGCTTGTCCCAGGTGCTGTTGAGTGCATCCAAGGCTGCTTTTTCGTTTTGGGCTGAAGCGCCGCCAAAAAACAACGGATCGAAGTTGACGATGAACGAAGTGGAAGGATTGAACTGAAACAGCGGTCCGGCGCTGATGGCCATGAATGCTTTGTTCCACAGCCGGAAGTTCACAAGATCGCAATCGCCCGAGGGCGTGTTACGGATTTTAATAGTGCCCGTAACGGTTGATTGCGGAAATACCGACACATAAAACGCGGCAGCTTCTTTCGCTTGTGTATCGAACCATAAGTGTGGGATGATCTTTTGCATGGCATGGAGTTTAAATCGTTGGATGTATATGCCCGAAAAATTATGCCAGAGAGGGCAGGGGATGAAAGGAGAAGGGGGAAGGTGAAAGGGGAAAGGTGAAGGGGGAAAACACAAGATCCAGGAAACAAGACCTGCCGGACGGGCAGGGAATACGGCCCGATTGCGGGAACGTTTTTTAAACAAACGACAAACAAAAGCCACAAATCATAAATTCTCTTTCTGCAATCGTTTGTGTTGTGTCTCCTCTCAAAATGCTCACCCTACATCTCTTGTAAAATCGAAAATAGAAATTACCTTAGCGCACGCTATACTAAACTAACTTCAAACAATTACCGCATGAGCATGGTTGATTCTTTTGAAAAAATTCCCTGCAATATTTTTCCCGATTTCAAAGCAGGTTCCAAATTCGCAGCACAGGAAATAGCTAAACTGATCAGGCAAAAACAGGCCGCCGGCCAAAATTGCGTATTAGGTCTTGCTACCGGTTCTACTCCTAAAACATTGTATGCCGAACTGATCAGGCTGCACAGGGAGGAAGGATTGAGCTTTAAAAATGTAATTGCTTTTAATCTTGATGAATATTATCCTATAGACAGGAGCGCTGTTCAAAGCTACCATCATTTTATGAAGGTAAACCTGTTCGATAAAATCGATATCGATCAGAAAAACTGTCATATCCCCAGCGGAGAATGGCCTAAAGAAGAGGTAAAGCATTATAGCGCTCAGTACGAGCAGATGATCGAAGAAGCGGGTGGCATTGACCTCCAGGTATTGGGTATAGGCATTAACGGACACATCGGGTTTAATGAGCCAGGATCGAGTGTATACTCCAAAACAAGGCTGGTAACGCTTGAAAATTCAACACGTCTTGCCAATTCGTACGAGTTTGTAAATATTTCGCAGGTGCCCCGCCTGGCAATCACTGCCGGTATCAGCACTATTATGAAGGCAAAAAAGGTGGTGCTGCTTGCCTGGGGACAGGCGAAAGCCCCGGTGGTGAAAGCTGCGGTAGAAGATAATATTACAGAATCGGTTCCTGCTTCGTTGTTGCAGAACCACGATAACTGCTTGTTTATACTGGATGAGCTGGCTTCGTCTGAGCTTACCCGTAACAAATCGCCATGGCTTACGGGGGATTGCGAGTGGACACCAAAGATTATTCGCCGCGCGGTGATCAATACAGCATTAAAGCTCAATAAGCCGGTGCTGAGTCTTACCAACAGCGACTATACCGATAATGGGTTGGGAGATTTGCTGGTAGAAAAAGGAGATGCATACGAAATAAACCTGCAGGTATATTATATGCTGCGCGACAGCATTACGGGTTGGCCGGGCGGCAAACCAAATTCTGACCTGCCCACTCACCCCGAACGGTCTGTTCCTTTTCCTAAAAAGGTGATCATTTTTTCTCCGCACCCCGACGATGACATTATTTCGATGGGCGGCACATTCCAACGTTTGCACGACCAGGGGCATGAAGTGCATGTTGCCTACCAAACATCGGGAAACATTGCCGTTACCGATGAATTTGTAACCCGCTTCCTCGATTTTGCGGTAGGCTTTGACGAAATGTTCGGGCTGGATGCATCGGTATCGCAAAAAATCTCGAAAGAAGCAAGAGAATACTTTGCACAAAAGAAAACAAGACAGTCAGACACTTCTGAAATAAGGAGCATTAAAGGATTGATTCGCCGGGGCGAGGCAAAAGCCACCTGCCGGTATGTTGGCATTGGCGATGAGCGCGCCCATTTTCAAAACCTTCCATTTTATGAAACAGGCACCATTGAAAAAAAGCCGATGGGAGAGGAGGATGTGCAGTTAACGATGAAGCTGCTGCGCGAAATAAAACCTCAGCAGGTATATTGCGCCGGCGACTTGGCCGATCCGCATGGCACGCATAAGGTATGCCTGGAGATTGTATTTGAATCGTTGAAACGCATTAAAGCCGCTGGCGACGACTGGGTGAAAGATTGCTGGGTATGGTTGTATAAAGGTGCCTGGCAGGAATGGGACATTACAGAAATTGAAATGGCCATTCCTATGAGCCCCGAGCAGGTGTTGAAAAAACGCTTTGGTATTTTCATTCACCAGTCGCAAAAAGATTCTGTACCATTTCAGGGTACTGACTCCCGCGAGTTTTGGCAACGGGCAGAAGAAAGGAATGCCAATACCGCCGATCTGTATGCTCAACTCGGTTTAACCAAGTATGCAGCTATGGAGGCTTTTGTGAGGTGGCATTATTAGGAGGTGAAAAGTAAAAGGCGAGAGGTGAAAGATATTTTGTTTTTCATTCTTATATCCGGAAATGCTGAGGTAATAAACTTCAGCATTTTCTTTTGGCATTATACGAATACAGCCTTATCTTTGCCGCCCAAACTTTTAAAGATTAATTGTTTGCGGCCCCGTAGCTCAATTGAATAGAGCATCTGACTACGGATCAGAAGGTTTCAGGTTTGAATCCTGACGGGGTCACTCACTGGCAGTAAGGGTTTCATGAAAATGAAGCCTTTTTTATTTTAGGCTGTTTCAACACAATTTCAACACAATCACCTCTTTTAACCTGGTTTGGCACAAACTCCAATGGGTTGTAAAACGTTCCGATTTCAAAAAAAAGTTTCTCACCTTTTGACTTTAAAATTGCTCTGATGAAATCAGCGCTGTAAAGTTTCTGATCATGTTATAAGGGTCTTATTTAAAGCAGGAAATTAAATCTGCAGTTAGCCGTTTGATGGCTTTGGCGATGGTACGTTTTTCATCATCTGAAAAATCCAAGGGGTTACCCCGCGTGTTCTTGCCACTTATTTTCTGTTTGTAGTTTTTGATTTCGGGCAAGAAGTCAGCAAAGAAAGGTTCTGCTTTGATGTATAGCCAGTAATATAGATCCGGTATTTTTTGAATGGCGGAATTAATAAGCTGTTTTTCCTCATCAGTAAAGGATAGCGCTGCACCCTTGGTATTTGTGCCGAGGATCTTGCGTTTATAGTTTTTGATTTCCGGGACCAGGTCACGGAACAAGCCATCAGCTTTTATGTACTGCCAGGGGTTCATTTTTCATTCTTGCTGTCTACAATCCGAATATCGGTCTCAATATACATTCCTTCCTTGTCAATACGAGGGCGGGTATTGACAACAAGAGCAAATCTCCCAATGACCAGCTCTTGTACTGCCTTGTCGTGTTTGCCAAATACTATTTGTTCACCGATGTCTTTAATATACTCCGGAGTAAAGGTTGGATTGATACTCTGTCTGGCTATGGTCATTTCCTTAAACATTGGCTTTGTAAATTCAAAGTAGTCACCCTCGAACAGGGTTATAGGCAATTTTGTTACAAGGCAATACCGAGTTTGCGAGCTTTCATCCGCCTCAAGAATATAGAAAATATATCTAATCATTGTTTGTCGTTTATCAAAATTATATATAAAGGCTATAACGTAATAGTCTTGGTATAATGGTAATTAAACAATTGGTGGAATCACTCAAGTATTGTCTTAAGGTGGGTAATCTGCTCTTTCAGCTCTTTAATAACGAAGTTTTTCACAGACACATTTATAATGTATGGTATGAACATGTGTTCGCCCCACTCGCCATATATTGAAAGTATTTCAGATTTTTCCGCTACTTCCAGTGAATGCTGCAGCTTTACCAACCGATCCCGCATTCGCTTTTCCTTTGTGTCCATATAGTTTGTCTGGTTAATACTGGCATTGCTGCCAGTTTCGCTGATTAACAGCTCATCAGTTAACCTTTGTTACGTCTTAGCTTTACCAGCACAATTACTGCCAGGGCCAGGACTATAGCTGTACCGGCAATTTGTAAGACGATGCAGGGGTTTGATAAAAATTCCATGTAGAAGTGGTTTAGTCGTTAGTAATGGTATCGTATGCGATCATGAGGTCAAAAGCTTTTACCAGGTCGTGGCCTTGCAGCGCTTTCTGGTACAGGTTGAAAACAAACTCACTGAAGGTTATACCGAAAAATGCCAACCTGCTTTCGTTGTATCGTTTGATCAATTTATTTATCATGGCTTGGGGTTGTGGAGGTGACAAAATTTTGAACCTTTACCTGGTAGCAGCTTGCATTTGCTGCCGTCTTTTTTTGTTCCGGCACATTTTACCGTATTGGGGGAATGAAAGCGGCAATAGCCATCATTATCGACCTTCGTCATTTTACATGCTGTACCATCTTTTTTAATGCCCTTGCATTTGTCCTGTGTAAATGCGGTAAGGCTTATAGTGAGTAGTAGTATTGTTAGAATCTGTTTCATAAACTGATTTTTTTTGAGTGATTAAAGGAGTGTGTTTGCCGATACTTTTTCATATACAAACTCGCCCGGACCGTCGTAACCTTGAGTTTGCTGAATGTGCTCAAGGTTGTACAGTTGATCCGGGTCCAGCTTGCTGTCTTCTTTTTCAACTTGCTTCTTTATTGCCCGCATTAAGTATTTTTTGCTGGTGCAAATCGCGATCATGTCGCGTGACTTGTAGGTATGGTGTACGTCTGTTTTATATACTATGTACATGGTAATTTTTAATTGAGATGATTAATTGCCGTAGGTGAAAGCCTTTTTAATGCGCCTTACTGCTACTTTGTGGCCGGAGCTATCCGCGTTTTCATAATGAAATGCTAGGAGGCTCACATCTTCGCAGTCAATAGAGCGGGTCCACTCCATTTGAACGGGTGTATAATTTTCGAAGTATTCAGAATCTGTATCACCTTCCTTTGTGGTAATGAATGCTAGCAGGTCCATAATTGCCTCAATGCCGTCTATGTCGTGCAAAGGGCTTGGTTTAAAGTCATTGCCGGCAAACAGTATTGAACCGTTGCGAAAGACATAGTATTCAACCTTATTGCCACCACGGTATATCAGGTACACCCGGATTTGTGGCAAAATCAATTTGCTTGCATAGTCGTTGTCTTTCAATATGTCTTCAGCCGTTACTGGCCGGTAGTGTGCGCATCCTGTAGCAGGAGTATAATAAGTGCATAGATGACAGTTCATAAAAGATCGTTTTGAGTAGGTATAAGATGCCTAGATCAGGCCTGCCATATGGCAAGCCCGTTGAGCTAATACAATAAAATGCCGGTTATCCTAATGCCTGCTGTACAGTGTGGAGGTATTTTTTACTGAATATCCAGCCGGCGCCGCATGAGAGGTAAGAGTTCCATTTACCGCCCATGGATCTAAGCAAGTCTTTGATGGGTTTTGTATCACCTATTACAGCAAATGCTTTTTCGCTGTAATCGATGATCTGAACACTTACGTTATCAACGCTAACAGGCTCTTTAACTGGCTGTTCTTTTGTAGCGGGAATGAAATAGCGACCTTCGCCGGCTGCGAGCTGTAGCTGCTCTAACGTTACGCCATAACCGCTTCCATTGCTAATGTTTGTTTTACTGATGTTCCAGCCGCTGCGACGATTGCCTAAATAATACCCGCATCCACCAGTATATTTTTCCCGGTTTTCCTCACCATCTACCAGGTGCTTTGTATCATCACAATTAACAGCAGCCTTGCGCATTTCCTCAAACAGGTCGCGCGTATGGGTACTGAAAGCTAAGAAGATTGTTTTAATGCTGTGTGATGCAAAGTAATCCGTCATTAGGTCACTATCATCTTCCATAAGGTCAGCAACAATAACAGCCTTAACACTCTCCGGGATTGCACCAATGATAGCTTTGCCACGTTCGATGGCTTCAATACGTGCCTGATTGGCTTCCCTCTCTTGTCCCAGTTGTTCCGCTTCCCTTTCTTTGGTAATCTGGGCAACCTCAATCACCAGGTTGTTAAGCTCGTCTTCGGCCATTATCTCGCCTTCATCGTAGTAAGTGCCAATGCCAAATTGCTCTGATACAGGACGCGGCCGCCCATTGATACAAAATGAATTTTCTTTTAGATCGATGCATTTGTAATTAGGTCCAAAATTGGTTGGCTGAATATCATAAACAACGTATCTAACCTCCATATGGTAGCCATAGCCATCAAATCTGAGCAGTTGTCCGCGTTTGATTTCATACACGCGATTCTCAGGCAGTTGGCCGGCTTCATTCATAGTATCAAACTTGGCCAAGGCTTCGTAATGAGCGGCTTTGATGGCTGATTCTGTAGCATTGCCTTTAAATGTGTGCAGCGTGATAGACTTATCGGTAAAAGGGCTAAACATAAAACTGCCATCGCTTTGGCCTTTTACAGCTTGTGCGGTAGACAGAATTAAACCGTTAGATCTTTTCATTGTAGTAATCTGCCAATCCTGGTTATTGACCTTTACTGATGTTTGGCCGGTCCAGCCATGATGCCCTTTACGGATAGATGTGTTTTCCGTTTTCTGGAAATGTTGTAGTTTTGTCATACCATTAAAATTTAAGTAATTGAATTTTGCCGGCTGTTACAGCAGTCGGCTTTTTTATTATGTGATGGTGTCTAAAGATAGTGAAACTAATCCATCTCACATAATTTTCGACCAACTATTTTCAATAAAAACAAAATTATTTTTCATGAATGTACTTACTGGTAAAGGATTTCAACTTTTGTGTCGTAAATGGTATAGATTGATTTTTCGTTTTGATTGATTGCTCTTTTATGCTGACACTGAAGGCAGAATATAACACCAGGTAGAGCGGCAAATGCCTGGCTTTTTAACCCAATCGCTTTTTTTCAGTGCCGTATTTAATTTGAAATTGAAACGGAAAAACCGACCCCACCCGGTCACCGAATTTCGTTTCCGTTTTGCGATCAACCCCCAGTATATTAATTACTTAGTCGCCCCTTATATGCCGATGGAACTGTTAAAGAAAGGCAAGGAAATAAAATGCTTCTTGTGGTTTTATAAACTATTCATAGATTTGTATTGGTGACGATGATAGGGCGTCGTACCAAAAAATTCAATTCTAATGGTACAATCAACAACTCCCTATCAGAATGAAATAGCTTTTGGAGTTAATTCAAGCATTTCATTTTCTGCAAAGAATTCAATTTCTTTTAGTGGTTCATCTCTTGAAAGCAGTAGTCTTTCACTTTTATTTTATCAACTCTAAACTTTAAGTTATGCCAGGTGTATACGGTGGCGAATTATTCGGTAATAATAGCCCAAACCCATACCAGATCTTCCGTGATCAGCAAATGATAGACATGCAAAAGCAACGGCTTGCAGACCAGGACGCGAAGGAACAAAGGCGAAACGATGCCAAAGTTGGTGGCGCCATTCGTTCCATGTTTGATAAGAACCATCTCACTACCGGCACTGGTGCCGATCCTGTTATTAATGAAATGCTACAGGGAATGATAGAGAAGTATTCCCAGCGGTACCAGGAGAGCAAAGGCTCACTTACTCCAGGCGACCTGGAACTGGATATGCAACGCGATATGATGGGAGTGGTGGCTTACCATGATAATGTAAAGGTGATCAAAAGCAATGCAATGAAAGCTGCAGAAGCTGTATCTAAACAGTATCCGGGCTTTAACAAGCAGGAGCTTTACCAAAAAGCTATGGATCGTGCATTGTACAAGGATGGAAGAGTAATTCAGAACCTGGAAGATTTCGATCTGCAGCATGATTTTGTCAATGATGTCATTAACAAAGACTATGCTACGCTAAACATGAATACAGATGGGATGTATTCAGAATTTGAGCAATTAAAGAAGACAAAGGAGAAGCGTGGCATCGTGACAAGAGATAAAAGTGGAGTAGATAATCTCGTCAGTGGCGAAGCTCAATACATTCCTAAATACCAGGAACTCACTTATGATGAGCAGACAGGTGAACCAAAAATTTCTCTTCGCACAGCGCCAGTTAATATGCCCGGTGGGACCCCATATATAGATAAGGTTACTGGCGCGCCGGTAAATGCCATCGATGAATCTACCTACCAGGAAATGGCTCAGAACAGGTTGCTGAATGCAAGGATCAATCAACTCGCTGATCAACGCTTCAATGAGCTGACCGAAAAAGGCATCCAATTAGATGAGAGTGATCGCCAAGTATTTCGCCGTCAGGCAGCAACTCAACAGTTGAACAGCCAATTTGAAAACACGACGACTTTTAATACTGCCACTAAACAACCATTGCCGCGTGGTCATCATTACAGAGTGGGACGTTCCTTTGAAGCTATCCCGTTCAATATTGAAGCAGCTCCCCAAGACAGTGAAGGCAACAAAGATCTTACAGGGCAGTTAGGAGGCTTCACAATCAAGGATCCAACGAATCGCTACGGAAACACCAATGCGGAGATTTGGCTAACGCCGAAGGGTGGTTTATTGGTTCGTTCCTATGAACTTAATAAACTGGGCAACCGATCACACCCACGACCTGACCAGGTTTACTACGGGCAAGCGGCCCGCAATTTTGTTGAGGCAAACAATGGTTGGTCAGGAAATAAGAAGGCTGACTTATTTAAACTGCTTGACCTCTATGACGGGACTGGTGGGGAACCTGAGATCCCTAACAGGTTTGATTTTAATAAGCCTTTGTTTGGTCCGGGAAGTACTCCTGCACCCAATACTCCTAACTACCCAGCCCCTGCAAAGAAATCTGCACCGGCTGCTCCCAAAAAGCAAAAAATTAATTGGTAATGGACGAGAAAGAACTGGAGCGGCTTTATAAAGCCATGTCCGAAAAGTTTGACGTAGGTGACTATCAAACGTTTCAATCCCGGATGCAAACAACGGATGATCGTAAACGCTTTTACGATGCTGTTTCAACGAAAGGTATTGATCTTGGTGAGTATAAAACTTTTGAAAGCAGGCTGTCTGGGGCCACAGCGAAGCAAAAAGCTTCTCCTTTCGGTTTTGAAGCCAACAAGGTAGACTTCAACGATTTTTACGGGTCGCTAAAAAATGAGGCAAGAGCACAGGTTAGAATAGGTGATGAAGCAGTCGATATGTCGCAAACTTTTGGACCTATGACGCCGGAGAACATCAAGAAAAAATCTGTTGATCTAGCCGAGCGTGCAAAAACTGGTAATGTCACGACAGCCGAGCTTCAATCTATCTCTTCCATTTCCGGATTGCCGGTGGAAGTGATCAAGAGGCAGGTTAAAGATCCGGAAGGTTTTCGGGATATGATGTCGGAGGCTAACATGAAGATCAAAGCCAGAAACTTTATGTCCTTAGATGCTTCAGCCAACCAGGTATTAGCTCACCAGCAAATAAGCCTCAATGAACTCATGGATAATCCAGCCTATGGTGACGCAGTATTGTTCAACCTGAAGCAGAGACACGACGAGGATTTAAAAAGGATCAGTGATGAGCATCCTTTCATGCGTATCAATGCGAATGCGCCTGTAACTATTCCACGTGAAAAACAGGATGAGTATGATAAGAAGGTGGAAGATGAAAATCGCTTATATTCCATTCTGTTGGAAAACATCGGCATAGCTGCAGCTAATGAATATGCCAGACGAAATCCGGAAGCTCCGCCCATGGAAATCGGTTTGCAGTATGAAAAATTTGCCAATCCCGAACGGTTCAAGCTCAGGGAAAAAGCTGGCGGTGCTGCTCCGCATGATCGCGATATTTATCTGAAGGGTGTACAGGCGTTATATGCCACGGGAGATCCAAATGCAATAATACTCGCAGAACAGGATGAGCGCATGATTGATGATGTGCATCCGCAGGTGAAGACTGCCAAAGTATATCAAAAGCTTGGTGCGCTCATGTACAAGGATGGCAAGAATAACAAATTGTTTAACCGTAGCCCTACCACTGAAGATCTTCAGGAAGCTGCGACTAAGCTCGACGCTGATGATCGTGCTCATTTTTACAAATACATTCTACCGGTTGAGCAAAAGAATATCGGAACAGATGTGCCAATGTCTGGGCTGGTAAACAAATTCGGAGAAGGTGTATTTACATCAACGCGGGACATCGTCAATACCGTGAGAGATATTCCTTTCCTGCCGGATGGAATTGAGCGAACCGAAAAAGAACAAGCGCAGGATGTGCTTAACCGGACCTATGAAACCAGGTACCAGGATGTGGGTAGTGCCCCTGATGCAGTTGCTACATTGAAATATCTGAAAAGCAAACCTGAATTGACTGAACAGGAACAGGCTTTAAAAAAAGAGCTTGAGCAATACACCAATGTTCGGTCCACGATGAGTGAGATCTTTGACGGCATGGGCAACGTTGGCGGCCAGGTGTTTGTTCAAGCTATCGGGACTAAGGGGTTAGGGAATGTGTTTAAATCTGCTGCAACTGGTGCAGGAATATTAAAATCCGGCAGGGCAATCCAGGCGTTAGCCACAGAGGAAATGATTGCTAGCGGTGCAACTGAAATTGGAATATCAAAGGGGACACTAGATAATATTGCAGCAGCTATTACTTCCTATGCTGCTTCCTATGACTCAGCAAAGCGAGTGTCACTTGAACTCTTTGCCGATGATGCTGATAGTGACAAGCGAGCGCTTTATGCGAATATCGTTGCTTCGGCGAATGCCGCTTCGGAAAGAATATTTAAGGACCAGAAAGTCCTAGATGCTTTCTCAACTAACCTGGCACCTGGTGTTGCCAGTCTTGTTCGCAAGATTTCCGCTGACGAACTAAAGAAATCATCGCTTACCTCCCAATTAAAGACTGTTTTCAAGAATGGGTACCGCATGCTGGGTGAAACGTTTGTTGAAACCAACAAAGAAGCCGTAGAGGAAGCGGTTGCAAGCGCTGCTGAAGGAACAGCCAAGTTATTACTCGCGCCATCAAAGTACAGCGAGAAGGACTTCTTTGACGATACGTTGAGTGCTTACACTACGACAATGCTGCATGGAGGTATCGTTGGGTATGTAGCTGCCAGATACAATTATAAGGCAAACCATGCCATCCTTCCATTAATGTCTAAAATGGGGCTGGACCAAACCTTTACGGACGATGTTAAAAATGAGATGAATCGCCAGTTCCTGGATGGAGATCTATCCCAGGCTGACTACGACGAGAAACTGAAGCTATTGAATAATGCTATTGAGATCAACCAGAAGGTGATGCCTACGGTGAAGGAAAGTGGCATGTCAGAAAAAGCCGGGCTCAAGTTTATGGGACTCTTGATGCATGAAAAAAATATTGAAGATGGGATAAGCCAAAATGAAGATCCTGTTATTAAAAGGGTGATGGAAAAAGAGGTGAATGCCGTTCGTGATTTGAGAGAGAAGTTATTTACTCAGCAACTGACAGTGGACGAGAATTACAACATAATTGAGAACACTCCCGAAGCGATCGCTGAAGCAAATCCTGCACCTGTTATACCTGTTGAGGAAGTATCTCAAGATAGTGCTCAACCTCAGGTTGAGTCAATCGAGAACCTTCAGGAATTAGCACAAAAAGGTATAGAACCTGATGTCGACGAAACTGAGGTAAAGCTATACAGTGAAAAACTTAAACCTATCACATCATCCATTCGTAACCTGGCAAGGCAAATCCGTGATTTTGAAATGAAGGACAGCAGCGGTGAAAAGATCACCGGCGCTATGAGCGACATTACCGCTATACCACGACATGTGCTGGCTGCAGGGCTGGATGTTGTTGCATTCTCAATTGAAAACGGAGCATCCATCGCCGACAGCATTAACCAGAGCATTGCACACATGCGTTCTCTTCATCCTGAAATTAATGAACCAGAAGCCAGAGATATCATTGCTACCCAACTGGAAAATGTGTGGGCATCCAATGCTCCTAAGGCCAAGGTGCGTAAAAAGGATATTAAGACTGCTACTCAAACCGGGAAAATATCTGGCGATCCTGTAGTGATGTCTCAACGTCAGGCTTTGCATAAACAGATTAAAGACTTTATCCGTGGTGAAAAAGCTGGCTATAAGACCGGCAGCGTTGATGAAAAACAGAAAAGCCTCGACATGGCTAAACGCATTGGATCTGTACTGGATGATGCGAAGAACAAGGGTTTTATTTCTTCTCAACAGTGGGATAGCCTGTTTAAAAGAGCTCATAAAATCGGGACTAGCGGTAAACGCTTTGACAAGTTTGCTGATTATGCCGAAAAGGTTTTAGAGGATGCCGACTACCAGGCAAAACTGGATACCGGTGAAAGATTGAGAGATAAGGTCCGGACCGGTGTAAACAGCAACAAAGAAAAATCTGCCTATACACTTCAATCTGCCAAACGGTTTGCCAAAATTGATCCGTCAAAAGTGGAAGACATTGATGCTTACAATGACCTTGCTTCAAAAGTTGTGGGCATTGCTGAAGGATTAAAAGCCTCAACAAAGCAGGGTCGGGCTGTGACGAAAAATGAGGCGTATGAAACGGATGTAAAAGCAATTGATGATTATGTTCAATCTCACCAGGAATATGCCAGCCAAAAGGCTAAGGATAAGTTTGTGGAAGATTACAGTGATCTGGAAAATGCCGGCATCATTGATCCACTCACCATGTCGCTCAAAGAAATGAAAGACCTGGTTGAAGCCATCAATGGTCCCGTGGATAATGCGCAGCGTGCTGCAGAACTTTTTGAGGCCAAACAACAAAGAGTACAGGCATTACGCACAGCAGTAGATTACAATCGCAGCTCCCTTGATACAGACCCCTCTAATACCCAGAAAGAAAATGACATCATTGAAAAGCTGAAAGCACTTGACATATCCAATCTGGATGCTGGTACCCTGGCTTATTTCAATGATGTCATTAACAACATTGTTATCAATAATGATTTTACTGGCTCCGAGAAGCTTGCCATCATGGCTGAAGCCCAGGCTGACATCGTTAAAGCGCACGAAGCGATTCAGAAAGCCGAGATTAAAGATCTTGGCAGTATCCGTAGCACTTTGCTGCAGGGCTTTGCAAGCATTGCTCTGCAACATGAGTTTATCTTTAAGTCTACCAGGCTGGCCGCTAAAATCCAGCACTTATCGGGCATTGCCGATATCTTTAGCGGGCATGCACGGGCACAGGTACTGCAGAACCAGGTGATGGAGGAGGAGCGGAAGCTTAAAAAAGGCATGAAGGGTATTGATTTGCCTATTAACCGGATCCGCCGCGGTATTCTCGCCTACGTGACTAACAACTTCGGTGGCACACCCGACGAAATCAATACAGAATTCAACCGTACCAAAAACTGGATCCTCCAATCCGGACAAAGGCTTAGTAAATCGGATGTCCCGGCTGAAGCTGCTGAAGGGGAACTCATCATGCAGGTGTATTCAGAAATCTTAGCCTCTGCTGAAAACGCTGCGGATGTGTTACAAGCATCTACTCCGGACAATATAAAAGTAGTTGAGTTCTGGCGCCAGCAGTTTGAAGCGCGTAAAGATCAAACCAAGGCCAATGCTGAGCTTTTAAATAACATGCTTTGGGAGGACGTTGAGCACTACACCGCCACAAAAATGAAAACGCTGGGTGGTCCTGCCGGCATGACCCAGGAAGAGATTAAAGAAGTCTTCACCAATAATTTTATCAGCAACAAACTGAACCAGCAAATCGCTGGTTCCAAGTTTAAACGTGTGCGCAGCCCGAACCTGCCGGCAGATAAAGTAATTGACCTGGATTTTGATAAGGTTCAGTCCCAGGTATTTTACCGGACAAACTATGATGTGGAGACCAGTGCAGCAATTGAAAAGGTATCGTCATTTTTTGGTGACGATAGATCCAATGCCATTTTTGGTGGACCAGGCAACAAGAAGGTCGTGATGAACTCGGTTCGTGAGGCTGTGAACGCACAGCGCGGGCAATTGCCGCCCTCAACGCCTGCAGATAAGGTCGTGAATAAGCTCACAAGCATGCTGCAGGCAAAAGGCTTTAGAATCGCTCTGGGTTCATTATCTCAGGTGATCAAGCAATATCCATCCGTTGCAATCAATACTATGATCAACCTGGGTGCTGATGCTCCACTGTTTGGCAAAGCGTTCATGGTGCCCAATAACATCAAATTGTTTAACCAGTTACCAATCGGTTTGCGTGGTGAAGCCAAGGCTGGTTTCAATAAAGATGTGAAGATCCAGCAGGCTAGTGAAATGAAGCTTGGCAATCATCTCTCCAATATCACCGATGTTATTCAACAGAAGTCGGAAAAGGTATCTGATGCGGTGATGGCTGCCCTGGTAAAATCTGATGTGTCCGTAGCCCGGACCTCCTGGCTGGCATATTACATGCAGGATCTCAAACGCCAGGGTCTCGATATTGATGCCATCGACTGGAAGGTAGCACATGAGAACATCAATCAGGAAGCTGCAGCATATGCGGAGCAGCAGGTGAGCCGAACACAGAATCCAAATGACGTGAGCTCAGGTGCTGCGTTTTATCGTGATGCGCGCGGGACCAGTGGATTCTTTAAGAATGTTGTGTTGCCGTTTTCCACCTTCGTCGTGAATGCCCGTGTGCGTATGACCAGTGACGTACAAAAGATCCTGCATGGAGGTAATAAATCGGAAGCATTGCGGTCCCTGGCCGGTACCGCTGCAGAGATGGTAACCTTCAATGCTGTTAAGACTTATATCATTGCTACGCTCACCACCATGGGTGCTCGTGGCATTGCTGAACTGTTTGGAATGTGGGATGAGGAAGATGAAAAACAGGCAGAGAACCGGGAACAGTTGACCATACAGACTAAAATAGGCGAGGCGACGATCTCAGCCAAAACCAAACGCATGGTTGCCAACGCCGCCAGTGATTTCTTCTTCAGCGGTCTGGGATCTCTTACCCAGGCAGCGGCAAATGAAGGTATGAACAGTTTGTATAAGATGGCTGCCACGGAGTACTATGCCGATGGGCAGATGAACAAATATCCATCCCTGTACTACAGCAGGTCTGCCACTGACAAATCGCCCGACTTCTCACCCTATGGTTTATACGGCACTCTGGCGACCAAACTAGCCTCCATGCGGGCCAGCGGCAAATATGCCATTACCGGTAAATATCCCGGCGTAGACGACGCTTATGATGACTTGGAAGTTACTCTTTCACCGGAAGAACGAAAGCTGTACACCATATCCTTTATTGTGGATGCCTTAGGCGTTGTAGGAATCTCGGATGCTGATATATTAATGATGAACCAGCGGTTAAAGTGGATTGCTGATAAGGAGATGGGGGATAAGTACGGTGTGCAGAATAAGTTAATGGAGAGAAATATGCGGTCGAAGTACTAAAGATTAGCTGAAACTGTGCTTGATAGAAAGAAATTCCATATCGTAGCATAAGAACGTTCCCAGCCTTTAACAAAATCTATCTATCAATAAAATCAGGTTATGGCGATTGTTAAAAGAATGCACTAATTTAACCGTAAAAAAGTGCAATCAGATTACAAAGAATTTTCTTTTCCGTCTAACTTTTTATCCGATCAAGACGGCTATGAATTTCTCAGTTCCATTAGTATTCAAACATGGAATTTTTCTAGCCGAACAATAATATTTGACTTCAAGCAAAACAATACCTTTAAGGGGCATCTTTGTTCGCCACTTGGTGCGTTAATTGCTGATTTGGCAAAAAGGAAAAACATAATACATTTTATGAACATGCCCCCAGAGCTGACCGCACTTTTTAATAGAAAAAAATTTCAACCCCCGTATCCATCCGAAGGACATATTGGAATCGCCTCTGATATAGAATTTCAAAAGTTTAGTTTGAATGATACGGGTGTGTTTCTTAAGTATGTAAATGATCGACTACTGTCATTTCAGGATTTTCCAAATATATCTCTTGAATTGAAAAAGAAAATTCTCAAAAGTTTGTGGGAAATTTATAATAATGCACATCTTCACGGTAGATGTGACTATGTGTATAGTTGCGGAAACTATGAAAAAGATTCAATGAGATTGTTTTTTACCATTTCTGATATGGGAATTACGATCAGGAAAAATGTAAATAACTATTTTAGCAGCGGAAGCAATATTTCAGGAAAGGATGCTATCTCATGGGCTGTCCAAAGCGGGAATACCACCAGGAACGGAAATATACCTGGCGGCTTAGGGCTAGGGCTCATAAGAGACTTTCTCTTTTTGAATCAGGGCAGCCTTCAAATTATCTCTTCAAACGGTTTTTGGCAGGAAAAGAATGGTATTATATTTGCCGCTGGCTTTAAAAATAGGTTCTTAGGAACAATTGTAACATTGGAATTTAACTTGAATGATAAAAAATCCTACGTACTTTCATCCGAAATTAATCCTAAAAATGTGTTCTAATGGGGGCAAATAAAGTTGTGGTTCTAGACGCAATTAATACACCTTTTGCAGTGTCAACTGAAAGTGGAGAGTTGCTTTTTGATATTATTAATAATAATTTTAAAAGTAATCTCCCGATAGTGTTAGATTTTACCGGGATTGAGCTTATAGTCTCTACGTTTTTAAACGCCTCGATTGGTCAGTTATATGGTTTATATTCAACAGATAAAATACAAAATCTATTATCTGTTTTAAATATGGGGAACGATGATTTAACCATATTGAAAAAGGTCACCGATAGAGCAAAGGAATACTTTAAAGATAAGGAGGGGTTTGAAAGCGTGTTTAAAAAAAATCTGCCAGATGCCTAACAAACCTAACAGCGTCCTAAGGCTGACAGATTATTCGATTAAAGCGGGCGACTGTTTTTTTTTCGACAATAATATTTGGATGTATATTTTTTGCCCGATCGCAAACGTGCATAAGTCCAAACAAATAGTATATTCTCGATTTTTTGAAAATGTTCTAAACCGCAAAAATCATATTTATACCAATGCACTAATTTTATCGGAGTTTTCAAATCGTTATCTTAAATTGGATTATAACCTGTGTAACGATTCTGGCAAGCCTAGAAGTTTTAATTCATTTAAAAGGGATTATGTAGGTTCGGACCAGTTTAAATTGACAGTATCCGAAATCAAGGGGTACTTAAATGGTATTTTAAAAGTTTCTCAAAAATGTGGAGATGAATTCAATCATCTTGATATAAATAAAGTTTTTAATCTTTTCGAAAAAATTGGATTTAACGATAGTTATTATTTGCACCTATCCGAGTTAAAAAAATGGATAATCGTGTCAGATGATTCGGATTTGACGAATGGGAACATCCCACAGCTTGGACTTACAATACTTACATTCAAATAGCGTTACGCACATATTTAATACTGCAATAGTTTTAAGCTTATACGCAGGACTGGTCTAGTATGATTTGAAAGTGTATGCGGCGGAGACTTAACCATGGCAGAAGTAGGAAAAAGCAAATCGGAAACATCGGTAGAGCAGTTATTATCAGAACATTTGTCCACCAATACGAAAATCGTACAACTTGAGGATCTCTTTAGACCAGACTACCCAGCGAAATTCACCCCTTCATAAAAGCTTGCGCGTGTGTACATAAGTGAAAGATATAAAGAAATCGTATAATCTATTCGCAAGCAGCTCATCTTTTCAACACTATCCAAACCGGCGCATGATCGCTGGTCTTCTCCCAACCTCGAACATCGGTATCGACACCACCTGCTTTCAATCGGGCTGTGAAATGTGAACTCAATAAGAAATGATCCAGGCGCAATCCCCGGTTATTCTCCCAGGCTTTATACAGGTAATCCCAGAAAGTGTAGATCCTTTTATCAGGATCCAATTCCCGGATAGCGTCGGTCCAGCCCTGCGAGGTAAGCCGCTGGAAGGCTTTCCTTACTTCAATGCGGAATAAAGCATCGTTGTACCAACTCGCTGCTTTATATACATCCAGCTCAGTCGGAATAATATTAAAATCACCGACCAATATTACCGGCACATCTTCTTTCAACAGCTTCTTAGCGTGTGTTGTCAGTCTCCGGTACCATGAAAGTTTATAATCAAACTTTTCACTGGGGTAGGGGTTGCCGTTGGGTGCATAAATTCAGGCAATAACCATCTGACCAACGATGGCCTCAAGGTACCGGCTCTGCTCGTCTTTTGAATCACCTGGCAGGCTTCTGCGAAGCTCCTGGGGCGCTCCGATCTTACTGAGGATAGCTACGCCATTCCATGCCTTTTGACCGCGCCAAATAGCCTCGTATCCCGCCTGGTTAATTGCCTTCTCCGGAAATTTATCAGACGTGGTCTTTAGTTCCTGCAGGCATACGATATCAGGCTTGGCCTCTTTAAGCCATCGTAGCAGGATGGGCAGCCTGCCTGTGATCCCGTTAATATTGAAGCTGGCTACTTTAGTGAGGTTCTTTGCCATAGTACCCAACAACAAAAAATCATACCTTATTCATGGCGAACTATCCTTACTGCGATTGATTGTACTAAATCGTAGCCGTCATTATTTCAACAATCGGTTTTCAAACCTTATCTTGCCTTATTAGGATAAGGTTTAATGGTTAAAACCATTACAGTCCCTTGTTTCCACAGGGGACTTTTTTATAAAATCATTATCTAAAATTCCTCGCTTCCGGGATCGCCTTTTCCTGCGCATCTTCTCTTACCAATGTTCGTTTTTGGGCACTCGGTGATGATGATTGCTCACCAGGATATGCAAGCGCAAGCGGCAGATTTTCTTCTTTTGCTTCTGTAAGCTGACGCAGCAGTTTTGTAAAGTTGTAACAACACTCCACGATCACATGGATCACCTCTCCTTCGATCTGCAGTTTTCCTTCCACCATGATCAGTTTCGACTGCAGGATTTCCTTGCGGTATTTTTCAAAGAGGTTTTCAAAAATGACCAGGTTAGAGCAGCCCGTTTCATCTTCAATCGTCATAAAACAAATACCGCTGGCGGTGCCGGGTCTTTGCCGCACCAATACCAGCCCCGCTACTTTGACAAGGCCACCATCTTTTCCGTTAGCCAGTTCTTTGGTTGAAAGAATATGCAGTTGCTGCAATTTCTCCCGCACAAAACTCACGGGGTGCGCTTTGAGCGAAAGCGACATGGAAGCATAGTCCTGTATCACATGCTCCGGTAGGCTCATAACAGGTAGGGATACCTGCCCGGATGTGCTTTCTGAAGATTGTCCTGCAAACAACGCCACCGGGTGGTCTTTGGTGGAAGCCTGCCACAATGCTTCCCTCCTGTCCAGTTGTATAGACCGGAACGCATCTGCATTTGATAATAGTTCTATGGTGGCATCTGACAAACCAATGTTGCGGATCTCATCAATCGATTTAAAGGGTTGGTGTCGTTTCGATACCAGCAGGTCCATCTCCTGTTGCCGCAACCCTTTTGCCTGCCTGAAGCCTAAACGCAATGCACAATAGTTCCCGGATCGGTCTTCCAGGCTGTTGTCCCAATCAGAATGATTGATGTCCACCGGTCTTACTTCCACGCCGTGTTTACGCGCGTCTGCAATGATCTGTGCCGGCTGGTAAAATCCCATTGGCATGCTGTTGAGCAAAGCACAGGCAAATACATCGGGGTAATGACATTTGATCCAGGCAGAAACATACACCAGCAAGGCAAAGCTGGCGGCATGACTTTCCGGGAACCCGTAGCTTCCAAAACCTTCTAACTGTTTAAACACGCGCATCGCATACTCCCGGCTGTAGCCTTTTGCCATCATGCCATCCACCAGCTTTTTTTCAAAATGCGCCACCATTCCTTTGGCTTTGAATGTCGCCATGCTGCGCCGCAACTCATCTGCCTCCGCAGGCGTAAAGCCGGCTGCTACAATGGCTATTTTCATTGCCTGTTCCTGGAACAAGGGAACACCCAGTGTGCGTCCAAGAATATCTTTTAGTTCAGGAAAAGGATAGTCCTCTTTTTCTTCGCCGTTGCGTCGCCTTAGATACGGATGCACCATGTCTCCCTGTATCGGTCCCGGTCGTACAATGGCTACTTCAATAACGAGGTCATAAAAACTACGTGGCTTTAGCCTGGGCAGCATCGACATCTGCGCCCGGCTCTCTATCTGGAATACGCCAATCGTATCGGCAGCGCAGATCATGTCATATACCTTTGGATCATCCTGTGGAATGTTGGCAAGCGTATATTCCTTCCCGTAATGTTGTTTCAATTTATCGAATGCTTTGCGGATGCAGGTAAGCATGCCGAGTGCCAGCACATCTATTTTTAAAAAGCCCAGTGCATCAATATCATCTTTGTTCCATTCAATGTTGGTGCGGTCTTCCATCCTGGCATTGATGATAGGACAGAGATCAGATAATTTTCCATCAGTGATCACAAAACCTCCCGTATGTTGCCCGAGTTGCCTCGGAAAGCCCATATACTGGCTGGTCAGCTCCAGTACTTTGCGCAGCATTGGATCGTGTGGGTTCAGCCCTTCTTCAGTAATGCGCTTTTCATTGATGCCTTCGTCATGCAACCCGCTGCAACCTGCCAGTAGTCCTACCATATCCAGCGATAAACCCATTGCCTTGCCTACATCGCGTATGGCGCCTTTGTAATGCAGTTGGGTAACCGTGGCTACAATCCCTGCGCGATCACGCCCGTATTTCTGGTAGACATACTGCATTACTTCCTCTCTTCTTTCATGCTCAAAATCCACGTCAATGTCAGGAGGTTCGTTACGGGCTGAAGAGATAAAACGCTCGAACAGCAAATCAAATTTGGTTGGATCAACCGACGTAATGCCCAGGCAATAGCACACGGTTGAGTTGGCTGCCGAACCGCGTCCCTGGCATAGAATGCCCTGCTCCCTGGCAAAGCGGACAATATCATACACGGTAAGAAAATACTTGGCGTAGTTCATTTCTCTCATGAACGCCAGCTCATGATTGATGGCATTGGATATCTTTTCCGGGATCTGATCACCATACATCCTGTGGGCGCCCTCCCAAGCCAGCCGTGTCAGTGCTTCCTGTGGTGTTTTTCCTTCAGGTGTAATTTCTTTGGGATATTCATAATGCAGTTCGTCGAGCGAAAACCGGCAGGCGGCTTCAAGCTCCTGCGTTCTCCTGACAGCATCGGGATAGAGCCTGAACAAACGCTCCATTTCAGGAATGGGCTTCAGGTAACGTTCAGCGTTGGGATGCAGCCGGTAACCGGCAGTTTGAATGGTACATTTCTCCCGCACGCAGGTAACAATGTCCTGCAACTCGCGCCTGGCGGGATGATGATAATGCACATCATTGGTGGCTACCAGTGGTACCTGGTATTGCCCGGAGAGCTGATAGAGCCGGTGCAACTGCTTGGCATCGTCACCGCCATAATATCTTGTAGCAGCCAGATAGAGGTCATCCTTCAATACAGATTTATATTCCTGTAGCTCCTTTTTAAACGATGGCTCAAAATCAAATTGGCGGTTCAGCTTAGCCGGTGGCACCATGATGAACTTCATTCCGGCTGCATATTGAAAAACATCTGCCTTGTATAAATCACATTTGCCTTTTTCGGTGCGCCTGTTGCCGGTAGTCAACAGGTTGCAGAGTTGCGCATAGGCTTGTATGTTGGTAGGATAGGCCAGCAGGGAAGGTCCGTTGAGCAGATCGAGCCTGCAGGCAGGAATGAGCCGGATGTTTTTCTTTTTAGCCGCTGCATGTGCCCGCACAATGCCCGCCAGCGTATTGCGGTCGGTAACGGCTATGGCTTTGTATCCATATATTGCTGCCTGTTCTGCCAGCTCTTCGGGATGAGAAGCGCCGCGCAGAAAACTGAAATTGCTGGTTACCTGTAGTTCTGTATAACCCATGCCATTACTTTTTAGTCACGCAAAAAAGCCATGCATGAACCATTGATAATTTTTTGCTGCTTCATAATGCCCTAAACGAAAAAGCCAGTACCTCCTGCCTTCTGCATCTTCTACCGCATAATAGTCGCGGTGTTGCCCGCGCTGCAGCCACCATTCCTGTTCAATGCGCTCGGGTCCATCGGCTTTTTTGATGGTATGCAATACGCCTTTGTATCTGAATGACATGGGCGGGTAATCGGGTACAGGCGCTGTTACCGTGATAGGCTCGGGTGTAGTGAGCAGTTGTATGGGGCGCGGTTTGTCATCCCGCCATGTGGTGGTAATGGTTTCATTGAGTGAAGCCGCTGCTTTCACAGATCGCTCGGGCAGATAATGTTCGTCAGGCAGGTAACGGCTTATATTAGCGGCACCAATCCTTGCGGCTATCCTGTCTATCATTTCTGCAATGCGCAGGTCCTGCACACTCCCTGCTCCACTCCACAACTGTTCCTGCTTCGACCAATAATCCTGCACGCCCAGGGCTTCCAATACAAAGAGTTCAAAACCCAGGTCAGGCTCAAGTATGGGTAATTTTATCTCCAGCAATTTGAACAGGTGTGCTGCATGATGAGAAGGGCTGTTCGTGCTGATCTCTAATTGTTGCGTGTGTCCGTCTATTCGGTAACATTTAAAAACAAGCTGCCGTAATCCTTTCTGTTCACGCTGCAGTCGCCCACACAGTTCCAGCAGCAGTTGCTTCAAAGCGATCTCAATGCCGGCAGCAGTGGTGATGGGTTCCAGGCAAGGCAGGCGGTGCTGATACTCTACTACAGGTATCACCGGTTGCAACCACTCTTCTTCCGCGCCCAATGCCTGCTCTATGCGCATGATGCAGTGTTTGCCAAACCTGCGTTGCAAACTGTGCCGGGGCATATGGATGAACTGTGCTACGCTGTTTAGGCCCAGCTTGTACAATCGTTCTACCGTTGCGGCTTCGAGTCTTAACGCCTCGGGTGGCAGCGACAGCAATGCTTCCGGTTGTTTGCCGGGTTCAACGATCACCGATCCTTTTCCATAGCGGGCTATTGCCCAGGCAGCGCCGGCAGTATCGGCTATGGATACACGCACAGTGTATCCTTTGTTTTTAAAGCTGGTATAAATGTCTGCCAGGTAGGTTGTATCGCCGCCCCATAAATGAGTGCAGCCAGAAGCATCGATGAGCAGACCATCGGGCAGATCCACCGCAACAAAGGGAGAAAACCGGATGCACCATTCCGCCATTTTAGTGAGCAGCTTCGATGCCAGTGCTGGCTGATCATCCAACACTTCAATGCCCGGAAACAATGCCCTGGCGTCTGCTACAGCCATGCCGGCTGTTATTCCTTTGGCTTGTGCCAGGGCATTTACGGCAGAGACGATCATGCGACCGTGATCAGGCCTGCTGAGCACAAAGGCTTTGTTTTTCAACTGCGGCTGCCGCAGTGTATACCCATCCGTTGATAAATGGCGGAACCATACCGATACAAACCGCTTTGCCATATCACCCCGTTTTTCTTGCCAGTTCGCGGATCACAGCACCGCTTGCAGCAGGCTGCTGTAAATGGTCGCCTGCCCATTCCACGATCCAGGAACCGGGTTTGCCATTGCGTACTTTTAATAGCTCAACCCTCCATGTTGGAAAGCCGATGCCGGGCAGTTCATCGACCGGAGTACTGGGCAGGGTACTGATCTTCCAGCGGGAGACGCATGCCGTTGTATTGAGCTGACGGGGACTGTGGCGGATGATGCAGCCTGTTAGTTTGCTTTTTTCCACTGCCAGTTGCAGTCGCCTGCTTTCGGTAAAACTGATATCTGTCCAATCGGCTATCACGGCAGAAAGCGCTTCGCATTGCAGCGCTTCCTCCATCACAAAGCCAATGTCTTTTTTTTTCTTTGGATGGAGGAACAGTATCCGCTCCGGCGAAACACCGAATTGTTTAAACGCCGGGGCAAACAACAGGGGTTGCGGGCTTATCCATGCCATCACGCCGCCCGTTTGCAAAAGCTGGGAAAAAAGGGTGGTGATAAAACCTGCAGTCGCAGCAGCGTCTTCCATGGATGTAGTAACAAACTCATGCACTGCTGCCAGGGGAAAAGTTTGATTGGGAAAGGCTGCTGCTATAGTGCCCAGTCCCATGTCTACCGGATAGCCTCCTTTGCCAGGCTTGTATCCCTGCATTGCCAGCACTTCTCTTTGCAACCGGGCAATGATATCTTTCTTTTCCTGTAACATCAGGACAAAGTTTAAACATTATTACTAAATAATTTAGTATAAAAAGATAAAAATGTTAGTTTAATGTTTAAGAGGATGAGAGTAAGGGGGTTAGCCTATTAAAGGTCAAAATGATGGGGGTTACCGAGAATGCGTTTGGATTTATACGTGACACACAAATGATTCCATAATATTTCCACGGCGGTTTCGTCTTTAGTTAATACTCCATAAGCAGACTGACTGCTTGGCTTTTTGATATTGAAGCCATCAACACAAAAAGGTTTGTCACCGAAGTAATAGAACTCATCTGCCACAAGCACCTTGTGGCAGGTTAGATCACGTTGCTTGTCGGCAAAACTTGTGTGGTATTTACTTTTCACTTGGGTGTAGCAGTTGTTAACCAGGTGATAGATATTATCGCCTGCCCGGGTTTTAGCGGTATCGTCACTTGGTATTTTTCTTTTGAATCGTGGATCATTGAAATATTTTTCATAACTCATCTTCTCGGATATTTTCATTATGTAAATCATTTGCTCCATTCCTGGCTTATAATCATTGATCATACCGGCAGAAGTAAAACCCGCGACATAATCGCCTATTTTTTTTGTTTTACGGATTCCGGGTTTACAAGTTGCCAATGTGAGATAACCAAAAAAAGGGTTTGGTGCAAACCCACGGTCAACGATCATTTTATAAGAGTAGAGCATAATGGAAGTTTAAAATATTATTTTGAAGCATTGCCAGCTTTTGATTCGCGATTCAGAGATGCAACGCCTGCTATGACAAGACTTATCAGTCCACCAATGAACAATGCACCACTCATGAGTATTGCTTTTAAAGCTGTAAATGCCGGTTCATAGAAGGAGATCGAAGCCGACTTACCTGTTTCATTATCATACTGGTCTGTAAGGGCTGTCGGCAGTGCGAATGCATTAAAGGCTAAACCTATTCCGTCGGCTATAATTGCCAGTATCAATAAGGTCCAACTAATAATTAGTATTGCGCGGATAGGCGCATTCGCATGACTGTAGTTTACAATTTTCTCTGAAAATGTGAGTGAAAAAACAAGAATGGCAGTCACCAGAGTCAGAAACTGGATCCCAAGTGACTTAATTTCTGGATACCCGTGCTTAATAAACTTCTCTGCATCATTAAATTCAGAATCGCCAGAACTGGCATCTGGTATAGGAAGGAACTCATCGATATAGCCAAATGTCATTTTAAAAATTATAAACAATGTAATCATCACCGCGACGATAATTGCCGAGACTATAATGTTACTTGAAAATTTATTTTTCATTTCAGTTATTGTATTTCAGGAAAGTAACAACACCGTTAAGGCCAACTCGAATCAGCCGGGAACTGAAGGTTGAAGGCCAGTAAGTTTAGTGGGCAACGGCCAGGCATAATCTGAAGGAGTGGATTAGGGTACAGTTAAATTACACATATGTTATAAATATTCAAAGAAGAGTTGAAAGATTTGTATACCATCGAAGATGAGTACATGACCGCATTATGCTTAAATAACGGTATTTTGCTACCGTCTTTTAACGGTATTTTACTACCGTTTTTTAGCGGTACCTGGCTACCGTTAAAAGACGGTTTTTTTGTTCCTGCACAATAATTCAAAATCTTACTTCTGCTGATAATCAAGCACTTGATTTTTTAGATTCAATTTGGTAACAATGAATAGGCGTTGTTAATTGACTCTTTTCCCCTTTCTTTGCTGCTCGAAACTAACGGTCACCCTTATCCCATTGAAATAGTAATGAAGATCATTTCAACCCTGATTTTTCTGCTCATTTGCACTCATCTGCGCGCCCAGGATAGTCTATCCAACGGGGTTGTGGAACTACCTGCCAACTACGCTTCCAGCGTTGATAAGAAGATCAACGGACTTGACCAGAACCTCACCAAACAATCTCAGAAATATTTAAAAGACTTTGCCAGGCAGGAAGAAAAGCTGCTTAAAAAGCTTTCTAAGATTGATTCATCTGCTGCTGCATCTATGCTCAAGTCCAGCAAGGAGAAATATGAGCAGCTCAGCCAGAAGCTTTCAAATGCCAATGGCAAGGCTGGCAAGATGCTGTCCGGACAGTATTTATCGGGTCTGGACTCACTGCAAGGATCACTCGGGTTTTTAAAGGATGCTAAGAACGTTGTTTCAAAGTCAAAGGATATTCAGCAGCAATTGGGCAAATCCCTGGAAAATCTTAAAGGATTACAGACCAAGCTGAACGAAGCCGGCAACATCCAGCAGTATGTGCAGGATAGGCAAAAGCAACTCCAACAATTGTTGAGTAACTATACCAACCTTCCTAAAGACGTAAGCAAATACTTTGGCAAATACCAGCAACAGGCATTCTACTACGCTCAACAGTTAAAAGAATACAAGGATGTTTTGAACGATCCGGATAAGCTAGCAAAAAAAGTATTGGCTACGCTTCGCCAGTTGCAAGCGTTCCAGAATTTCATGCGCAAGCATTCTATGCTGGCAGCCATGTTTCCTACGCCTGAAAACTATGGCACGCCGGCTGCACTGGCAGGCCTGCAAACAAGAGCCGATGTGCAGCAGGTGCTGCAGCAACAATTGCAGCTTCCTACAACCAGTAATGGCGGCAATCCTAGTCAATACCTGCAGCAACAAATGCAACAGGCACAAGGCGAACTGTCGAACCTCACAGACAAAATGAACCAACTGGGCATTAAAGGATCAGGCAGCAGCGATATGGTTTTGCCGGAGAATTTTACACCCAACTCCAACAAAACAAAAAGCTTTCTTGATCGCATAGACATCGGTACCATGTTTCAGACACAACGCGCCAGCAACTATTTTCCAACGATGCTGGATGGCGCTGTGACAGCTTCTTACAGGGTTACAGACAAGATGAAGATAGGCGCCGGTATTTCAGCAAAGATGGGTTTTGGCAAAAGCTGGAAGCACATCAAGATCACCGGCGAATCTGTGGGCACCCGTGTGTTCGCAGAGTGGAAAGCACCTGACCTGTTTAAAACAAAGAGCAGGTTTATTGGAAGCTTATGGTTGTACTGTGGGGCAGAGATGAATTACAATCGCACGATCGAAAGCTTGGCAGCTTTTAAGAATTATACCAACTGGAGCAAGAGCGCCATGGCTGGACTGGTGAAAAAATACAGCATGAGTTCGCCTTTGAAAAAGGGCAAGAAGATACAGGGCAACATGCAGCTGCTGTATGATTTTATGCATAGGAAAAATATACCCAATACACCGGCGCTGGTGTGGAGGGTGGGGTATGAGTTTTAAAGTCTGAGATGTTTGTTAATAAGATACTTTAAATATAAAATACTAATGTTACAGAAAAAGTTGACCACAGGCAAGTGTTTAAAGTTTGGAGCTTTAATTATTTCTATTTTCTTTTTAAATGTAAGTTTTTGTCAACAGGTTAATTCTATCGTCCCTCCATCTCCAACGGTGGGTACGTTGAAACAATTCGGTGACTTTCCAATGGATTATTCAACTGGAACAATAAATATTTCCATACCTATTTATACCATTCAGGCTAAAGACTTTTCCATTCCGATAGAAATGAGCTTCAATGCGAGAGGTCGAATGGGGGGGCTGAACTACTCGGCATTGGGAGTGGGTTGGGCATTGAACTGTATCGATTATATATCGAAAGAAATAAACGGTAAGCCTGATAATAACTCAATTAGAATCGAACAAACTAAAGAGTCTTTTTTGAGTTTGACCAGTGGTCCAGATTACGACAATCAGTTCCATCAATTATATGAAAAAATAATTAAGTCAGATCCAGAACGAACAACATTAAATGGAAGTACTATAACATATCCAACTTACGATATTTTACCCGACGTATACTCGTACCACCTCAATGGACGCTCTGGAAAATATGTTGTAAACCTGAATAATGACATAGTTCACCTCACATATTCTACGCTTAAGTTTAGTTTGGGAATGGAGGTATTGGATGAAAAGGGCAATACATATAAGTTTGGATCCACTCCCGTTTCTCTTGAAAATACCTTGTGGTTTGATCCTACTGGACAATGGTCCAACATTATAACTACTTGGTATCTTTCACAAATAGTAACTGCTGCCGGAGAAATTATAACCTATGATTATGAATCTATTAATACGTCGCTTTCGAACTCTCCCATCAAACCAAAGACTGCTGATTATACCGCATATATAATTTCAAAACGTCTCACATTGTTACCCGCTGATCCCGCACCGATTACTGAAGGATATGAAACTTCAAACGTCTCAAATACTTTCACATATGTGATGCCATTGCTTAAAAGTATAACATACCCTACTGGGAAAGTGGAATTTGTTTATACATCAACCAATAAAAAATTAGAGTCCATAAAAGTATTGAATACGAGCAACCAAATTGTACAAACCGCGGAATTTACTTATATCAATACACCGGGTACGAACTACATCTCCAATAACAATAGTATCTCACTCTCTAATTTGAAGATCAAAGGAAGAAATACCAATCCTGAAAAACAATACAGCTTTGAGTATTATAATGTGACATTGCCATATAGTTCAACAAATAATGACAAAAAATTTGCTGGGAGTGTAGATTGGTGGGGATACTGCAATACCGATGGTGAAAATGTACCTGTCATTGCCGGTGATGCCGATTTCACAAACGGTGTAAACGGAAGCAAAAACCCAAATGAGCTTTTGAAGTTTAATGGGATGTTAAAAAAAATCACATACCCTACAGGTGGCTATACAGAATTTTCATTTGAAAATAATAAATATAAAGTGGGGACGAGCACAAATGATGGACCAGGTCTTCGCATCAAGGAAATTAAATCAACGGCCAGCTATAATGCAAAACCTATCATTAAAAAAATCACGTACGGTGATGGCATGTTACCTTATTTTCCTAATACTAACGATTTTCGAACTCAAAGAAAACATGTAGGAAGGTATGATGATATTCACAATCCAGCAGTGGAGTTTGTAAAGAAGACATATACCCCTTTTCCTGCGGCCTACGTTTCCAAACTCTATACTATGCCAGTTTATTACAGTGACGTCACGGAAACCCAAGTTGATGACAATGGAAACAACTTAGGCAAAACTGAGTATTATTATATTACTCCTTCCGTTACTTCAGTGCTGGATGGAAACCATTTAAAATATATTGCTATAAAGGATTGGACTCAGGGCCTGTTACATCAAAAATTTACATACAAAACTGTTGGAAGCAGTTCTTCTTTGGTCGAACAAATTACTAACACATATTCTCAAATAAATTATGTAAATATTCCGGGCATCGATTTCGTAAGAGATCAGGAACTATATCTTTATAAAAGTAGTGAGTGGGTATTATTGAATCCGGTTGGAAATCAAACGGGCTATTTAAACGAGGAGCTATATATGAAGGCATATGGCATTAACCAAATTTATACGATCATCAATCGACCTATCGAATCCGCGATATCTGTTAAAACCAGGGAAGAGAAAAAAACCTATAAAGACAATGGGGCTACGGTAACAGTAATAAACGACTATGAGTATTCAAATCTCATAAATGCATTGCCTACCAAACAAACAACCACAGGTAGTGATGGAAAAATAAAAGTGTCACAATTTAAATATACTAACGATTTTGCAACCATAGGAAATCTTTATTACAACATGATTGCTAACCGCAATTTGGTGATCAATTTGATTGAGCAGACGGATTTTGTAGATGGCAATCAAGTTAAATATGTAAAAACAAATTATTTTTCTCCGCATACCAACTTATTTGTACCGCAAAATATAGTTGTAAAAAATGGAACGGGACCGCAGTTTACCTTTTATGAATTCAAAAGGTATAATACGAAGGGGGGCATTTTGGAGCAGCAGTCAAACACCAGTCCAAATGAAGTATATTTCTGGGGATACCAAGAGCAGTTTCCTGTGGCAAAAGTAGTCGGCACTGATTATACTACAGCTTTGACAAAGGTTACACAAGCACAACTAAACACAGCAACCAGCATAGGAAGTAATGATGAAAATGTCCGCGCATTACTAAACAATCTGCGGACCATTCCTGGCGCAATGGTCAACACTTATACGTACGAACCATTAACAGGTGTCAGTAGCGAAAGTGATGTCACCAACCGAACCATATACTACAAATACGATGGTCTCGGAAGATTAAGTCTTATCCAAGATCATGACAAAAATATCTTGAAAAAATATTGCTATAATTATCAAGGGCAAACTGAGAATTGTAATACGTTTTTTAACCAGGTGCAGTCTGGCAACTTTACTAAAGCTTGTACGGGATGTACAACAGGGACTGTTGTAACCTATACTGTTCCGGCAGGTACGTATGTTGGTTCTACTCAGACCGATGCCAACGCCTTGGCCCAACAAGATATAGCCGCTAATGGACAAGCGTATGCAAACACATATCCAGGCGGCACATGTACAACCCCTACCAGCGGTATATTAAAGGGGACAAATCAAATCAGCCTGAAAAACTTTACAGTAAAGCTTGTAAATGCTAATCCATCTTGCGGCTCGACCATTTATACATATACCTTGAACGGCGGCGCTTCAAATGTTTCCTTGGGAACGCTCCCTTCAGGAAATTATAATGTAACAGTTACGCCTGTCGGCACGGGTAGCATTTTCTTTAACTGCTCAATTGGCGGCGCTTCTGAAGACGGAACATCAACGGGAGTGAGCTTCACCTCAGTTCCTGTATCCAACGGCACCTTACTTTCGATCACAACAATTGCATTTAGATAATGAATAAGCAAAAATGTCTTTTACTGAGTTTATTGGTCGCACTACAGTCATTTTTTGTACAAGCACAAGCTCCTGAACTGCCTGCAGTCTACACTTCGGCACCCGCCAATTTTGTTCGTACATGGGATTCAAAGGCTCCTGAGCAAAATCCTAATACGTTGATGACTCGCAACCTGCAATCAGTGCAACAAGCGACTCAATATTTTGACGGATTAGGTCGACCGCTGCAAACAGTAACAAAGCAAGGGTCGTATCCTTCCGGTGGAACTGCAGTTGATATGATTAGCATGGTAACTTATGATGCCTTTGGAAGAGAGTCTCTTAAGTTTTTGCCAACGCCAAGTACTGCAGTTGATGCCACAAAGAATGATGGCAAATTTAAGCTCAACCCATTCGTCCAGCAGGCAGCATTTTATAATTCGGCTAGTCCAACATCGCCGATTAGTGGTCAGGATGAAACCTACTTTTACAAGGTGACCACTTTTGAAGCATCACCTTTACACAGGGTAACAGAACAATTTGCACCAGGTGACAATTGGGCGGGGACCTCAGATCCAAGTGTAACAGAGCCCAATAGAAGGGCTGTTAAGACAAAATATTATACGAATACTGCCTTGGACGGAGTAAGATTATGGACGGTGAACAACGGTGCTTTTGGCGGACTAACCACCACCTATACAACCTCTGGAACTTACGCGGCGGGGACGTTGTATAAAACTATTACTGTAAATGAGAATGGCAGGCAGTTCATTGAATTTAAAGATAAGGAAGGCAGGTTAATTTTGAAGAAGGACCAGTTTTCCAGTCCTGCAGACGATGGAACGGGAAGTGCTCACAGTGGCGGCTGGTTCTATACTTACTATATATACGATGACCTGGGTAACCTGCGTTGTGTAATACAACCAGAAGGCGTTAACACACTTAGGCAAACCTCCTGGGCAATGACGACTACGTTAGTGGATGAACAATGTTTTCGCTATGAATATGACTCGCGCAACCGCATGATCATTAAAAAAGTCCCTGGCGCAGCCGCCCCAACGTTGATGGTGTATGATGCCCGAGACCGATTGGTAATGACGCAGGATGCAAATATGAGACCTGCTAACAAATGGACGGTAACATTGTACGATCAACTGAATCGGCCTGAAATGACAGGTATTTTAATCAACAGTTGGGATGGTCAGAATAAGATTTTTACGCAGCATTTGGCGGATGCATCAGTTAGCACTGGTTATCCCTTTACAATTACTACCGCGCCACCGACCAGCCACTGGTTTGAAGTAACCCGTACTTTTTATGATAACTATGACTGGCGTGCTTCATGGGGTAACCCTCTTACAGATACTTATAATAGTACCTATAACACATACCTTCAAACTGCTTCCAACACCGCGTTTCCCTATCCCCAAAGCAATGCCAAATCCTCACAAACCCGGGGATTGGTAACCGGTGTAAGGACCAAAGTACTTGGCACTAATACTTTTCTTTTTACTGTAAACATTTACGATGTTAAAGGAAGACTGATACAGGTACAAAGTCAAAACAATACTTCCACAACAGCGGTGGATATATCCACCACACAATATAGTTGGAACGGTCAGCCGCTCGTTACCGTTCAAAAAACAGAAAAAGGTGGAACATCACCCCAAACGAGTGTGGTGGTAACACAGTATACCTATGATGATCTGTGGAGATTGGTGAAGACAGAGAAGAAACTCAGCAATACACTGGTGAACAGCGGCACCATGACTGCTTATAATACCACTTCGTCTTTACAATATGATGCACTTGGACAGCTCAAAACCAAAAAGCTTGCCCCCAACTTTAATACCACTGGTCTTGAGACCCTGGACCATACCTATAATATCAGAGGCTGGCTCCTGGGTGTTAACCGCAACTATTTGTATCCTGCCAACCATGCCAGCTTCACTCAAAAATATTTTGGCTTTGAATTGGGCTATGATCGTGCTACTCCTGCAGCCAATACAGTCAGTTTTGCAACTCCCAGGTACAATGGCGATATCTGTGGTATGGGCTGGAGAAGCAAGGGGGACGGCATTGAGCGGGAATACGAATTTGTTTATGGCTCCAGTGACCGACTGGGTGGCGCTAATTTCAGACAGACAACTGACGATGTGAACTGGTCAAGTGGCACGGTTAATTTCACTGTCAATAACCTGCAGTACGACTTTAACGGCAACATTAAAAGCATGAACCAATATGGGTTGAAACTCGGGTCTTCTGCCGTGATAGATCAGCTCAGCTATACTTATGAAAACCTCAGTAATAGACTTTTAAAAGTAGTGGATGGCAATACCGCCACTGACAACGGTAAACTGGGCGACTTTACTGATGGAAGCAGCGGCTCAGGTAATGATTACGATTACGATGATAATGGAAACCTTACCGCTGATCTCAACAAAGGCATCAGCTCAATCACGTACGACGATTTCAATCACATCAAGGTAGTAACAGTCACTGGTAAAGGAACAATTACTTATACATACGACGGTATTGGAAATAAACTCAAAAAAACAACATTCGAAACCGGCGCTACCATTCCTCATAATGGCACAACCTATACAGCCAATGTCACAACTACCACTACCTATCTGGGGGGATCGGTATACGAGAGCAAAGCGTATAGTCATACTGCACTTAATGCAGCCATAGGTTATACCGATAAACTGCAGCTGATAGGTCATGAAGAAGGCAGGATAAGACCATTATACACCAATGGTACTACACCCAACACGCCCACAGGATTTACCTATGATTATTTTATTAAAGATCACCTGGGCAATGTACGGATGGTGTTGACAGAGGAAACCAAACAGGATATCTATCCTGCCGCCACGCTGGAAGGTGATCCGAACAACAGCAGCAGCGCTGCTTATATTGAAAAGCAGTATTATACTATCGATGCTACAAAAATTGCCAATTCTACCGATGCTACCGGCATCACAGTTTACACCAACAAAAACGGCGGAACAGGCGCATTAGATCCTCCGGTAAATCCCAATCCCAACAGCAGTGTAACATCTAATAGTGCCAAACTCTACAAACTCAAAGCCAGCACTACAGCAGGTGTTACTGGGTTAGGCATCACCTTAAAAGTGATGGCAGGTGATAAGATCGACATCTGGGGTAAGAGTTATTATTTTACCGCTGTTACCAGTGGTACAACAAACAATAAAAACATAACCACGCTCAGCATTCTCACCGGCTTATTAAGTGGTCCCACAGGTGGCACAGCTGCTGCAGCTCATGGTGGAGTTACCGATGCACAGCTCAATGGAATGACCAACACTACTACCGGTATTAACTCATTGTTTGGCGACCAGTTGACAGAGATACCAAACAGCTCTACCAAGCCAAGGGCATTCATTAACTACATTTTCTTTGATGAACAGTTTAAAAGCGTGGGTAGTGGACTGGACCCGGTAGGTACTGAAGATGTGGTAAAAACGCATCAAATAACGAACAAGGTAGCACCTGCCAATGGATATGTGTATATTTACGTGAGCAACCAAAGTCAGGTTGATGTGTTCTTTGATAACTTACAGGTAATCCATACCAGAGGAGCCATCCTCGAGGAATCACATTATTATCCTTTTGGGTTGACAATGGCGGGTATTAGTACCAAAGCGCTCAATGGCATTGCAGAGAACAAATATAAATACAACGGTAAGGAAGAACAGAGAAAAGAGTTTAGTGATGGCAGTGGCTTGGAATGGTTGGACTACGGCGCAAGGATGTATGATGCGCAGATTGGGAGGTGGCATGTCGTGGATCCATTAGCCGATTCCATGCGCCGATATTCACCTTACAATTATGCCCTTAACAATCCGATAAGATTTATAGATCCAGACGGAATGGCGCCCACTCTCGGCCCTGGAGACCCCGGAGACCCCGATGATAAAGTTAAAAAAGAGGCCGAGGCTTTAGAGAAAGTCAATAGCAAAGTGTCCAAGGCTAATAATACTTTGATGGACGCATTTTCATTTTCCGTAAGTTTTGAAGCAAAAGCTTGGGGAATGGGTGCAGATGTAAAAGCTGGTCCACTTAAGGCTGATCTTGAGGTATCTCTTATTAGTGGAGATGCGAGTATAAAAAATAAAGAGTTGAAACTAACCGGAACACTTGTTGAAGGCTCCGCAGGCATTTCACTTGGTGACAACAAAGCGAAAGGTACAGTTACTTTTTTAGAAGGGAATGCGAAGGTTGATTTAAGCAACGGAAACACGAAATTTGATGGAACTGTGCTCGATGCAACCGGATCGTCTAATAAGGGAAAAATATCTTTGAATAACTCTTTACAATTTGGTGGCGGCGGCAAAGTGGGACCAGCCAAGGTATCTGGCAGTGTAGATTTGTATAAACTTGGAAGTGCAGTTCAGGGCTACTTCGACGCAGGAACAGAATATATAAAGAACAAAATATCTGAATTTTGGGAATAACTTATAGCCTTTTAACAATAGCCAGGAATTACTATTTTTTGGTAACTAGCCTTGAGCTGAGAATTGATTTAAAATAAGTAACCATCACATTATAAAATATGAAGCTTAACTATTTTTCTTTTAAAAAACTTTTGATTGGTTTTAGTTTTGGTTTTTTGCCTATCGGAATCTTGGTGGGGGTGTTGACTTTGGCGAAAATAACACCTGTACATTTTAATGATAAGAGCTATTATGGCTTTCAGGGTCTCTTGATTAGCCTTTTGGCAACGTTGTTTCTTGCTTTAATCTTTTCGATTTTATTCTTCATTATATTGAACATTGGCATATTTCTGTTTAATCTTTTCTCTAAAAAAAATAACGGCGACACACGAATTTCACACATAGCTGACAAAACTGGTGAAAATAGGTAGCATCCGTTTGTAAATGGACATTACTACGCTTTATAATTTTGACTTCAGATGATTGGAGCAAGAACGCGTAAAAAATCCCCGCTGTAAGCTATCAATCGATAACTTGATGTCACGGCTAAGAGTTTTAAAAGTTTGTCGGTCCAGCATCCATTTTAACCAAATAAAACGATTCTCTAACTTTTGTCGAGGATCATTGCGCGTAAACAGAATACCACACTGATTGCACTTAAATCTCTGCTTTCCTCGTTGCCTACCCCGCCTATTTACAGAACGACTGCAACATGTCCAATACAGCCTTTTTACATTTGCATGTACAAAAAAAGCTTAGTGACATGACTTTCACTAAGCTTTGAGCAACTCTTACCCATAAAAAATTACATCAGATTAATAATTATTTTTCGCTAATATGCCACGATTATTTATTGACGCTTATTATATAGCCAATTGCATCACCTGCCGCTATTAGATACTCCAAGTCGTGCAGAATGTATTGTCTACAACCATTCTATTAATTATGGAATTGGTTTACAGGAATTCATTTGTACCATTAGAATTTGAATAAGAGGATAAAGTATTATTTTGGATCTCATCAGTTCATCTTAGCCTTCCTGACAAAGTTTTAATTTCCACTTACCATGCTGACCTTTTCAAGTTCTTCATCAATTTTGTTGTTGAATTTAAAATTTTGAACTTGCCATTTACCGTTTGGATTGTAAAGCAAAATTCTAAATGTAAAAGGCAGTTTCTCATATCTGACTAAGTACGTTAACATAACCAGGTTTGGACCGGCAGCCTTCTTTGCTAGCAAATCGGTTCCTTCAAACTCACCAACGTCATTTGTTGCCTTTACCAAATTTTGTTTTAGTTCATCAAGGTTCTCTTGTATTTCAACTGAAAATTTATTGGTTGAGAACAGATACGTTAAAGCTTGATCGACCCCTTCTTTTTTATAAATGTGAAAAAATTTATCGCTGATTTCAGTGGGGTTATTTTGCCCAAACGAAAATGTAAAGCTCGAAACTAATGTTGCGATTACTAAAAAACTTTTCATTGGAGAAATTGAATTTATTGTAAAAGTTAATGATGAATTATTTATAAAGATACTATCTATGGAGTAATTATCTAACTAATCATGGGTTCGTCGACAAACCTTTATAGAAAAAGTTGATTTTAAAGAGTATCATCTGAGGATATCTCTTATAAAGTAGAGTTTCTAAGGTTCGGATATCTTTTTCCAAACGGATGCGATCCATTCTGGCTTTGTAAAGCATCTCAGCATGTCTTCTTAAGTGCATCTCGTTGGCGAATTGCAGCCCAGCTTCTCAACGAAACCGGCAGTTATGAACTTTTGCCAACATTGCCGTAACTGGTGATGAAGATTCTTTATTACTCTATAAGCATTATACAAGTATTGTACGTAAACACTTTAAAAAAATTGGGACCTTCTATGTGGGTAAAGGGGCCGAGACCAAGCTAGATGGATGGCGCCTGGTTACAAACGAAAACCTCCCAAAGAATATGGCCTGTCTTATTAAATTACGAAATATATAACGTGGAAAAGAAGTAATGTGTCTTTGTCTATAAAACAATGCGGCAGCACTCATCTTTAAACGATATAGTTGGAAATTTGGACAAGCTGACGAATTTCGCTTGCATCGATTGCTTTGGCAGAATTGGGACGCTTTAGACGATTGTATGCAAGACTAGGAAAAGAATACAATATCCTTCAAGAGTTTTTGATGAGGCTGCCAAAGTTTGGAAAACGATGGTGTTTTATTTATTCTTTTACTGGGCTAAACTTTTCTTAAGGGTTTGAATATGTAAATTATTGTCTTTATATTCATCTCCAGCTTTATACAGCCACCCTAAGCCGATACTCCTGAACAACTCTGCTACGTTAGCATATAGCTTTTTGTCCAATCAAACCGCGTGAAGAATTTTTCTATTTGAATAATTCTTAAAACTAACTATTGCATATGATCAAGCGTTTGCTATTCTACTTTTCGTCACTGCTTATCTCGCATGTTGGGATATCACAGGTATTGCAATCAGACAGCTCTGCACTAGTCGATTTTTACAACGGTACTAATGGCAATGGTTGGACCAACAATACCAACTGGCTTAATGGTCCGGTGTCAACCTGGTATGGCGTCAGCGTAACAGGAAATAGGGTGACAGGCTTAATTCTAATGGGAAATGAACTGAGCGGGACACTAAATCCGTCGATCGGAAATTTAACGGCGCTTAGGTATATAGACCTTCTAGAGAATCACAATATTTCGGGGGATATACCCGAAGAAATAGGAAATTTGACGGAGCTTACTCATCTAAGTTTAGGACTTAATAGCTTTTCAGGGAGCATACCTGAAACACTTGGCAATCTGGTAGACTTAATCTTTTTGGACCTTGAGCAAAATTTCTTGACTGGCGAGATACCTGAATCATTAGGCAATTGTACAAAAATTGAAGACTTTGTTCTTAATGGAAACCAGCTAACTGGTAGCGTCCCGGCTTCACTTGGAAATTTTCAAAATATCGGATTTTTCTTCATTAATGACAACCAGCTCAGCGGTCCGTTTCCATCTACTCTCTGCAACAAAGGAATAAAATACAGGTTATGGAAACATTGAAATATAAAGTGATAAAATCTGAAAAGCAATACAACGAATATTGCCAGGCACTTCACGATTTGGATTTTGCTACAAAAAGGAAAACCAAAGCAATAGAAGATGAAATGGAATTACTCACTTTTTTGATTGAAAAATACGATGAAGAACACAGCAATTTTGAAATACTTGAACCTATTCCTTTACTAAAGTCTTTGATGAAAGACCATAAAATGAAAGCGGTTGATTTGGCAAACCTCTTGAATGTAAGTGAAGGCTTGGTTTCTGATATGCTTAACTACAAGAAAGGCTTATCCAAAGATACCATCCGCATTCTTTCAGAAAGGTTTAAATTGAACCAGGAGGCGTTTAACAGACCCTATGAATTGCATGTGCCTGTAAGCCCTAAGTTTAAAGATGCAAAAATGATGAACACAAGGAAGAAACTGGCAATAGCTTAATATGTAGAAGTTTATATTTAATCTGACAGTTGTTAATAAATTTGATAACTGTAAACGATTACAATCATGACAACAACGCAAAAGCTCATTCAACCCAAGATGGGTTTATTAAAGTTAGCCGAGAAGCTCGGCAATGTATCTGAAGCCTGCAAAGTAATGGGCTATAGCAGAGACAGTTTCTACAGATTCCAAAAGCTTTATGAAGATGGCGGAGAGCTGGCACTCAAGGAGATCAGTCGTAGCAAGCCGATATTAAAAAACCGGATAGCAGAACCAGATGAGCGGGCAGTTGTTGCTTACGCCATAGAACATCCTGAGCAGGGACAAGCCCGGGCAAGTAATGAACTTAAAAAAAGAGGTGTCAGCGTATCACCTGCGGGCATCCGTTGCGTATGGCTTCGTCATGATCTTGAGACCATGCAAAAGCGCTTAAAGGCGCTGGAAGCCAAGGTAGCTCAGGATGGAGTGATTTTGACCGACAGCCAGGTGGCGGCCCTGGAACGCAAAAAAGAAGAACAGGAAAGTCGTGGTGAGATAGAGACACATCATCCTGGATATTTGGGTTCTCAGGACAGCTATTATGTTGGCTATATCAAAGGAGTGGGCAAAATCTATCAGCAAACTTTTATTGATACCTACACAAGAGTGGCTTTTGCAAAACTGTATGACCGAAAAAATGCGCTGATAGCAGCAGACATGCTCAACGATAAAGTGCTGCCTTTTATCAAAATCAGTCGGTGGATCTATTGCGAATTTTAACAGATCGCGGTACAGAGTATTGCGGAGCAAGAGAGCATCATGAATATCAGCTTTATCTTACCATAGAAGACATCGATCATACAAAAACAAAGGCAAAAAGTCCACAAACCAATGGCATCTGTGAACGCTTTCACCGTACAATACAAGAGGAGTTTTATGCGATAGCATTTCGCAAAAAAATGTACGATTCTTTGGAACTAATGCAGCAAGACCTTGACGACTGGCTTGAGTATTACAACAACCAACGGTCTCACAGCGGTCGTTACTGCTTCGGAAAAACGCCTATGCAGACCTGGCTCGACAGCAAGGAACTGGCTAAAGAAAAGAGGATAGACCAATTGTATTCAAAAGCTGAAGAGAATTCCTAAAGCTTTATCCACAAAAAATTTGCGGAGACACCCTTCTGGTATATCGCAGCAAATTTTTTAGTGGATAAAATATTTGTAAATTTAAAGACGGGTGATCAACCCAAAAAATCAACAACTGTCAGATCAAATATTAGCAACTACACTTTAGCAATGCTTTTTCAGGTGCTCTCAAAAAGCTTTTGAGGTCCATGTACGTCATCAGGTGCAACCTTACCAGCCCAACAATATTTGAAAAAGCCATCTTTGATTTTACTCCGCGTTTGATAACTTTTAGCAAAAGATCGGCGATCAGAGCGCACCAGATTTGTATTTTAATGGCATTTTCATTATCTCCCAGAAAATACTGTAGCGGATAATTCTGTTTAATGCGTTTAAAGAAGGTTTCGATTTGCCAGCGTTGTTTATAATAGTTGGCAACTGTTATGGGAGCTAAAAGGCGATTGTTTGTTATGAACTGAAATTTTTTTTTAGTTACCGGATCTTTGTAGCTGATCATACGTGCAGGTACTTTTATCGCCTTTTTAGAATGATTGTGTCCAAGCTCAATACACCAGTCTGTGACTACGCCTTGTTTTTTTTGAGATTCATTTATTGCTTTCCTTTCATTGATTTTATAAACCGAGCTATCTCTGTGCCGGGTTATCCATGTAATGCCATCGCTGGCGAAGCGGTTATAAGTTGAATAATCTCTATACCCTTTGTCGAAGACAATAACAGAACCGAGAGGTAGTTGTACTTCTTTGAGGTATTTACCATCGTTATCGGCACCTGAGCTATAACGTATCATAGTAGGCAGGTCTTCTCTGGCATGTAATAAAGTATGAACTTTAATACCTCCTTTGCGCCTTCCATCTTTCTTTGAAAGACCAGAACCTTTGAGTATTTCCTGAAATAGTGCAATGCTTGTGGAATCGAAAATATAGAGATTGTTTTTACGGGATCGCTTGCGGCTGTCCGGTAAAAGTGACTGATGGCGGTTTAATAATCCAAAGTATATTTTTTCAAACACTTCCGCTGTACGCTTTTTGTTGGCATCTGAAATAGTGCTTCGTCGTGGATGAGAATCAATACCCAGATGATGGATACGCTGATCCCATGCCAACAAACCAGTTGTAACCTCTCTAAGCGATGTACATTGATTGAAAATTGCATAAAGCATGGTAACCAGATGGTCATAAGTCTTAAACGTTTTGCAATAATGATCTGCATTCAACTCCCTGGAAATAGTGGTAATCAGCGCACGGGGTATAAAACTCAGCATCTGAGTGAAGATTGGCTGTCCGGTAAAAAAAGTACCTTTACTCATCGGCGTTTTTTTGTGTGGTAACTTAAAAATACCGAAAAAGGAGGCGCAATGCCTCCTTTTAACTTATCATTCCTCTATTTTTACCGGACACTAGTGATATCAAATCTCAAATTCCTAATCTTTTCATGCAATTCGTTCACCTGTGGTATCAGCAGTTGCTGTTCGTCGTTCACAATAACAAAGTCGCATAGGCGCATTTTTATTTCTTCGTCAATCTGATTTTTCATGCGCTTCAGTACTTCCTCCCGGTCAACGCCATCGCGTTGCATGGTGCGGTGAATGCGCAATGTTTTAGGTGCGTAAACGCCAATTACATAATCCAGTTCCGATTGCGAGCCGCTTTCAAAAATCAAAGCAGCTTCTTTAATGGTATATGGCGCTGTTTGTTGCTGCATCCAGTTGGTTGCATCCCTGATGGTTGCAGGGTGTACCAGGCTGTTCAGCAGCGCCAGCTTTTCTTTGTCTTTAAACACAATGTCTGCCAGTTGCTTCCGGTTCAGCCGGTTGTTGGTATAGGTGGCTTCGCCGAAATGCTGAATGATCTGGTTTTTTAATGTTTCGTCGGTATTCATTATTTCCTTAGCGGCAGCATCGGCATAATATACAGGTATGCCATGCAACTCAAACAAACGGGCCACGGTACTCTTGCCCGATCCTATACCTCCTGTTAAACCAATCTTCAGCATGTATTGTGCACTTTATAAAAACAAAAATCCGAAATCGTAATTGATTCCGGATTCGTTATACAAAAAATCAGGTCTTATTTTTTTTCAGCAGCGGCAGCGCCGGTATTCAACTGTTTGCTCCATTCCATGCTGATAGCGCTTTTTTCTATCCTCAGGTAGCTGCCAGGGCTTACTTCCAGTTGCAGCGTATTGTCTTCGTTTACCTTGTCTATTTTTCCATGTATACCTGCAATGGTTACTACTTTGTCGCCTTTTTGAAGATTGCTCTGGAAGTTTTTAGCTTCCTTGGCTTTTTTAGTTTGCGGACGGATCATAAAAAAGTAAAACACAGCAATAATGCCCACCATCATAATCATTTGCATGGTTGCATTGCCTCCGCCGGCTTGTAATAAAACGAAATAATTGTTCATATCGGTGATTTAAAATTGAATACTAACTTTTCTTATTCACTACCACATCAAACGTGAGGTGATAGGTGTCGGGTTGCGTATTAGCCGTTACCGTAATGGTTTTGTGGTTAGGACCTGGCTTGTTGTGGCTGTCGAAAGCAGCTTTAATTGAACCTTCTTCGCCTGGCGCAATAGGTTGTTCAGGCTTTTCGGCTACGGTGCAGCCGCACGAAGGTTTTACTTCTTTGATGATCAAAGGCTTGTCGCCTGTGTTTTTAAAACGATATACGATCTCCAGTTTTTCTCCCTCATTGATTGTACCCTTGTTCAAAGCAGAATCTATCCATTGAACAGTGGTTACTGCGGCATTTTGTGCAGCAGCATCACCGGTAGAAGCCGGAGCAATCGTAGCGGTTTCAGTCGCTTTTTTTTCAGCATCCTGGCACGAAGCAAAACCAATTCCTGCCAGTATCATCAACAAAAAGTAATGTTTTTTCATAACAGATAATTACTTAGGAGCGGCAAAGTTAACTATTTCGGGTTACTGTGTGAAATGAATTAGGGGGGAGGGAGAGGGCTAAGGTATAAGGAATAAGGCATAAGGTATAGGGTATAGGGTGGAAGGCCTTATACCCTATACCTTATACCTTCCGCCCTGTCTTACCATCTATCACTTTTCTTCACCTTCTTCTTCGTCAGTACATTTCCATTCCTGTCTACCGCCTGCATCAGCACTTCACCGGGAGTAATCGAAAATGTCATAAATCCCTGGATGGCGGCGAAAAAGTCAACCGGGCCGCGGGGTTTCAGCGATTCATTGGCCTCCGATCCGGCGCCGGAAATAAAATGGTGCGTATACCTGTTTTTAGGATGATAATATTGCAGATGATGCTCGTGCCCGGTGATGTACAGATCGACCTTGTATTTTTCAAACATTGCTTCCAGCGAATTGCGGATCTGCGACTCGCGCAGGGCGCGGTTTCCGGCAGTATACATGGGGTGGTGTCCGAAAACGATCTTCCATTTAATGCTGGTATCCGTATCGGACAACAAACCTTCCAGCCATTTTTTCTGGGCGGTAGTATCCATTTTGGGATTGATGGTCGTGTCATTTTCATCGTGAAAACCTGCATTAAACGGATTGGTATCCAGGAAAATAAACAGTGCCTTTGCTCCTTTGCTTATCTCTCTTGTAAACGAATAATAATAGTCGGGCATATTCCACCGGCGGCTGATCTTTGAATAATCAATTTGTGCCTGGGGATTGCGGCCGTAATCGTGGTTACCCAATACCACATACCAGTTGCGCCATAGGGGGTATTGCCAGAAAACATTTTCAAATGCCAGGTTCCACAGCGGATCGTGCACACTGGCTACGCCTTCGGGATAAAAATTGTCGCCGGTAGAAACAATGAACTCAGCATCTATGCCGGTAACGGCTTTGGATAGCTGCTCTGCCACATCTTTGCCAAAATACATACCGCCGCGCCCCCAATCGCCAATAACGGCAAACTGCAAAGAACGATCTACCGACTCCAGTCCTTTGATATACCCACCCCGGTAACCTTTCGCATATTCATCGAGGTAAGGTTTGGTTTGTGCATTTGCATATACAAAGAAAAAAAAGAGTGCAAATACCAGTGGGGTTTGTTTAAAAAGCATGTTGATTGTTTAGTGAATGAGTGATTGTATTGGTTCAGTTGAGCGACTGTGCAACCAGCGTCATTCGGGTGAGAGTTAATTCAGCAAAGATGCTACTCAATTGTAAAAGTAAAAACAACCTGTTACTGCAATATCTTTTTTTATTGCGCAATGTCGCCAGGAGGCGACAACAAAATATTGCGAGGCGAAGACGCCTCGCACAGCGAAGCTAAAAAGTTGAGCCGCAGATGCGCAGATTAAAAATGAATCTGCGCATCTGCGGCTTATATAAATTGATTTAATGAAAGAATGCTACCGGTCCATTTGGAGCACAAGTCGGCTTCCGGCCTTCAGCAATGAGCCATCAGTCAATTTCAAATCACAAATCTCAAATTTCCTCACCCCGGTTTCTTATACGACACCTTGTCGAGCTTGTTTTGTGCCAGCAGGTCTTTGTGAATATTGTCGAGGATGCCGTTAACGAATTGCCCGCTTTGCGGCGTGCTGTATTCTTTTGCAAGGTCTATGTATTCGTTAATGGTTACTTTGGTAGGAATGGTATTAAAATAAAGAAATTCGCATACCCCCATTTGCATCAGTATCATGTCCAGCAGTGCTATTCTCTCCACGTCCCAGTTTTTTAATTTGGGCTTGATCAGCTCCATGCAGAACTCCTTTTTCTCAAGCACTGCCTGCAACAGATCGTGCGCGAATTTTCTTTTCTCTGCACCCAGCATATCCTGGAAATCGGCGCTGGAAGGCTTTTGCAGGAAATTCAATACCAGTTGGTTCATCATTTCCGCATCATCATCCCAATGGATAAACGAGTCGTCCATATGCGAAATAAAATCGTCGCTAGGAAGCATAAGATCGGTAAAAATGAACTCAAGAATATTTTTTTCCGCCTTCTTATTGCGTTCCTGCGCTTCAATATATTCTTTATATACAGGAGTTTCCACCAGTTGCAGGTAAGTTTTGCGGATCAGTTCCGGGTTGTCCCACTGCTGCGGTTTTATTTCATTCTTCGCGCGTATGTAAGAGCTGTCTTCCAGTATTTTCCACAGTACTTCATTGCCCGCAATTTTGGTATTAACATTCAGGTCTTCTGCTGTAGGTAAATGTTTAGACGACCTGTTATGCGCATCTGTTTCAGCGTAGCGGGCTACCTGTGTAATAAAATGAATGGTGTAAACAAATATGTGTCGCGACTGTTCAAGGTGTTTTTCTAATAACTTAATTGCTTTCAGGGTTTGCGGCTGCTCGTCGGCGGCTTCGATGGTATAGAGCGCCTGCATCACTTTAATCCGGATATTTCTTCTGCTAATCATCTTTAAAGAACTGTTGTAAGGCGGCGAAGGTAGGGAAAAAAAGACGTAGAGACAAGGCATGCCTTGTCTCTACGTCTTTTTTCCCCGCAAATTTGGCATAACGGTTCCCCCTAGGTTCTGACAGGTTTTTCAAATAACCGGCTTAAACCGGCAAAAACTGAAATTTTTTCCGGCATTGTCGCTTTGGCATATAATTCGTTTACCTTTGTCCGCCTTAAAGATTTATAAAATCAATCTTTAACCAACACAAAAATTTTTAATTATGTCCAAAAAGATTAATGTAACTCCCCTACATGACAGGGTGATTGTGAAACCTGCTCCTGCTGAAGAAAAGACTGCCGGGGGCATAATCATTCCCGATACTGCTAAAGAAAAACCACAGCGTGGTACCGTGGTTGCCGCTGGTCCTGGCAAAAAAGACGAGCCGGTAAGCGTAAAATCCGGAGATACCGTATTATATGGTAAATATGCCGGTACAGAAATAACGATTGATGGCGCTGATTACCTCATCATGCGCGAATCGGACATTTTGGCGATTGTTTAATAAATAAATATTACATCGCACACTTAAAAGATGAACCGATAATCAGGTTCTTCATCTTAAATTTCAAATTAAAAATCTCAAATTACATAACATGGCAAAGCAATTATTTTTTGATATTGATGCCCGTAATAAAATGAAAAGAGGGGTTGATACGCTGGCTAATGCAGTAAAAGTAACCCTCGGACCTAAAGGTCGTAACGTAGTGCTTGAAAAGAAATTTGGTGCTCCTGCAGTAACCAAAGACGGTGTTACCGTTGCTAAAGAAATTGAACTGGAAGATCCTATCGAAAATATGGGTGCTCAAATGGTGAAAGAAGTAGCCAGCAAAACTGCAGACATTGCAGGTGATGGTACTACTACCGCAACCGTACTGGCCCAGGCTATCATCAGCGAAGGTTTGAAAAACGTAGCTGCTGGTGCCAACCCAATGGACCTGAAACGCGGCATTACCAAAGCTGTTGAAAAAGTGGTTGAACACCTCAAAACACAGTCTCAGGCTGTAGGTTCCGACAGCAAAAAAATTCAGCAGGTGGCTTCTATCTCTGCCAACAACGACGAAACCATCGGCAAACTCATTGCTGAAGCTTTTGGCAAAGTAGGTAAAGATGGCGTTATTACTGTTGAAGAAGCACGTGGTACCGAAACACTGGTAGACGTGGTAGAAGGTATGCAGTTCGACCGCGGTTATATCTCTCCTTACTTCGTTACCAACAGCGAAAAAATGGAAGCTGAACTGGATAAGCCTTACATCCTTATTTATGATAAGAAAGTAAGCACCATGAAAGATATTCTTCACATCCTGGAAAAAGTAGCTCAGCAAGGCGCTCCTTTGCTGATCATTTCTGAAGACCTGGAAGGTGAAGCACTGGCTACACTGGTAGTAAACAAATTGCGCGGTACATTGAAAGTAGCGGCTGTAAAAGCTCCAGGCTTTGGCGACAGAAGAAAAGAAATGCTCCAGGATATCGCTATCCTTACTGCTGGTTTAGTGATCAGCGAAGAGCAGGGTTACAAACTCGAAAATGCTGACCTTACTTACTTAGGTCGTGCAGAAAGAGTAGTGATCGACAAAGACAACACAACTGTAGTAGGTGGTAAAGGTAAAAAAGCCGACATCACTGCTCGTGTAAATCAAATCAAAGCTCAGATTGAAGTAACTACTTCTGACTACGATAAAGAAAAATTACAGGAACGCCTGGCTAAATTAAGCGGTGGTGTAGCTGTATTGCAGGTAGGTGCTGCTACTGAAGTTGAAATGAAAGAAAAGAAAGACCGCGTTGACGATGCATTGCATGCAACCCGCGCTGCGGTTGAAGAAGGCATTGTACCCGGTGGTGGTGTAGCCTACATCCGCGCGGTAGAATCTTTAGAGAAATTCAAAACTGCCAACGAAGACGAAGCAACTGGTGTTGCTATTGTAAGAAGGGCAATTGAAGAACCTCTGCGCCAGATTGTTTTCAACAGCGGCATCGAAGGCAGTATTGTAGTACAGAAAGTAAAAGAAGGCAAAGCTGATTACGGTTTCAACGCACGCACCGAAGTGTATGAAAACCTGTTCAAAGCTGGTGTAATCGACCCAACCAAGGTTACCCGCATTGCTTTGGAAAATGCAGCATCTATTGCCGGTATGTTACTGACTACCGAATGCGTAATAGCCGACAAACCTAAAAAAGAAGAAGCAGGCGGCGGTGGTCACCACCACGGTGCTCCTGATATGGGTGGAATGGGTTATTAATAACCACTTCTTCCAAAAGGAATATTTTGCAAAGGTCCCGTCTCCAACAGAGGCGGGATTTTTTTGTGGAGCTATCAGCTTTCAGCTGTTTATAGTTTGTCGTTTACCGTTTGGAACACTACAAACCACAAACCTCAAACGATAAACTTTCCTTGACTTTTGTTCATTTCTCCCTCCTGACCGCTGATTGCTGATAGCTCGCTGCCATTTCCCCCTTGCTTCTTGCCGCTTGTTTTTTATATTTGGCCGATTTTTAATATTCATCTATGGCTGCACTTCGTTTCACACTTGTTTTGTTGGTTCTTTTTGCGGGGATTACCCAGGGTTTTGCACAAAAGAAAAAGAAGAAAGAAAAGGAAAAAGACATTACCCTTCCAATGGTATCGAAAGAGTTTCTCGATAGTATTCAAAACAACCTGGTGTGGGTAACAGGCGGCAGGTTTGTGATGGGAGATGATGGCGGCGAAGCAGATGAAAAGCCTGCGCACGAAGTGGTGGTGGATGGATTTGCCATTAGCAAATACCCCGTTACACAACGCCAGTGGACTGTTATTATGGGCTCCAATCCCAGTGAATTTACCGGTTGCGACCAATGCCCCATTGACCGGGTAAGCTGGGACGATGCGCAAAAGTTCATTGCAATATTAAACAAGCTCACAGGAAAATATTACAGTCTGCCTACCGAAGCCGAATGGGAATATGCGGCAAAGGGCGGATTGGAGGGTAAGGGTTTCCGTTACAGCGGCAGCGACGATATTGACCAGGTGGGCTGGTATACCGGCAACAGCAACCGCCGTCCGCATGTGGTAGGCGAAAAAGCACCCAATGAACTGGGGCTGTATGATATGACAGGCAATATGTGGGAGTGGTGCCAGGACTGGTACGCTAAATTTTACTACGAACTCAACGAAAAATACAGTCCCACAGGACCATCTTCCGGTGCCGGCAGGGTGCGCCGTGGCGGCTCGTGGTTTACGCAGGCTATCAATTGCCGTGTTACCACCCGCAACAATGTGCAACAGGATTATAAGGATGATAGCGGCACATTCAGACTGGTGCAGTATCCGAATTGATTTGTGATTTCCCGCGAATGTTTCACCACATAGGCATATAGAAACATAGTTTAGGGTTTATGGTTTTTCGTTTAGAGTTTCGCAAACCTTACATCCACACTTTTTAACTATCTACCCTATGTTCCTATGTGTCTATGTGGTAAATGCGCCTTTGCGTGAAATATCTCTTCTTTGCGTGAAACCCCGTAATTTTGCCGCCTGATGAAAACGAGGTCACTTAAACGAGATAAGGTAAACATCATTACTTTAGGCTGCAGCAAAAACATGGTGGACAGCGAAGTGCTGAGCGGGCAACTGAAAGCCAATGATATAGATGTGGTGCACGAAAGCAAAAAGCGCGATCATAACATTGTGGTCATCAATACCTGCGGCTTTATCGACAAAGCCAAGGAAGAATCCATCAATACCATACTCGACCATGTGGAGCTCAAAAAAAGAGGCAAGCTTGACAAAGTATACGTTACCGGCTGCCTGAGCGAGCGTTACCGCAACAACCTCGAAACCGAGATTCCCGAAGTAGACGCCTTTTTCGGCACCATGGAGCTGCCCCTCATTCTTAAAAAGTTTGAAGCCGACTATAAAGCCGAGCTGATAGGAGAGCGCCTCCTCAGCACGCCGCAGCATTATGCGTATATGAAAATATCCGAAGGCTGCAACCGCACCTGCTCCTTTTGCGCCATCCCGCTCATGCGCGGCCAGCACATCAGCAAACCCATTGAGCAACTCGTAACCGAAGCGCAGGGTTTGGTAAAAAAAGGAGTAAAGGAAATAATGCTCATTGCGCAGGAACTCACTTATTACGGGCTCGACATTTACAAAAAGCGCGAACTGCCTCGCCTGCTGCATGCCCTGGCAGATGTGCCGGGACTTGAATGGATACGGCTGCATTACGCTTATCCATCTAAATTTCCGATGGAGATTATAGACGTAATGAAGGAGCGACCCAATATTTGCAACTACCTCGATATGCCGCTGCAACACGCCAGCGATCCCATGCTGAAAGCCATGAAGCGGCAGATTACCAAAGCCGAAATGGATGACCTGATAGGTAACATACGCCAACGCATACCCGGTATTTGTTTGCGCACGACATTAATTACCGGTTTCCCCGGCGAAACGCGCGACGATGTAGAAACTGTGAAAGCATTTTTAGAGCAGCATCGTTTCGACAGGGTAGGAGTGTTCACCTACTCTCACGAAGAAAATACTTCGGCGCATGTGTTGGAAGATACTTTGTCGCAGGAAGAGAAAGAAAGTCGTGCCCAGGAAATAATGGAAGTGCAGCAGGAAATCAGCTACGAAAAGAACCAGGAAAAAATCGGCAAAGAATTTAAAGTCATCATCGATAAAAAAGAAGCCGGGCGCTACCTCGGCCGCACCGAATTCGACTCCGTAGAGGTAGACAACGAAGTCATCATTCCCGCCACGCAAAAACTCCCCATCGGTGAATTTGTAAATGTAAGAATTACCAAGGCGTATGATTATGATCTGGAAGGAGAAGTGATTTAGTGAAGGTATAGGGTGAAGGGTGGAAGGTGTAGGGTATAAGGCATAAGGCAGGTGTAGGGTATAGCGAAGATGTATTCTTTGGTTCTTGTTTTGTTTCCTCGCAATGTCTGCCCGTGTGTAGCTTGTGCTTTGGAGGGCGACTCTGCGGGAAAAGACGATCATCTATCAAAAGTGGTTATCTATTTCTACTAAACTCGCATCAGGCGTTAATCTTTTGCGGTTGTTGGTGTTGTGTCAAGCACATGAGCGGGAGCATCACCAACAACATTTCGCTGGTATTACCGGCGTTGAGTTGTGGCTAAACGCGCGAGTTTAACCGACAACATTGCGAGACTTTCCCTATCTTCCATGCACCTATGCTAAATGCTCCCATTCTCCATCCTGCCTTTTTCACCGCTACCATATTCGAATCGAAAAAATTGTTAGTGCCCCATAAATACAAAGACATCATAATCGCAAGTCTGCAGTTCCTTGTAGAGAAACGACGGATAACAGTGAATGCGTTTGTTATAATGCCCAATCATATTCATCTGATCTGGCAAATGCAGTTTGGCCATAATCGCGGTGCAGTTCAAAGAGATTTTCTGAAATATACAGCGCAACGGATAAAAGCAGATTTAGTAAAGAATCATCCGCAGGTATTAAAAATGTTTTTGTAAATACCAACGACAGGATGTATCAATTTTGGGAGCGAAATCCATTAAGTATTGAATTGCTAAGCCAGCCGGTTTACGAACAAAAATTGGATTATATTCATTGGAACCCCCGTAAAGGCCGGTTTTTGTGAGTTGCCGGAGCAGTATAAGTATTCGTCTGCAAAGTTTTATGAAACGGGAGTTGATGATTTCGGGTTTATTACTCACTATAAAGATTAGCCTGGTAAGTTGTTGGTGCTGCTAACCCACGTTACCACTCACAAACACCAACAACGGCGTTTGAGGTTACAGGCTATACAAACACTACTTTCTGCCTGCTGTTTTATGGAAACATTCTGCCTGTTGCATCTCCGTTACAAACTCCTTGCTTATGAACAAACTCTTTCAAATGATGCTTTCGGCGGTCATCATCTTCCCGTTGGGCTGTAATCAACAAGGCAACTCTATCTATGCCATCAGGGATTTCAAAAAAACGCTGCAGCCACATCTTATCGAAGTCGTATCAAAAGGCATTGTAACGTACGACAGTTGCATAAGTAATGTAATGACTGATAAAGAAATAGTGCAACTAAGCCGATGCGAGCACCCGGTTCTAAGAGCAATGGCATTCAGGGAAATGCTCGACAGAAATTCATTTAATCATTTCGATATTGTGATGAACAACCTCACCGATACGGCGATTGTAGCTACCGATGCGGGAGAGTTTGGTATCTGGTATCGACGCATATCGGACGATATTTTGCAGAAAGCCCTGTGGAAAACCGAGGAAGCTAAAAACAAGACCATTGAAAAAGTGCTTACGAAGCACAATTATTTACGGGCTGCGTATCTTATTCTGCTCCAGATTGAACCTCAGGAAAAATACTACACGTTTATAAAAGAGATGGCAACCCGCCCCAGGCGCCTTTCTTACGAAGGGTATGAACTTGAGTTTGACGATATTGAATTAGCACTCTTTGGTCTTGCTAGGTTTAAAAAGCCAGAAGATATAGTGGTGATAAGGCAAAAGTTGTTGGATAATGTTTCCCAATTAAGTGAAGTTTCTTTCCGGCTCATGAGGGAGTATCCCGATGCTGCCTACTTTGATGTATTGCAAGACTATCACCGCTGGCGGTTTTACAGGTTTTCCGGCGAAGGCAGGCATGGTTTTACGGGCAACGACGATAACCGCGCAGGCGCTATGGATTTTATTGAAGCGTTGGTGCGGCAACAAAGTGAAAAAAGTGCGAGGCTGCTAGATACGATTCTTCAACGTATGCCTGCAATTACTTGCGTTTCCGGAAAGGATTTTATTGAAGATCAGATGGTGATGGAAATATGGGAACATCCCAACCCGGCATACGAAAAGCTGTGAGACAAGATAAAAGGCAGAGCTGAAAAAAGGTTGAAAGAGCAACTGGAATTTCCACCAATAGAGGTGGAACCGTTTGAAGTGCCTATTGATACGACTAAGGAGCATATTAGATGGTGATGGGTTTGAACGTTAATTGTTAGTAACGTGTTTCCGCTCGGGTATGCGAAAAATGTCAAAAATCGGTACCTTCCTGCCTGAATCTACTTAACCTTACTGAATGGCAACGCTTCAACAAGACATTAAAACACAATCGGACTGGATAATAAAAGCATTTGCAGCTGACAAACTGAAGCTTGATTATACTATTAAAAGCTTCATGGAAATTGACCGGTTCTTTTACAAACATGCGGAAAACGGACAGGCAATAAAAGGCGGCAGATTAGCAAACAACCTCGGCGCCACCATTTTTTCTATCGGCGCCTACATAGGAGAAACAATCACCAAAAACGTAAAAGGCGCAATATGGGATACTGATGACAATGATGCTGAAGGGGAAATCAATGCTTCTGTGAAGATGCCCGACGGAACAATCATCTTCCCGATGCAACGGGTAATGAAACGTTTTAAAAATGGAGCAGAAGATGCTGTTTATGTATATGGACATCAAATTACAAAAGACTATACTAATGAAGCTTTTGATCAGTCCTTTTGGAACATTGCTTCGGAAGAGAATGGGCAAGCAAAAAAGCCGTGGTGGAAGATTTGGTAATAACCGCCTGCGGTAATTATTGATGAATATCACCTTTTGTGAGTGGTGAAGGAGAAGCTGACGTTGCTGATTGAGGATAACAAACTATCCCGAATTGACTGGAACCGGAAGCCTGGCTGCTAGCGGAGTATTTACGACGTGACCTGTTCACAGATTATCAATTAAATACCATTACTAAACCTGTATACATGTACCAACTTTCAATATCGACCCTGATGACATTGCGGAGGTGCTACAAAAAATTGAGAAATCGTTTGACTTTCAATTTAACACAGAGGAACTTAAAAACATTAAGACTTTTCATATGTTGTCGGTGTTGCTCACGCGCATTTCCTGATCACAAACATCAACAACGGTGAAAATTGTCAGACAAGTCTAATAATAGACTCCTCCTAACGTTCGGGTGACAAGCAGCGTGGTACTGTAGAGCTGCTATACTAATGCCCAGGCTTTATTCCACTGCTTGTCATGCCGACTAAAAGGAGGCATCTGTTTATGTCTGTTTCTTGTGTGGAAAATATGTTTCACCAACGGATGTTGCCACCAAAGCATTCAATAATCATGGCTCATACAGACATATTGAATAAAAAAATAGTTGTTAATTAATCCACTCCACAAACACGTTTGTACAGTGTCGCTTTTGCCCCGCTTATTGTCGCATAGCCACAGCACAAAACAAGTTGCTGTTGCCGAGCTTTGTGTAAACAAAACAACTCGTCATGAACAAGCGTAGTATCCTTAGCCTGTCGGTTGCTATTATTTCAATAGTAGCATCGTGCCAACAGCCAACAAAAGAAGAACAAAGTGTTACTTCTGCACCTAAAGACACAACCATAGAGAGTAGGCGTATGCAACCTGCAGACTCCGGCTACGCAGATGTAAATGGCTTAAAAATGTATTACGAAGTTCATGGCGAGGGGAAACCGATTGTGTTGCTGCACGGTTCTTTTATGAATATACCATTGAACTGGTCGCACATTATACCGCTATTGGCCAACAACCGGAAAGTGATAGTAGCAGAAATGCAGGCACATGGCCGCACAAAAGACATAGCGCGGGAATTGAGTTACGAAGCCATGGCAGATGATGTGTCGGGGTTGCTGAAGCATCTGAAAATAGACAGTGCCGACGTTTTAGGGTACAGCATGGGCGGGGGAGTAGCTTTTCAGTTTGCTGTGCGGCACCCGCAGCAGCTACGCAGGCTCGTTATACTGTCGGGTGCTTATGCCCACGATGGATGGTGGCCCGAGGTAGAAGCTTCGTTTGCTACTTTCACTCCCGAAATGTTTAAAGGAACGCCTATACAAAAGCAATATGACAGCATGGGCAACGATCCTGCCCGTTTCCCGGAGTTTGTGAAAAAGGTGATGAGCATTGACCTGAAGCCTTATGATTGGTCGAAGGAAGTAAAAAAGATACAGGCGCCGATACTTATGGCTATTGGCGATGCTGACGGTGTGCGTTACGAACATGCACTGGAGTTGTTCCGCGCCAAGGGTGGCGGAAAAATGGGAGATATGCATGGGTTGCCAAAATCAAGGCTGGCTATTTTGCCTGGCACTACACACATAGGCATGATACAGCGCACGGATTTGCTGATACCAATGGTAACCGGTTTCCTGGATGCAGATTTGAATGCACCGCCGCCAACGTTTTAGGATGAGCTTTCCTGTTAGTAGCAGATTCGTAGTCTTACGCAACTGGAATTTGTCAGACGAGTTTATTCGCAGACCCCTCCCAACGTCGGGGTGACAAACAGCGGGTCAATATTGAGCTGCGGTACCCAATGCTCAAACTTTATTCCGCAGCTTGTCATGCCGACGAAAAGGAGGCATCTGTTAACGCTGTCGATAAGTAACAGGTGCTATACAAGTCAACCCGCCAACCTGCGGCTAATGATTCCCTGAATATGCTTTCTCTACGATTATAGTTTCCCGTTATGCAGCGGGAAGAATGATGTAAAAAGTGGTTCCTTCTCCTTCAACGCTTTCTACCCGTAACTGTCCCTCGTGTTCCTCAACTATTCTTTTTGATATTTTTAATCCAAGGCCATAAGAAGGTTCGCCTGCTGTACCGGTTCTTTGTATTTCGGGCCCGGCAGTAAACAAATCTTTCAACATTGGTTCCGGAATGCCTATTCCTTCATCCTTAATGGAAAGCAATAGCTTTAAGTCCTGCTTCTGCAGGTCAATATTAATAGATGTGTTTTCGGGGCTGAATTTAATGGCGTTGTTAATAATATTGGTGATCACCCGCCACATCTCATTTTTATTAATAACGGCACTGGCATGCACACCCCCTAACACCAGCTTTTGTTTTTTTTGCTGTGCCTTTGGCTTCATCAGTTCGGTGCAGTGTTTAAGCAGTTCCATCATATCGTTTACCTCCTTTTCTATCTCCTCGTACTTTTTTTCCTTCTTGTTCAATAAGCTGTTGATGAGGTTGGTGGCAGTGGTTGCAGCCATGGCAATATGCCCCAGGTTTTCTTTTGCGTCGGGTTTAATAGAAGTATCTTTTTGCAGGAATTTAGCGAGATTGGCAATGCCCACAATCGGGTTTTTAAGATCGTGCGCCACCGTTCGTAAAATGGATTTGTTTGCTTCGTAGCTGCTTTCTAACGACGCATAGGCATCTGCAATGTCTGTATTCTTTAAATGAATTTCATGGTTGAGATATTCCAGCAACCTCGCCTGCCTGGCTGTTCGTTTAAGATGGAACCAGACAAATCCGGTAATAATCAGTACGAGCACTATCAGCAGGAGGGCAGTTATTAATTGAAAAGATCTTCGTCCGTACTGCGCCTTTAGCAATTCATTGGCTGCTATTTGCCCTCGTTTTTCAAATTCAAGCCCCGCATCCCTTGCTATATTCAACCGGTTGGCAAGTTCCAGCGAGTCTTTGTATTGAAATGCCGAGTCGTAAAAAACAAAGGCATTTTTATAATCGCCGGTTCTCGAATAGTAACCCTTCTTTAATAAATCAAGCTTGTAATTTTGATCGGCAAGCATTAATGCGCCGCTTTTCTTTATACTGTCCAGCGAATCTATAATCAACTTTACACCGTTTAGTTTTCCAACCCGCAGGTATAGGTCACCCAGGTCCAGTTTGCAGGAGTTTGCGTAAACCGGGTAAGGCAGGGTAGTAGCGTCAATAGCAAAAAGCAACGACTGTTCCGCTTTATTATACTGCCCTAATATTTTTTCAAGAATTGCCCTGTTGCCGCTGATGATGGCTTTGCACAATGTAACGTAGCTGGCTTTGTCAGGAAACCGGGATCCGTTGTCTGTAACGTAGTTCATAGCCGCATCGTAATAGTATTGCGCACTATCATACACAGTGGCTTCCATATAACAATAGGCTGCAGCACTGAGGCTGCCATAAACCTGGTAAAACCTGTTGAAAGGATCAACCACGCAGGATTCAGCGTCTTTGTAGGATTTTACAAAATAAGTAGCCGCCAGTCGCTTGCGCCCCTGTTCCATCAGCATATTGCCAATGCTGGAATATTGAACACTCAAACATCCCGAAGTCACATTGGTTTCGATGAATTGTTTGGCCGTTAGCAGCGCATTCATGGCAGGGTCGTATTGCTTCAGCCGGGTGTAGTTGTCCACTACTGAAAGCAGCATTGCCGCATACATGTCTTTGTAAAAAGGCGCTGTTTTATGATCGTCCAAAAACGTTTTCAGACTGTCGAGCAACAGGAAGGATGAGTCGAAGGAGCCTATATTCTTGTATAAACTGGCCTTATACTCGTATAAACGCGCCTGGTCCTTTAATCCCGGCGGTTCTTTTTTAAACAGGAAGGTAAGCGTATCGAGCACACCAGACATGATATGCTGATAATTGGAATCGATTCGTTGAAAATAAGGCCGGTAAAACGGGTTTTCTACCGTTTGGCTTTGTTTACAACTATAAACAACCGTTACAAAAAAGAGGAGGATGGTAAATTTCCTGCAACCACTTATGAATGACAACATTGTTCTGTTTTCGTGGGAAAAACGGATATTCTTCGTGGTTGCAAAAAACATGAAGGTTCATGTTTCCGATGGTGCTGTTCAAACGGATTTTTGGACAATGACAATTTACGATTTTTCGTGAACCCTGAAATCAACTTCCGGCCAAAAATAATGACTGTTTATTACATGTCAATTCTTTACCGGCAAATGTTCAGGCTGTTTGCCCGTTGAGTTGGTATTTACCGGCAACAGGCAGTTTCACAAAGAAAGTGCTTCCTTCTCCTTCCACACTTTCGGCCCATATTGTTCCCTGGTGCTGTTCAATAATTCTTTTCGATATTTTTAAACCAAAGCCATAGGAGGGCTCGCCTGCCGTGCCGGTTCTTCGCACCTCGGCTTCCTGAACAAACAGCTTGTCGAGGATGTTTGGTGGAATACCGATGCCCTGATCTTTAATGGTAAGTATTACGTTCGATTCCTGCTGCTGTAACGAGAGATGAATAGTAGTGTTATCGGGACTGAATTTAATAGCATTATTGATGATGTTATTGATGACTCTGTACATTTCGTTTTTGTTCATCATAACATTGGCCGGTTCGCCCTGTAAAAGCAGCTTTTGCTTCTTTTGTTTGGCCCTCGGTTTCATCAGCTCTACAGAATATTTAACCAGGCTCATCAGGTTCTCAACAGTTCTTATTCCAATTTCGTTTTTTCCACCCTGCCTGTTCATCAAATTGCTGATGAGGTTGGTGGCATTAATGGAGGCTGCAACAATAAGCTGCAAATTTTCCCTGAGGGTAGGCGGATCTTTTTTCAGCAGCACTTTTGCGAGGGTGGTAATACCTACAATGGGGTTTTTGAGGTCGTGCGCCACCGTAAGCATTAATTCCTTGTTGTCCTGGTAGCTGCTTTCCAGCGAAGCATAAGCATCGTTCAGCTCGTAATTTTTCAGCAGTATTTCCTGGTTAAGACTCTCCTGCATTTCTGCATGTTTTTTTATTCGTTTGAAGTGAAAGGCAATAAACCCGGCAATGATCACAACCAGCACAATCAGCAAGCCAGAAGCCAGCAACTGGAACGATTGCTGTTCGTACCTGGCCTGCAGCAATTCGTTGGCCATTAATTGTGTTCTGCGTTCAAATTCCAACCCGGGGTCTCTTGCAAGGCTATTGGTATTGGAAAGACTCACTGAATCGTAGTACATAAGTGTTTCATCTGCAAAACGAAAAGCACTTTTATAATCGCCCGTTTTTCCGTAATAATTTTTATAGTAGGTGGCTAATCTTTTTTTCTGAAGAGGTGTTAAAAATGCATGCCGGCCTTTAAAGTCAGAATCAAAGAAATCAATGAGGCTTTTCGCCTTGCCAAGCATGCCGGCTTTTACATATATGCGTAGCAGTGCCAGTTTGCAATACAGCGTGTATTGCGGATATGCATGGGCGGTTTCGCTCTGAACAGCAAGCAACAATTCTTCTGCTTCATTGTATTGCTTTAGTTCTGCCTTTGCATTGGCTATATTGCCTTTTACAAGCGCTTTGCATAAAACAATATAATCGGCCTTTTCAGGAAATTTCGATTCATTGCTTTCAATATATTGCATGGCCAGGTTACAATAATGTTGAGCACTGTCGTATACATCCATGCCAAGGTAGCACGACGATATTTTGTACAGGCTGTTGTAACTGTAATAAAAACGTTCAAATGCATCGCTGCACAGTTGCCCTTCTTTGTAAGACTGTTCAAGGTATACAATGGCTACTCTTTTGCGTCCCTGCACTATCATCATCCGCGCAATCCTGTCCAGGTAATTGGCGCGGATGCATCCACTGGCAGCGCTGGAACCAATAAACTCCTGCGACCTCATTAAAATATTGATGGCTTCATCAAACAATTTCAGCTCTGTATAATCCTGCGCCAGCGAAAGCAGCAGCGTAACATATTCTGATTTATAATAGGCATCGTTTGGTTTAAAGCTGTCTAAAACCGTTTTCAGGCTGTCCAGCACCACCAGCGAAGAGGCATGCTTGCCATTGTTTTTATAGAATTTTGATTTAAGCTTGTAATATTCAATCCTGTCCTTCAACCCCGGTGGAACTGTTTTAAATAAAGTGGCAATGGTATCCAGGATACCTGACATCAGGCGCTCGTCGCTTTCGTTTGCTTTTTCAAAATAAGGAGTATAAAATGAATTCTTGAGTATCACTTTCTTTTTGCACCCTGCCATAATCAGCAGCACACATAGACATAGCAATATTATTTTCCGGCAGTAACGCATAATCAGCCCTGTTTCTTGATTTGTAAAAGGGTAGCGGTGTTTGAAAGGTAATTTACTAATTTAACTTCGTGGACTGTCCCGAATAGAAAGCCGTCTACAACGCGGCGCACACATTTATGGTTATGCCAAAACGATGGGTGGCTTCGTGTTCTTATTTAAAATAAAAACAGGCGATATAAAAACAAGAATGCCGGATTGCAACGGGAGCCTGTTGTTATTGTTCCTGCAAAAGAGATTCACAAATTGAGGCGACTGATATTGTTTGTATGAATCGCAACGCGGTTGTTTATGTGGCTTATAGTAGTAAATGATTGACGGCGACATATGTTCTTCAGCGATGGGCATTTCGGTTTTTTTTTATTGCTACAATATTCCGCTCCCGGTACCTTTAACAACATGCTTAATTCAATGTTCCGCTTCTTCCACCACCTCAGCAATAGGCTCGATGATTAGATTTTCGGCAATAGGCAATTGAACAAAGAAAGTGCTTCCCTGCCCTTCAACACTCTCCGCCCATATCCTGCCCTTGTGTTCCTCCACAATTCTTTTGGAAATTTTTAAGCCTAACCCATATGATGCTTCGCCCGAGGTGCCGGTTCGCTGTATATCCGTGTCATCTGCAAATAACTTTTCCAGCATGTGTTCGGGTATACCAATCCCTTCGTCTTTAACAGCCAGCACAATGTACGGTCCCTGCTTGCGCAGCCAAAGACTGATGCAAGTGTTTTTGGGACTGAATTTAATGGCGTTGTTAATAATGTTATTAACTACCCGCTGCATTTCACTTTTGTTGAGGTTAACCTTGGCCGTTATGCCGTCTAATTCCAGCTTTTGCTTTTTTTGCATTGCTTTAGATTCCATCAGGTTCACTGAGTAGGCCACCACAGCCATCAGGTCTTCGTTTCTTTTTTCGCTGCCCTCGTATCTTTTTCCTTTTTTACTCATCAGGTTGCCAATAAGGTCTGTTGCATTGATAGAGGCCGAAACAATCAGTTTCAGGTCTTCCTTAATGGTTGGTAAGTCTCTTCGCAAAAGCACTTTGGCCATGTTGGTAATGCCAACAATCGGGTTTTTAAGGTCGTGGGCCACCGCAAGCATCAACTCTTTGTTTTCCTGGTAGCTGCTTTGCAAAGAAGTATAAGCGTGTTTGAGCTCGTCATTCTTCAATTGTATTTCGTAGTTCAGGTATTCCTGCATCCTGGCATATTTGGCGCTTCGCTTTGAGTGAAATGCAAAAAAGCCGGCAATGATTACCACCAGTATAATCAGCAGCACTGATGCCAGTAATTGGAGCGACCGGTGTTTATACTGTCCCTGCAGCAACTCGTTGGCCAACACCTGCGACTTGTTTTCAAACTCCAGTGCGGGATCGGTATCTATCTCATTTCTTTCAACAGACCTTAATGAATCCTGGTAACGGATCACCTGTTCCGCAAAATAGATGGACTGTTCAAGATTGCCCGTTTTATAGTAATACGTTTTTTTCAAAGTGGCAAGCTTGTTTTGCTGAAAGTCTGAAAAATAGGTGCTGTTGCTTTTGGCTGCAGCATCAAAAAAAATCAACAGTTGCTTTGCTTTTGCAAGTTGGTTTGTTTCCAGGTATATGTCCATTAAGTCGAGTTTGCAGAATAAAACATAACTGGGATAGGCTTTTTCGGTTTGCTCAATAGTAGCAAGCAGCAATTGTTCCGCCTCATCGTATTCTTTCAGGCTGGTTTTTATTGCCGCTACACTGCCGTTTATAATGGCTTTGCACAAAACAAAATAATCTGCTTCTTCCGGAAACCTGGGTTCGTTAGTGATCACATAGTTCATAGCCGCATCGGCAAAATGCTGGGCGCTGTCGTATACACCCAGCCTGTGGTAACATACCGATGTTTTGTAAAGGCTGCTATAGCTGTGGTAAAACTGGTCAAATGAAGTGCTGTCGCATTGCTGTGCTGCATCATAACTGTGCAAAAAATGGATGATGGCCATCCTGTTGCGTCCCTGCAAGGTCAGCATCTCGGCAATTCTCGACTGGTAGTCTGCTTCAGAGCATCCGCCCGGCAAATTTTCGTCTATAAACTTTTTGGTTGTCAATAGCAGGTCCATCGCTTCGTCATATAGCCCCAGTTCCGAATAGCCTTCCGCTATCAACAGCAGGGTGGAGGGATACATCTCCCGGTAGAATGGCGCCGACCGGTGATCGTTTAAAAATCTTTTGAGGGTATCCAACACTTTTAACGACAATGTATAGTTGCCGGTGGTTGTATGATACAGCGCCTTGAGTTTGTAATAGGTAGCCAGATCTTTTATTCCGGGAGGAGCTTTTTCAAACCAGATCTCCAGGCTGTCTAAAATGCCCGACATTCTGTATTGAGAATTTTTCGTAGCGCTGTCCAAGTAAGGTTTATAAAAAGCGTTTTCTATTTTTTGATTTTTGCATCCTGTTATAATTAGCAACACACATATGAATAACAGAAGCATATTTCTGTACCAGGTCATAATAACGGTGTTTTGCTGGGAAAATTACTCAATTATTCTCGTTGAACGGTAGGTGTAGAGAGATATAGAAATTTGTGGAGGCTTATATAGTCGCTACTTTGAGCAACCGGCAAAATAGAAAATGACGCGAAGTGGTTTTACTAACGGTATTAAAAATATTTTTGAATGGTTGTAATGAATATTTCTGATGTTTGGATTAACATGCACACTCAATGCTGCTTTTGCTGACGGTTGCAACACCTATTTAATTTTTTTAATTGTGCCGGCTAATAAAATTGCCCTGTTTTAATGATGGATATTTCGCTGTTTTTCTATCGTCGGTGCGTAAGTGATGTTTCGGTGGGATGCATGTTGATAACCAAAGCTGCTTTTCTTAAAACGCCTGTTTGCGTTGTTTGCAACCGCTTTATGATAACCTGGCAAACTGCGTCGATCCTGTTAGAGGGGCAGCTTCTGCAAGGGACAGGGAGTATAAGATTGATTTGTTGTAAGTTTGTTTGCACAGCATTGTGTTGGAAGTAGCAAGCACCTCTTGTTAAAAAACGAAATTCTTCGCTATAATATTCAATTGTTTGTAAGGTTTGGTGCTGTATCAACGTCAATAACCTATCATTTAAAACACAACCAATGAAAAAAACGCTATTTATTACACTTGTTTGCACACTTGCCTGTTTTATTTCGTACGCGCAGGAAAATGCAAAACAAGACAGATCGCTTGTTGCGTCGGGCGCTGCAGGCGCAAGCGAATTCTCCGGTTCAATTGCTTATCAGCATGTTTGGAAGATTGGAAAAAAAAGAAAGCTGGGCATTGGCACCGGGCTGAGGCTCACCAGTTACCAGGGTTACAACAAATACTTTAAAACGGCGCCGGCTAAGCTTACCAGTGGTAAAACGGGACCGGGCGTTTTCTTTTCGGAAAACATTGTTGAAAACATCGACTCGGTGCTGTTCAAACGTTCTCAACTGAATGCGCTCAATCTCTCCATCAACTTTGTGTACGATTTCAATAAAAAGTTTTCAGCTGGATTGAACATCGATGCTATTGGCTTTACTGTTGGCGACAAAAGAACAGGCAGGTATTTTGCGAACAACGGGGCGGGGCAAACGGTTACTGCCAGTCCAACTGCCTTTAACCTGCTCCTCATCAGCGACAACGACCTGGGCTCGCTGAACAGCGAATTTTTTGTAAAATATAAATGGAATGATAAGTGGGGAGCGAGGCTTGGTTTCCAGTTTTTATTTGTTGAATACCGCACCGACATGAAAGTGCAAACAACACCTTCGGGCGAACAAAACGACCGTTTCCGCAATAAGTCGGCAGCAGGTCTTTTCGGCATAACCTACCAGTTATAATATTTGTTAACCTAAAATATTTTATCCGATGCTTTGTAAAAACCATCTTTTTGCAATCATTTCTATCCTTGGTCTTTTGCTGTTGAGTGCCTGCGAAAAAAAAGACAATATTCCTGACATGGCTCCTGAAACCACCAATGACGCGATTGCTGTTGACACTTCCGGCGCTACATTATTGAAGCAAGGCAGTTTTTCGGGAAGTGGCGGACACTCCACTAAAGGCACTGTTAAGTTGTATGAAAGCGAAGGAAAAAAATATCTTTCGTTCGAGAATTTTAGCGTTACCAGCGGTCCCGATTTAAAAGTGTATGTGGCCACCGACAATACCGCGAGCAATTTTGTTTCGCTGGGAGGGTTGAAAGGGTTGAACGGTAACCAGGTATACGAGGTAAACAACAGCACCGATCTCAATGCCTACAACAAAGTACTCATTTGGTGCCAGGCATTCAGCGTGCTGTTCGGCGAAGCATCGCTGCGGTAGGGGGTAAGGTGTAAGGTATAGGGTAGAAGGCCTTAGGTCCACACCTTACACCCTATACCTTTCTGCCTTCTCCTTCATCTTATCACTATCTGCCGGGTGGTTTCATATCCGGGTGCAGAAACAGAAAGAAAATATACGCCCTGCTGTGCGGGTGGCATAAACGATTGTAAGCGCTCTGTCAGATACATGGAAGTTTTGTAAACCAGTTTTCCGTGCGCGTCGGTTAGCCTTAGCTGTACCGTTGCAGCATTGCCTTCGGTTAGCCGTATGCGCACTTCGTTTGCCGATGCAGGATTGGGCGTTATCAGCACTTTTAAATTACCGGCAGCAGACCGTTCAGCAGCTATTACTGCAGAATAGCTGAATTTTCCATCAAGGTCTGTTTGTTTTACCCGGTAATAATATTTTTTGCCAGCTTCAATTTTCTGATCGGTATAGGTGTACGACTGTGGCCCTGCGGTATTGTTTAACGGCACCTCTATTGTGCCAACAGGCTCAAACAATACTGCGTTTTGAGAGCGTTCAATAATAAATTGCCTGTTTTTTTGCTGCGATAAAATTTCCCATTGCAGCACATTGGCGTTGATAGTTTTATTGTACCGGCATTTTAAATCTCCCCAGGTAACTGGCAGCACACGCGAGGCTACGACATTAAAGGTATCGGTAGTGCATTCTTCATTGTCTTCTACCATATACTGTGTGGTGCCTTCGGCTGCCGGAGTTACGGAAATGGTTCGCGTGGTTTCTCCGCTCGACCAGTTGTAAGTGCCTCTATGCGAAGCCGTGAGTTGAATGTGCTGTCCTACGTCAACATTGTAAGTTGTATTGCTTCCTGTTTCTTTCATCATGGTAAAGCTGTCGCGTATTGTGCTGTCGGCACAAACCCATTTTACATCCATCCGGTTTCCCTCCACCTCCAGCAGCAGTGAGCCGCCAACAATCTTGTTTGAATAAAACATGGCCTCGTGGGGAAAACCTGTTACCTCGCCACCCCGCTGGCCTGCAGAGCCCGATACAACGTATACCGTACCCTGGTTGCCTGTAGCAGTTTTCTTTACATAAGGGCAGGAGCCGGGAGTGCCGTCGTACATACCGTTAGAAGCACTCAAATTGTGATCAGCAGCATTAAAGGTGGCTTCCAATCCATAATGCCCTTTCATAAGTCGTGTGCGTTCATACACATGACTGTGTCCGCATACAATCAGGTCCACGCCATAGCGCTCCAGTATTTTAATAAAGTTGGTGCGTATGTTTACCAGTTCGGCTTCCGTATCTGAATTGTGAGATCCCATTGTATAAGGAGGATGATGCCAGTAAGCAACGATCCATTCTTTATTGGTATTGTTTTCAAGGTCCTGCTTTACCCATGTTACCTGCGGTCCCAATGTATCGTACAAACGTGTGTTTTCGGCGGTTTCCCGTCCATACGAATCGAGCGATAAAAAATGCACATTTCCAATATCAAAAGAATAAAATGCTTTGTTGCCCGAAGCTGTGCCGCCGGCTTCGCCATTTACAGGCAAACTGAAAATGCGATGATAGGGTACATTGTTTCTATTGGCAGGCAAAGCGCCGGTAGGCGATCCGTAGTCATGATTGCCGGGAGCGGGATACAATGGAATTTGTTTGAGTAAACGATCCTGATAAAGATTGAAGAAGCCACTGGAATATTGTTGATCTGTTCCGTTGGCATAGGCATTGTCGCCCAATAAAATCCATGCGTTCAAATTGTTGCTTCCAAGATAATAGAGCAATGCATCGCGTACATTCACCTGGTTGGTGGAGTTATTACCGCAGTCGCCAAAGGCCGCAATGCGGTATAAGCCGGTAGAACCCGGCGTTGGCAAAGTATAAAAAAAGTTGTCTGCATTGCCTTGCAAAACGGTGCTGCCGGTTTCTATGCTATACCAGTATTGAGTGGCGGGTGTAAGACCGGATATTTTCAGGTCGTGTTCAGTTTTGGGAGTAAGCTCTTCCACTGTCATTGTAAGACTGCCGGGCGACAATCCATACCGCATCCTGCTTGCTTCACTTGTAAAAGTTCTCCATCTTACATTCATACTGGTGCTGGTGCCTGCCTGCAGGTACGGTCCACGCACCAGCGTTTGGGCTTCGCCGATAGCGAAAGCCACACAAAAAAACATGCCTGGTAAAAATGTCTTCATATAAAACAATTATGAAGGACATCGGAAATCTTATTAAGTAAAGTGGGAAATTGGTTTGGCAGTATTGGATGGGGTGGTAACAAATATAAATGAATTATTCCGGATTTTCATCTGTAAGCGCTTCCATAAACAACGCAATATTGTTCATTTCGTCATCCGTTAAAAGGAGCGGTTTTTCAGAGAGTGTTTGGTAAGGCATGTCCAGCCCAAGCCCTTTCCCGCCGCCCTGGTTGTAAAATTGAAGTACATCTGCCAGGGTGGGCATGCTGCCGTTGTGCATGTAGGGAGCTGTTTTTGAAGCGTTTCTAACAGTAGGAGTTTTGAAAACACCGGTATAATATTGAATGGGGAAGAAGTGAAAACGCCCACTATCGGTATCGGCTACCGGCTGTTGAAAGTTATTGTTGGTAATCATACCCAGCGATTCGAGTTCCATTACGTTATAGGAGGGAGGGAGCAAGCCGTTGAACAAAGGCATGAAATGACAGGTGCCGCAGAGGGCTTTGCCCATAAACAAATTAAAACCTTTTACCTGGGCGGCAGAAAGGGCGGTAGTATCGCCGGCGATATACCTGTCGAAAGCTGCATTCATAACCGGGAACGAAGTTTCATAAGCCGCTATAGCCGAGGCAATTTGCTGAGGGGTGATCAGGGAATCGGGATGCGCGCGAGGATATGCCTGCTTAAACAATTTCCGGTATGCTTTTTTCTTTTTCAGCAGTAGAATAGCTTTCGAAAAATCGGCGTTCATTTCGGAGGGGTTGGAAAGCACCATCATCACCTGCTCTTCGAGCGACGGAGCCCTGCCGTCTAAAAAAAAGCCATATTGGTAAGCTGCATAAAATAGGGAAGGCGCGTTTCTTTTAACGGTATTGTGCCCATCAAAGGCAATGCTTTTTTGCAATCCATCGGTAAAATATTTTTCGGGTGAGTGACAGGTAATGCAGCTTCGGCTATTGTTGCCTGATAGAATGGGTTCCGAAAATAATTTTTTTCCCAGGCGGATCATTTGCGGAGAATGCAGGGTCTCATTTTTTTGAAAGCCTGCCACCGAAATAGCTTCCCTGCTTAAAATATGAGGCGCTTTATAGTTTAATACAGGGGTGGTATTGATGACAAGGTGCTGCGTTTCGATCAGCTTTCCCAGCCATGTTTGCAGCGGAAGCATGCCGCGGGTAAGAAAATGCAGTCTGTCAAAATGATCGAAGTTGGGGGCACGCCGCAGCAGTTCAATGCTTTGCTGCAGGTAGTGCGTTAAGCTGTCGGCAAGGCTTTTACTGCTCTTTCGCAGCCAGGGCTGTATGTTGTATTCAACCGATTGCAGGGAAGACAAAGCTTCTTCAACTCCCGTTTTCAGCAATGGAGCATCAAAACCGCTAATGCCAAGCGTGGTTACCCGAATCAGTTCCAGCCGTATGCTTTCAAGCACTTCCGCCTCGGTAATTTTTCTTTCATGCAGGTAATAGGGTAGTCCCTGGGCTGTTGTTACTACTATTTCAAGGTTGGTAAGTATTTCTTTTTTTTGAGCAACAGGGTTATCGAACAACAATGCTTCTACCACCTGCAACCCCACGGGCCACTGATACTCCATAAAGGGCTCTTCCACTTCAAATACCGGCGGCAGGTTAAAGATATTCACCCGGTAATCCAGGAAATATGCTGCAAAAAACTCTATTGTTTTATAGGCTTTCCTGCATTCGGCTAATTTTTGCTTCGCAGCTATAATGGTAGTGCTGTCGCTGCTGATGGCTTTGGCACTTTGCTGCAATTCTTTTGCGGTTGCGGCAAAAATTTCAGATTGCTTATTAAAATAGCTGATGGTATGTTCAACGGTATTGCTTTCGCTTTCCTGTTCAAAGGAAAACACCAGGGTAGTAAGGATTAGTATCAATATGATGCATGCTGCTTTGCGCATACGGGGGAATGAAATTTCTTAAAATTAAGAAGCTGAGAGCCAAGGACCAAGAACCAAAAAGTCAAGAACCAGGAAACAAAACCGAAATCAATTGCTGAAAGCTGATCGCTGACGGCTCCCTCCTCATACAAAAGCAAAACAGCAAGGACAAGCCTTGCTGTTTCTTCCTGATATGCACCTGGTTATTAAAAAGCCGGATCGTCCGGAGTATTGGTGTTGTTGTCTCTTTCGCGGAATGGATAGGGAAAGAAATTCCTTCTTTTCTCCACGTTAGGCTCATTCGTTCTTCCAAACCTGCGCATGTCTTCCATTTTTAAGCCTTGCATGTATAGTTCTATACAACGTTGCCTGTAAATTTCAGTGAGTATCGCATTTTCTGTCACAGCTCCCACATAAGGGGGAAGGTTGGCACCGATACCGTATGGGTCGTCCGCAGGCTTTTTTGTGAGGATTTGATTTAGTCCCACAATGGCGTCAGGAATAGAGGGGCTGGTCTTTCGCATAGCGCATTCTGCTTTGATCAGAATAATCTCGCCGGGAACATATATTGGCCAGGGAGTATCGAGCGCAGCGCCAAAGCCTTTGATCCTCCAGCGTGGCGCTACGGTTTCGTTAACAGACATATAAAAAGGTATGCGCTGATCCGTTGTAACGGGTGCGAGCGATGCTGGCAAACCAAACGTAGAATCCAGCACCTGGAAAACGTTATTAGTGGCTGTAGCTACATTAAAAACAGGGTTGGGGGTAACTGCATCAAAGTTCATGGTGCTTTTTTTAGAGAGGTCAACCGCATTGGCAGCAGTTAACGCGCCATCGTAATCGCCGGTAAATAAAAGGTAGCGGGCCTTTAATGCCTGGAGTGTGTTAGGAATTTCCATGCCTGCCGGAACGTTGCTTAAAAAAGAGGCGCTGATGGCATTTGCAGAAATAGTTGCCAGGGCATAATTAATGGTTGCGAGTGCTTTTTGAAATCCTTGCTCCCGTCCTGTAAATCCTACGTTTGAGCCAATGGTATCGGGTACCTGCTCCCAATACATAGAGAGGTTTCCGTAAGCCAGCGCTTTGAATATGCTGGCGTAAGCAATCAGGCCCGATGCATACGCTTTATCGCCCAGGTTAGCTGCATTGTTGATTACGTTATTGGCATCGTATATCACCTTCAGGTTTTGCGCCCACAGGTTGCCTAACACTGCGTTGTTGCCATCTACATTCACACCACCAACAGACAGGTTGAGCTCATCTGTATTGCCGGCATTCTGGAGCCTCAGCTCCATGGTGGAAAAGCCATTGGCAGCTACCATATTGTACAGGGGCGAAGTGCGACTGAAGCTGTATTGCTTTTGAATGCCAACCGCTACGCCGGTAAGCCCTGTTGATGACGTCAAGGCGTCATTGCGTAGTGTTGCCGACGGATCGGTAAAGTTCTTTTTGCAGGAAGCAAACATCAAAGCTGCTGCAGAAAGTAACAGGATATATTTTGAACGTTTCATCTGTTTATTGTTTTAATTGATCGGAGCTAAAATTTAGTGCGGAGCGTTAGCGCAAATGTTCGCGGAATAGGTACGTTTCCAAAGTCAATGCCTCTCGCCACTGTACTGCCTCCGCCGGCATTTGTTTCCGGATCAAATCCTTTATAGTTATCCCAGCTTATCAGGTTCCTGCCGGAAAGACTCAACGAAAGATTGCTGATGGCTTTATTGAGCCTGCCAAAATCATAAGTGAGCGAAACCTCCCTGAGTTTTACAAAGCTGCCATCATCAATGCGCCACTCTTCAATCGTGTATACGCCGCTTACGTATCCCCTTGGCAGTTGTCCGTTGTGTTCTTTCTCTGCAAACTCCTTACCGTTTCCAACGCCCTGCCTGGTGCGGAAATCGGCGTTGAATACCTCATTTCCCTGTACTGCATCTAACTGCACACGCAACCCTAATCTTTTGTACGTAAAATTATTAACAAGCGTACCCGTCCAATCCGGGTTGGGATCGCCTATTACTTTACGCAATGGTGTGCCGGTAGGCAAGCCATTGGCATCGCGTTGGGTAGTGTAGGTTGAAGGAGAGGTTTGCACACCTCTTTCCTGTACAGGTATGCCGTTGGTATTTTTGATTTCGGCTCCGTTGGCATCACGCGCAAAAAAGAAACCATAAAACACTCCCACCGCGTAACCGGGCAGAATGGAGGAAGACCCCGCCGGGTTATTGAATTGTATTAACGCCTGTGGAATCGATTCTACCCGGTTCTTGTTTTTATTGAAGATCACATTCATGTCCCACGAAAAATTTTTGCCCCTTACAGGAGATCCTCCCAACATCACCTCAATGCCTTTGTTGCGCACGGTTCCAACATTGTCCAGCAAACTGGTAAACCCGGTACTGGGAGCTATAAATCTTGAGAGTAATAACGCCTGTACTTTTTTATTGTACCAGTTGAATGTTAAATTAACCCTGCCATTTAAAAAAGACATATCTGTGCCTATTTCAATCTCTTTCTGATTTTCTGGTTTAACGAACTCATTGGCGAGCCGTGTAGAAGACATTAATGCTGTTCGGCCAACCAACGGAGACGGGAGGTAAGTATTGTATCTGTCGTAAGCACCAATGCCGGTAAGGTTACCACTTTCGCCATAGGCAGCACGTAACTTCATATAATCCCAAAACTTGTTCAGTCCTGCTTTTTCCCAAAACGATTCATCGCTTAATATATAGCTGCCGCTTAACTTCAGATAAAATTGATTTCTTTCGTCCTCCCCAAAAACAGAAGACTCATCTATTCTCCCTGCCGCGGTAAGAAAATACCGGTTGTTTAATTTAAAGTTTTGCTGCAGGTAGGCACCACTGATGGATATTTCGCTGCGTTGATCCGTACCAGGCAACACCGTGCTCGCGCCTGTTACTGTTTGAACAAAAGGCGCCAGCCCTCTTCCCTGCAATATGGAGAAGTTTGATCTTTCATATTGCATGGAATATCCCAACTGAGTGGTGGATACAAGATCGGAGGTAATGTTTTTGTTTAAAGTAGCATTCAGTTCGTGGTTGATGAGGAACTGCTGGTTGTTGCCTGTGCTTGCATAACCATTCTGGGTAGGGTCCATTGCGATACCGCCTCCCCAAAAGTCGGGACTTGCATTGTAGGTATAAGGAGGGATGTAAGTTGTTCCCAACTGGCTGATATTGTCGATACCCATCGTATAATCTACGGTAACATCTTTGATTGGCTTCAGCTTCAATGCCAGCGAAGAAATAACCCTGTTGGTACGGTTCTGCTGTTTAATGTCTTCAATAATGCTCACCGGGTTAATGCGCCCTCTTTCACCCACTGCCTGCAGGTTTCCGTTGGCATCTCTGGCCCATATATCGTGGAAGTTGCCAATAATGGTAATGCTGTTAATAGGAGAGAAGAAGGAGTTGCCATCGGGCTTTTCATTAGCAAGGCTGTTGGTATAGCTGATGCCCGCGCTCAGGTTTGCCCAGCTTGCCAGCTCCTGGTCGAGGTTTACCCGGAAAGAATACCGCTGGAAGTCGGTGTTTTTAATAATGCCCTGGTTATAAAAGTAAGAGGCAGAAGCAAAATATTTTGTTTTGTCCTTTCCGCCGCGAACCGAAATGTTATTGTCTGTTCCAATACCATCACGGAAAATATAATCCCAGTAATTATAACGTGTTACTGGTGTGGTATTGGTATAACTAGTCAGCAGAATGTCTTGCGTAATAGCACCCGGGCCATCTGGCGCAGGTCCAAATTTTGTGGGCGCGGTACTATATCCCGGGTCTTTACGCAACTGGTTCACGTTTACGCTGGTGCTGAAGCTCACCGTTGGTGCACCGCCGCTTCCGCGCTTGGTAAATATCTGCACCACGCCCGCGTTGGCACGGCTGCCATAAATAGCTGCAGCGGCTGCACCGTTCAGCACTTCTATTCTTTCAATATCTGCAGGGTTAATATCCACCATACGGTTAGGGGCAGGTGAAATAATTCCCCCATCATATGCCGTTTGGGTATTGGTTACTCTCCGCGCGCTGTTGCTTACAATTACCCCGTCTATAATATACAATGGTTCGCTGGATGAGTTAATGGTGCTGATGCCTCTTAATCGTACCGACATGCTGCCACCCGGATCACCAGAGTTTTGTATGATCTGGGCACCGGGCGATTTGCCCTGCAATGCGGCCAGCACATTGCCTGTGGTGCTTTTAGACAATTCATCGCCTTTAACCGTGCTAATGAAACTGCCTAGCTGACGGCGTGTGGTTCCCTGCGAAGTACCCGTTACCACCACTTCATCCATACTCAGCGGATCGGTTTCCAGGGTTGCATTGCTGCTGATCTCGTTCTCAGAGCCAATTGTAATGGATTGTTCTTTTGTTTTAAAACCTACCCCGGAAAACACAAGTGTGTAGGTGCCGGCTTTAAGGTTGACGCTGAGGCTGTAATCTCCTTCAACGTCGGTAATGGTACCGCTGCTGGTATTGCGTACCGATACAGATATTGCGGAAAGCCCTCCGCCCTCTTTATCGGTAACCTTTCCATTGATGCGTACCTGCGCCAGTGCAACAAACGTTGCGAGTTGCAGGAGTAGCATGAAAGAGAGTGGTTTCCATTTTCTTCGTATAAGCGAAGCTCGATTTTTCATGATGCAGTTTTTTTGATGGTAAATAAATTGTTTGAGTGCTGTTGGTTTTATACTTATTGTTATAATATTTCTATACCGGCTTTCTGGTAAGGCGAAAGCTGTTCGTTAGATGGTTCCAACTCGGTAATCAGTATATCCACCTTATCCAGATCGCATACTTTTATTTTTTGCCAGGTGTTGAGTTTTTCAGAGATGGACAGTGCAATTACTTTTTGAGAAGATTCTATCATTGCTTTTTTTACCTGCACCACGTCCCAGTCATTGTCCGTAACACCATTGGTGGTATCAATAGCATTGATGCCGAGGAAGCATAGATCGGCGTTGATGTTGCGAATTTTTTCAATGGTTTCGCCACCGATGGCAATTTTGGAACTCTTGGAAATTTTATCACCCATAAATATTACTTCAATGTTGGGGTGATGAATGTATTCGTAGGCTGCCGGCAGGCTGGCAGTTATAAATGTGGCCGATAATTCCGGCGGCAGCGATTTTGCCAATTCAATAATAGTAGTGCCACCGGTGGTTAAAACAAACATGCCATCTTTAATTAGCTGACATGCTTTTTGCGCAATTGCTTTTTTGCCGCTTACCGCGTATACGGGGTTGGTATCGATAGATAGATGAAAAGATTTGGAAAGGGCACCGCCATGTACTTTGATGAGCTGGTTTTGTTTGGCCATCTCGTTCAGGTCGCGGCGGATGGTATCTTCAGACACCTGCATTTTCTGGCTCAGGTCAACAGAAAGTACCCGGTTGTGCAGGTTTACCTGGCGTAAAATAAACGATTGCCGCTCCTGTTTAAGCATAATGGCTTTGGTTGTGGAAGAAGCAATTTATATCAATTCCGGCATAAAAACGCAAATATGTGCATATATTTATGCAGTATCATGCAATTATCTGTCATTTATGAATCGTAACATCCAAAAATTAGCGGCTATCGCCCAAAAGCCCGTTCGGTTGATAGTAGGTCTGATGTCGGGCACTTCTGTCGACGGATTAGATATTGCCCTCTGTCGCTTCTCAGGTACTGGCATGGAAAGTGAAATTGAGCTGTTGCAGTTTGAAACCATTCCTTATACCAGCGATTATAAAATGGAGATTGCCTCGGTTTTTTCAAAGCGGGAAGTCAACCTTGAAAAACTATGCCTGCTGAACGGCTGGGTGGCACAGCAGCATGCTTTTATGATTTTGCAATGCCTTCAAAAATGGGGTATTGATCAACGTGAGGTTGATCTGATAGCAAGTCACGGACAAACTATTTTTCATGCACCGAAGGCATTGCATCGACTGGAAAAATTCTCCAATGCTACTTTGCAAATAGGAGATGGCGACCACATGGCGGTTGCTACCGGTATTATTACCGTAAGCGATTTCAGGCAAAAACACATAGCTGCCGGCGGAGAAGGCGCCCCTTTAGCTGCCTATGGCGATTTCCTGATCTTTTCAAAAAAAGGAGAGAACCGGATCATGCTCAATATTGGCGGCATTGCCAACTTTACGTACTTACCCGGCAGCTTAAACGCTGATGCTGTTTTTTGTACCGATACCGGACCGGGCAATACCATGATGGATGCTTTTGTGCAAAAACAGTCTCCGGGAAAATACTTTGACGAAGATGCATCGGTAGCCGGGCAGGGTGTAGTCAGTCAGCCACTGTTATCGGCACTCAAAGCCAATGCCTTTTTCGATCAGCCTTTTCCTAAAACAACCGGGCCTGAATTGTTCAACCTGCACTATCTCGAAAAAGCACAACAACAATCTGCTACGCAGCAATTAAGTGCAGCGGACGTAATGGCTACGCTCAACCGGTTTTCGGCCGATACGATTGTATATGCCATTCAAAAAGTAATGGATAATAAAGACGAATATATTTTTTACGTAAGTGGTGGTGGCATGCACAATCCTTTGCTCATGAAAAACATTGCAGCACAATTGCCCGGCGTGGTGTTCAGGAGTACCAAAGAGCTTAACATCAATCCCGATGCAAAAGAAGCCGTGCTGTTTGCAGTATTAGCCAACGAAACCGTATGCGGCGGCAATATTCATTTTGGGCAAGGGAGAAATGGCATACCCAATGTGTCGATGGGGAAGATTAGTTTTGGCGAATGATGTGGCGATCAGCGGTGAGCGGTCAGCCATCAGCTTTCAGAAGAAGAACCAAGAACCAAAAAACAAGAACCAAAGTCAAGAAAAAGTCAAGAACCAAAAGACAAGAAACAAAAAACAACATTGCAAAGCAAAAAGATTTCACCCCCGTCCAAATGGCTTCAGCCCGCCTGAATGAATTTATTCGGGCAGGCCGTGCGTGCTGCGTCGAAATGACCTCACTGCTGCCAGATCGTATCTTACGACTTACCACTTATCACATACCACTGATTACCCCACCACCGTACACCATGTGTTCACTATCGTACACCCGGATGTGCGGCAATAACTTCAGGCAACTGACAGCCAATGGATTACAAGCTGGCATGTGGTTGGAATTGGTATGCCAAACTCACGGTGATGATCAAGCACTACTTCAAAACAGCCTGGCGCAATATGCTGCGGAATAAAATGTATGCAGCCATTAATATTTCGGGGTTGGCTTTGGGGCTTGCTGCTTTCTGGCTCATTGTTTTGTACATAACCGATGAATTAAGCTACGATACATTTAATACGAAGTCTGAAAGAATTGTAAGGGTTATTCAGCATTCCACCTGGAACAACAATGAAATTCATCAGGCTACCACTTCTGCTCCTTTTGCACCAGCACTTAAAGCCAGGTTTCCCGAAGTAGAAGATGCAGTGCGGATAGACCTGGAGGGTGGGGGCGTCCTGGCGTGGCACGACAAAAAAATAAAGCAGGGCGATATCATTATTGCCGATAAAAGTTTCTTCAATATTTTTTCTTTCCATTTCATTCACGGTTCGCCCACAGCGCTTAATAAGCCGGAGTCGGTTGTGATTACTGAAACCCTGGCAAAAAAAATATTTGGCAGTGCAGATGCTGCATACCAGCAAACACTACAATTCGATGGGCAATTTCCTGCAACCGTTACGGGTGTTATTAAAGATGTACCCGGCAATTCGCACTTACGCTTCAGTGCTGTGCGTGCCGCGTCTGATCAGTACTTCCCTGCCGGGTGGCAAAACAATGCTTTTTACACTTATTTGTTATTAAAGCCCGGTACCGATTTGGCTGCCTTGCAAAAAAAGCTTCCGGCATTTGCCGCATCCACCATTCAACAGGAATCGAAGATTGAGCAATACAGCATGGAGCTGCAACCGTTGCTATCCATTCACCTGCATTCAAACCTCAGTTTTGAACCGGGTGCCAATGGTAATATAACAAGAGTATATATTTTTATTGCCATTGCGTTGCTCATTCTCCTTATTGCTATCATCAATTACACCAATTTAACAACGGCACGTTCTTCCTCGCGCGTAAAGGAAATTGGCGTACGCAAGGCAATAGGTTCCGGCAAAAAGAATATTGCGGGCATGTTCATTACCGAAGCGGTTTTAATAACCTGCATTGCCGCCGCTATAGCTGCCGTAGTGGTGCAACTGGCATTGCCCTTATTTAACCAGCTTATACAAAAAGATTTGTCGCTGGGTCAATTAGGTATTGCAAAAACCATCGGCAGCGTGGTAATTTTTTCCATACTAACGGGCATCATCAGTGGCATTTATCCTTCGTTGTTCCTGGCAGGTTTTAAAACAATTCCTGCCCTTAAAAGCCAGATGGGCAATAGGACAGGCAACCTGGTATTCAGAAAATCGCTGGTGGTTTTCCAGTTTGTGATAACGGTTTTAATGATCGCTTCTTCAATTGTTATATACCAGCAACTGCATTACGCACGCAATACCGACCTCGGTTTCAACAAAAGCCAGGTGCTTACCTTTCATATAGACGACCGTACTGTACGCAACCAGGTGCCTGCTATTAAAAACCAGTTGCTTAAGAACCCGGCTATACAAGGCGTGGCAGCAGCGGGAAATCCCATTGGCAACAACGACCTGGGAGGAATGGGCTACCGGTTTGAAACGAATAGCGGTGCTTTTACCAATGCCACTACCATGTCGCAGGAACTGATGATAGATGCAGATTATCTCGCAACAATGGACATACAATTGTTACAGGGCAGAAATTTTTCACATGATATTCCTTCCGACAAATATGGCGCTGCAATGATCAATGAAACGTTGATGAAAAAATTAGGTTGGCAAAATGCGGTTGGAAAGCGTTTGCAATTTGAAATAAGCGATGGCTCAAAGCTTGAAAGAACCATAGTAGGTGTTGTAAAAGATTTTCATACCTATTCGCTTCAACATGCAATAGACCCATTGGTGCTGGTGATGCCGCCTGCCGCCAGTTCGGAAGATAATTTGTATGTGAAGATCGCAAAAGGAAAAACAAGTGAGGGGCTTGCATATATACAGCAGGTATACAACCAGTTTGACAAGGATAACCAGGCGGTGTACAGTTTCCTCGACCAGAACTTTAGCAACCAGTACCAGGCAGAAGAAAGGCAGGGGCAAATTGCATTGATCTTTTCTACACTTGCGATTGTGATTGCATGTTTGGGATTGTTTGGGTTGGCCACTTTTACTGCTGCCCAGCGAACCAAAGAAATAGGCATCCGGAAAGTTTTGGGCGCAAGTGTAACCAATATTGTAAGGATGTTGTCGGCCGAGTTTTTAGTGTTGGTAGTTATATCTACTCTCGTAGCATTGCCTGTTGCATGGATTGCGATGAACAAATGGCTGGAGGGCTTTGCGTACCGCATCAACGTACAATGGTGGGTGTTAGTGCTGGCAGGATTGTTGGCGATGCTGATTGCTTTACTAACGGTGAGCTTCCAGGCAATAAAGGCGGCGGTGGCAAATCCGGTAAAGAGTTTGAGGACGGAGTAGCCCCTCACCCCCGGCCCCTCTCCCCGCTGGAGAGAGGGGTGCCCAAGATCGAATAGTGTTGATTAAATGCATTAGCGGGCGGTTGAAAGTTATAGTTGTTACACTACGCACGGATATATTCAAGGTTGATGTGGAAGATATAATGTTTGGAATTATTCTTTAGCACCGTCCCTCTCCTATACTAGGAGAGGGATAAGAGGGTGAGGCTAAAGTTGAGGCTAGATTAGCCTCACCCCCGGCCCCTCTCCGAACGGAGAGGGGTGCCCAAGATCTGCCAGTATTGATTAAATGCATTAGGGGGCGGTTGAAAGTTATAGCTGTTGCACTACGCCTGGATATATTCAAGGTTGATGTGGAAGACATAATGCCCGGTTTTATTCTTGCGCACCGTCCCTCTCCGATGTACGGAGAGGGAAAGAGGGTGAGGCTAAATCTCAAATCATAAATTATCCGTTCATGTTTAAAAACTATTTTAAAACAGCCTTCAGAAATTTGTGGAAGAATAAATTTTTTTCCGCAATCAACATTATAGGACTGGCAATAGGTATGTCGGCATGCCTGGTGATTATGGTATTTGTGTTTTATGAGAAGAACTTCGACGGGATGCACACCCGAAATATTTACCGGTTGAACGAGGTGCAAAAACCGGAAGGAATGGTGGAGCCACAAAAAGTAGCCTTATCAATGTTTCCTATGGGGCCTACGCTAAAGAGCGAGTTTCCTGAAATAAAAAATTTTGCCAGGGTACGCCCTGTTAAAAAAAGAGATCTGACTTATGGCGATAAAAATTTTTTTTTGGAAGATGCCATGTGGGCCGATTCTACCTTCTTCCAGATGTTTGGGTTTACACTGGTAAAAGGAGATCGTGCTACTGCGCTTCAGCAACCTAACAGTATCCTGTTAACCGAAGAAACAGCAGCAAAAATTTTTGGTAAGGAAGATCCGATGGGTAAAACGCTGATGCAATATATCGGCGATACCATGAGCTTTAAAGTAACGGGTATATTAAAGGATGTTCCGGAAAATTCGCACATGCAGTTTGATGCCTTGTATTCGTTTAATACATTTATTCGTCCCGAAATGATGGATCGATGGGGAAACAACTGGCTTGTAACCTATCTTGAACTGGCTCCTGGCACCGGCATGGCCGCGTTAGAAGCAAAATTTCCTGCTTATCTTAAAAAATACCTCGCAACAAATGAGATGTGGAAGTATTATGAATTGTTCCTGCAACCCATCGGCGAGGTGCATGGTGGATCCACCAGCATAACGCACGATTATCTTAACTACCAGAAGTTCGACAGCACTTATACGTATCTTTTTTCTATTATAGCCATTGTTATTCTTGTAATTGCCTGTATCAATTTTATGAATCTCTCCACTGCAAAATCGGCCGAAAGGGCAAAAGAGGTGGGCATTCGCAAGTCGATCGGGGCGCACAGGTGGCAGTTGGTCGGGCAGTTTTTGGGCGAGTCTATCTTGCTTTCTTTGCTGGCGCTGCTATTAGGCATTTTGCTGGCGCATATTTTCCTGCCTTTTGTAGCAGGACTTAGCGAACGAAAGCTTCAACTTCCTTTATTCAGCAACCCGTCTTTGCTTGCAGTAGTATTGGGCATTACTGTGATTGTGGGCATTGTTGCCGGACTTTACCCCGCTGCCTTCCTTTCTTCGTTTAAAGCTGTCAAGGTATTAAAGGGCGGACTGGGAACGGGAAAAAATAAAAGCCTGTTGAGAAATGTGTTGGTTACCATACAATTTGCCAGCGCTATTTTTCTCATCATTGCTACCGTGTTTGCCGTGCAGCAATTGCGCTTTATGCAGCAAAAAGATCCCGGTTTTGTTAAAGATCAGGTGATGGTCATTCCGCTGGACAGGGTTACCTATCCTAAGTACGATGCGTTGAAAGCCGATCTTACCAACAATACACTTTTCCAGGCGGTAACAGCTTCGCAGCAAATGCTGGGCAATAACCTGCATCAATCGGGGTTTGTATTTCATGGCGACGGGCCAGCGAGGGAACTTGTATCATCGCAGGTAGTGGTAGATCCCGATTATCTTACGCTTTACAAAATACCACTGATAGCCGGAAGAAATTTTTCACGCGATTATGCATCAGATAACGGTAAAGCATACATCATCAATGAAACGATGGCGAAGGAACTTTTGCGCGATAAAAAAAACGGATCATTCGAATCGTTAATAGGCAGGCATTTTGGTTTTGGTGGATTGGATTCGGCGGGAGTGATCGTTGGAATAGCAAAGGATTTTAATTTCAATTCGCTGCATCATAAAATAGAAACGCTTTCCATCTTCAATCAAAAAGACTGGGGATACAGCGAAATGTCTGTTCGCATTAACGGAGCAAAGGCAAAAGACGCCATCGCCTACATACGAGGGTTATGGAGCAAAATGTTTCCGGGCCATCCGTTTGAATATACTTTTTTAGATGAGCATTTTGCCGAACTGTACAGGGCAGATTCGCAGGTGAGCCAGGTGGTGGGCATGCTGGCGGTATTGGCCATTATTATTTCGTGCCTGGGATTGTTTGGACTGGCATCGTATGCAGCAGAAAAGCGTACAAAGGAAATCGGCATCCGTAAAGTGTTGGGCGCAAGTGTACAGCACATCACCACCTTACTGTCTAAAGATTTTCTGAAACTGGTTTTGATTTCCAATGTGCTCGCATGGCCGTTGGCGTGGTTTGTTATCAACAAATGGTTGCAGGATTTTGCCTATCGCATTTCCGTAAACTGGCTGGTGTTTATAGCGGCAGCAGCAGCGGCATTGCTCATAGCCCTGCTCACTATCAGCTTCCAGGCAATCAAGGCGGCGGTGGCAAATCCGGTAAAGAGTTTGAGGACGGAGTAGCCCCTCACCCCCGGCCCCTCTCCCCGCTGGAGAGAGGGGTGCCCAAGGTCCAAGAGTGTTGATTAAATGCATCAGTGGGCGGTTGAAAGTTATAGCTGTTACACTATGACCGGATATATTCAAGGTTGATGTGGAAGATGTAATGTTTGGGTTTATTCTTTAGCACCGTCCCTCTCTATAGGAGAGGGATAAGAGGGTGAGGCTAAAGTTGATGTGGTGGCTAGATTAGCCTCACCCCCGGCCCCTCTCCGAATGGAGAGGGGTGCCCAAGATCTGCCAGTATTGATTAAATGCATTAGGGGACGGTTGAAAGTTATAGCTGTTGCACTACGCCCGGATATATTCAAAGTTGATGTGGAAGATATAATGTTTGGAATTATTCTTTAGCACCGTCCCTCTCCTATATTAGGAGAGGGATAAGAGGGTGAGGCTAAAGTTGATATGGAAGATGTAATGTTTGCGTTTATTCTTTAGCACCGTCCCTCTCTATAGGAGAGGGAGCGAGGGGAGGCTTAAATCTCAAATACTTTGTAACATATATAACCGCAACAACGTATACATACTTTGTCTTTATAAACCAACAAAACAACGTTATGAAAAAGATAGCTGTTCTATTGACTTTCGTCTGTACCTGCTTATTAGCGGCGGCACAACAAAATGAGCCTTTTCTTACCAAAACGCTTAACAATGAATCATTGTCGAAGGTAAAAGCAGAAACCTCTGGTGGGTCTATATCTGTAACTGGTGTGCCGGCGTCCGAGGCAAGAATTGAAGTTTACATAAGACCCGGAAACAATTCAAAACTGAGCAAAGAAGAAATTCAGAAACGGCTCGATGAGCATTATAATCTGGATGTTGCAGTAAGCAACAAGCAACTGACCGCTATTGCCAAAACAAAAACACGCAACCTCAACTGGAAAAATACGCTCAGCATTTCTTTTAAAATATATGTTGATAAGAATATCAATACCGACCTGTCTACCAGCGGCGGCAGCATTACGTTAAAAAATCTTAGCGGTAAGCAAGACTTTGCTACCAGCGGTGGCAGCCTGCATGTGGATGCATTGAGTGGCAGCATTAAAGGGCGCACGTCTGGCGGCAGCATTCATCTTGAAAACAGCAGCGATGAAATAGACCTCGCAACCAGCGGCGGTAGCATCGAAGCGCGCAACTGTCATGGCAACATGAAACTGCATACGTCCGGCGGTTCGGTGGGACTGTATAACCTGAAAGGAAATGTAGAAGCCGGTACCAGCGGCGGATCGGTAAAAGCCGAAACAGTGGAAGGCGATCTTCATGCACATACCTCCGGTGGTAATGTAGATCTTCGCGCATTGTCTGGCAGTGTTGATGCATCTACCAGCGGTGGCAATATTGCTATTGAAGTGCTGAAGCTTGGCAAATTTGTAAAACTTTCTAACTCCGGCGGAAATGTTTCGTTGCAGGTGCCCGGAAATCAGGGGCTCAATCTCGACCTGCATGCAAACAGGATCAATGTAGACAAGCTGGATAATTTCAGTGGATCCAAAGATGATGATTCTATAAGTGGAACATTGAATGGAGGTGGCGTGCCCGTAAACGTGCGTGCCGGAAGCGGAAGAATATCACTGTCGTTTAAATAAAACTAACTTCCGCTATAAAGCAAATCAATATGCCGGTTAAAAAAATACTGCTTCTCCTTTTTATAACAGTTACGTATACTGCACAAGCACAGCAAACCGCTCAAAAATTTGTGCAGGAAACGCATTATCTGCTGTACTTGCCTGATGGATATACCAGCGATACCGCAACCCGCTTTCCATTGATGATATTTTTGCACGGGTCGGGCGAAAGTGGAGAAGATCTTGCAAAAGTAAAAGTGCATGGTCCACCCAAAATGATAGACCAGGGCAGGAAGTTTCCGTTCATTGTGGTTTCGCCACAAGCGCCACCCAACACGGGTTGGCAAACCGACAGGATGGAAGCCATGTTGAATGACATCAAAAAGAAATACCGGGTAGACGAAGACCGCATTTATCTTACCGGTTTGAGCATGGGCGGATTCGGCACCTGGAACTGGGCTGCCAAATTTCCGAATGAGTTTGCAGCCATTGCCCCTATATGTGGCGGCGGAGATGCGTCTGAAACATGGAAACTGAGGCATGTGCCCGTATGGTGTTTTCATGGTGCTAAAGACGACGTGGTGCCCTTGTCGTCTTCGCAACGCATGGTAGACTCATTGAAAAAGTACAGCCGCGATGTTCGGTTTACGGTATACCCCGAAGCAAATCACAATAGCTGGGATACTACTTATAACAACGACAGCCTATATAGCTGGTTGCTCTCGCACAAAAAATTCAGGTTTAAAGAAGTTGCGTTGCCGGAAACCAAATTAAAAGCATACGAAGGTAAATATGTGAATGCGCAAAAAGATACTGTTATAATAGCTGCAGAAGAAGGCAAGCTATATGCTAAGCCCAAGCATGAAAAATTGCTGTTAAAAGCGGCCTCAAACGACACATTCTTCCTGGAAGAAAATATGCCCGTTGAAGTAAGGTTTGTAAAAAACGATCCACAACTCGGAGATCATTTTGTTTTACTAACGGGCGACATAATAGTGTTTAGAAAATTACAAGTGCCGCGAAGAAAGGCAGAAGGTGTAAGGTAGGAGGTATAAGGTAGAAGGTGTAAGATATAAGGCCTACACTCTATTGTCAATCAGGTGTACGATATCGTACACCTTTTGTGCGTTAGCGGGCAAGACTTTTTGAGTCGTTTTGCAAACACTTGCTGGACAGTTATTTATGGAATGGCACGGCGGTTGAATTTGATAATGCGACAAATGGAAAAATGTGAGAATATAGAATTACAAAATCTCAAATTTCAAATCTCAATGTTCCAGAATTATTTCAAAATTGCCTGGCGCAATTTGCTCAAGCATAAAATGTATTCGTCCATCAAAATTGGTGGCTTTGCATTGGGCATTGCAGCATGTCTGCTGATTGCATTGTATATAAAAGATGAATTGAGCTACGATCAATCGTGGCAGGATAGCAATCGTATTTACCGGATAACGGGCGAATACAACAACAATGGTGCTATATTAACGGGCGCCCATTGGCCGCCGCCTATGGCTAAAGCACTGAAGGAAGATTTTCCGGAGGTTGAAAAATCCGGAAGATTGATGTCAAGTCCCTTATTTTATTGTGCCGGCAGTAACCAGTTCAGGAGAACGGACGAACAGCAAAACACCTACGAAGAAGGCTTTACCTATGCCGACCAGGACATGCTGGATATACTGAAAGTACCCATGGTATATGGCAAACGCGAAACAGCATTGGCATCACCCAATACTATTGTTTTGTCGAAAAGAAAGGCCGATAAATATTTTCCCGGACAAGACCCCGTGGGCAAAACCATTATTTTAAACAACGATAAGAACAGGATTTACAAAATAGGTGGCGTAATGGAAAATTTTCCATCTGCCTCGCATATTCAATACGATTTCTGGCTCACCATGACGGGTTACCAATTGTGGGATGGAGAACAGGCGGGCTGGCTTTCGAGCAATTATTATACTTACCTGCTTGTAAAGCCCGGTACAGATGCAGGCAAGCTCCAGGCGAAACTGAAATTGCTGCTGGAAAAATATTGGGTACCTGCCCTTAAAAGCGAAGGCAATGTGCAGGCAGATGAACTGACGAAAAAAGCAAAGCTCTTCCTTCAGCCTGTTAAAGATGTGCATCTGCTGTCATTCAATATAGACGACGGACTTAAAAAAGGCGATATCAGGTTTGTTTGGTTGTTTGGAGGCATAGCCTGCTTTATAGTAATCATTGCCTGCATCAACTTTGTCAACCTTTCTACTGCAAAGTCTGCCAATCGCGCCAAAGAGGTAGGGTTGAGAAAAGTAGTAGGATCGTATCGTTTCGACCTCATACGTCAGTTCCTGGCAGAATCAATACTCTTCAGCGTCCTCGCTTTTGTAATAGGGGTGTTGCTAACGGTAGTTTTGCTGCCTTCTTTTAATACGCTTGCCGATAAAAGCCTGTCTGTTCCGTGGACAGCCTGGTGGCTGATTCCTTTTTTGCTCGTTGCGGCGCTTGTTATTGGCATCATTGCCGGCGTGTATCCTTCCTTTTATCTTTCTTCGTTTAACCCCGTAAAAGTATTAAAGGGTGAGGTTAGCCGTGGTACTAAAAGTTCGCTTATACGCAATGGGTTAGTAGTGTTTCAGTTTGCTACATCTATTATATTGATCATAGGCACGCTCGTTATATACAATCAAACAAAATATATTTTAAACAAAAAGATCGGTTTTGATAAAGACCAGGTGCTGCTTGTACAAGGTACCCACACGCTGGGCGAAAAAACGCAAAGTTTTAAAGATGAATTATTAAAGCTTTCGCAGGTTAAAAATGTTTCGGTGAGCGACTACCTGCCTGTAGCGGGAACCAAAAGAAATGGAAATACTTTTTTCAAAGAGGGGAAAACAAAGGTTGATATAGGCGTGCCAGCTCAAATATGGAGTGTAGACAGGGACTATGTAAAAACGATGGGAATTAAGATAACAGAAGGACGGGATTTTTTGCCGGACGCCAAATCTGATTCCATGACTTTGATCGTTAACCGGATGATGGCAGACAAGATGGGTTTGAGTCAGCCATTGGGGCAACACGTTACCAATGGTTGGCAAACGTTTACCATTGTTGGTGTGGCAGACAATTTCAATTTTGAATCGCTGCGCGAAGATGTAACACCCCTTTGCATGACTTTGGGCAATAACCGTTCTACTATAGTATCGGTAAAAATGAATACAACAGATGCAAAAAATACCATTGCGTCCATAACGTCTATATGGAAGAGCTTTGCTCCCGATCAGCCCATACGTTATACGTTTATGGACGAAAGCTTTGCCACTATGTATGCTGATGTACAACGCATGGGCTACATTTTTACCAGTTTCGCGGTATTTGCCATCATTATAGCATGTCTGGGATTGTTTGCATTGTCTGCCTTCATGGCTGAACAGCGCAATAAAGAAATTGGTATACGAAAAGTGCTGGGCGCGAGTGTGGGAAATATTACTGCTATGCTGTCGGGCGATTTTGTAAAGCTGGTGGCAATATCCATCCTTGTAGCATCGCCCATTGCCTGGTGGGCAATGACCAAGTGGTTGCAGGACTTTGCCTATAGAATTTCGGTAAGCTGGTGGATGATTGCAGTAGCAGGCATTGCTGCCATTTTAATAGCATTGATCACCATCAGCTTTCAATCCGTTAAAGCCGCATTGATGAACCCGGTAAAGGCGCTCCGTTCGGAGTAATTTGAAAATGGGAACCGTTTCATTTTGTCTGGCTTTATTTAAAGATGAAGTGGTAGGTATATAGTTGGAAATTGTTCAAAGGTACCGTCCCTCTCTATAGGAGAGGGAAAGAGGGTGAGGCTAAAGTTGATGTGGTGGATATGTTGCTTGTATTTACTCTATACTATCGTCTCTCTCTATAGGAGAGGGAAAGAGCCTGCCCGAATGATTCGTTCCGGCGGGGGAGGCTTTCAAATTTTAAATCTCAAATCTGAAATGATAAGAAATTATTTAAAAATCGCGTGGCGGAACCTGGTTAGGAACAAATCATTTGCGGCGATCAACATTATGGGGCTGGCGTTGGGCTTAACCAGCAGCATGCTCATCATGCTGTGGGTGCTGGACGAAAGAAATACAGATCATTTTCATACCAATGCACAACAGCTCTACCAGGTGTACGAGCGCAATTATTATGATGGTAAAGTGGAGGCAGGCTATTCTACACAGGGATTGCTGGCAGGAGAGTTAAAGAGGGAGATACCCGAAATAGAATACGCCAGCGGGTTTGAATATGCATCTGCACCCGGCACTCAAAATACTTTTGCAGCAGGCGATAAGGTAAATAAGATGACCGGGTTTTATGCCGGCGAAGATTTTTTCAAGATGTTCACTTACCCGTTGTTGCAGGGTACAGCGGCTACAGCGCTGAATGCTCCGGGTGGTATTGCTATTTCAAAACAAATGGCCGAAAGTTTTTTCGGAACACCGCAACAGGCATTTGGTCAGTTGATCCGTTTTGAAAACAAGGAAGAACTGAAAGTAACCGCGGTGTTTGAGAACATTCCCGCCAATTCTTCGCAGCAGTTTGATTTTTTAAGAACCTGGAAGGACTTTGAAAAAGCAAATGCATGGATCAACAACTGGGGCAATACTAGTCCTGCTACGTATGTGCAGCTCCGTAAGCAGGCCAATGCTGCGCTAGTGGAATCCAGGATCAAAGATTTTATTGACCGTTACCGGAAAAAAGATCCCACATTCCGAATGGAACTGGCACTACAGCCTTATGCCGACAAATACCTGTATTCTAATTTCACCGATGGTTATATCTGCGGCGGGCGTATAGAATATGTAAATCTTTTTACCATCGTAGCCATATTTATCCTGGCAATTGCCTGCATCAATTTCATGAGCCTGGCAACCGCGCAGTCAGAAAAGAGAGGGAAAGAAGTTGGGTTAAGAAAGGTAGCAGGCGCTTTGCGCTTTTCACTCATACAGCAATTCATCGGCGAGGCAATACTGCTTACAATATTGTCTGTCATCATTGCTTTAATAGGTACCCTGTTGCTGCTGCCGGCATTTAACCAGCTTACAGGAAAGCAGTTGTCCCTTCCCGTTAGCAGCCCCCTGTTTTGGTTGGTAATAGCCGCAGTGGCGATTGTTACGGGGGTGGTAGCTGGCAGCTATCCTGCACTATTTCTCTCTTCGTTAAAGCCGGTAAAAGTTTTAAAAGGAAGTTTAAAGTTTAATTGGAAATCCTCTTTTTTCAGACAGGGGCTTGTGGTATCGCAGTTTGTATTGGCAACGGTGCTGATCATTGGTATGATCGTTTCGTATCGCCAGTTGAATTATATACAAACAAAAAACCTCGGCTACGACAGGGAGAACCTGGTGTATATACCCATTGAAGGAGAACTGATCAGTAAATACACTGTATTTAAACAAAGAGTAACTGAACTGCCCGGTGTGTTAAGCGTTTCTAAAATGAGGAATTCCCCAACCTATATTGAGCATCATACCACAGGCGTTGGCTGGCCCGGCAAGCCGGAAGCATTAACGGTTTCGTTTGCCGATGGATTTGTGGGCTATGATTTTGTAAAAACCCTCAAACTCCAGATAGCAGAGGGGCGGGATTTTTCAAAAGCATATGGCAGCGATTCGCTTTCTTACATCATTAATGAAACAGCGGTACAAAAAATGGGGCTTAAAAATCCCATTGGTCAAACTGTAATTTGGAACAACCGGAAAGGCACCGTAATAGGCGTATTGAAAGATTTTCATTTCAGCTCAATGCACAATGCCATAGAGCCACTCATTCTCCGCCTCGACGAAAAATGGCCCTGGGGCACCATACTCGTGCGCACCAAAGCCGGCAATACCAAACAAACATTAGCGGGTTTGGAACAATTGTGCAGGGACATCAATCCCGCTTTTCCATTCACCTATCAGTTCTCCGATCTTGAATTTGCAAAGTTGTACAAGAGCGAACAGATCGTAAGTAAGCTGTCTAATTATTTTGCGTTTCTCGCCATCTTCATTTCCTGTCTTGGTTTATTTGGACTGGCAGCGTTTACTGCGGCACAACGCACCAAAGAGATTGGCGTACGCAAAATACTCGGCGCTTCCGTAAGCGGCATTGTTGCTATGCTGTCTGGCAGCTATGTGCGGTTGGTAGTCATTGCCATGCTCATTGCTTTTCCTGCAGGATGGTATATTATGAGCAAATGGCTGGAGAAATTTCAATATAGAACCGATATGGAATGGTGGGTGTTTGCATTGGCCGGCAGCATTGCCATTGGTATAGCACTCGTTACCGTTAGTTACCAGAGCATAAAAGCTGCGATGGCAAACCCGGTGAAGAGTTTGAGGACGGAGTAGCCTCACCCCCGGCCCCTCTCCTTACAAAGGAGAGGGGTGCCCAAGGTCGGATAGTGTTGATAAAATGTATCAGCGGCACCACGAATTATAAAAGGTACTTCGCTCTGCAAGGATTTGCTCAAAGATGAAGTAGTAGGTATACAGTTTGGAATTGTTCTACAGCACCGTCTCTCTCTCCCGCTAAGGCTGGATGCGGAGAGGCAAAGAAGGCGAGGTAATATTGACAAAATGAAATAGTGGGTTGTTGAGTTGACCATGTTTGGATCTATTCAAAGATGACGTGGAAGATATAACGCCTGGATTTGTTTTGCGGTGCCGTCCTTCTCTATAGGAGAGGGATAAGAGGGTGAGGCTAAGATGATGTGGAAAATATACAGTCCGGCTTTATTCTACAGCACCGTCCCTCTCACTTGGAGGGGAAGACGGAAGGTGAGGCTTCAAATCTTAAATCTCAATTGTCTCATGTTTAAGAGTTATCTAAAAATTGCTTTCAGAAACCTGATAAGGAACAAAGCCTTTTCAACTATTAATATAGCCGGGCTGGCGGTGGGGATGGCCAGCGCTATTTTGATCCTTTTATGGATTTACAATGAGATCAGTTACGATAAATTCCACGCAAACAAAAACAACCTGTATGCAGCCTGGAATCGCGGTACATTCGATGGGAAACTGCAATGCTGGAACAATACACCCAAAATATTAGGTCCCACATTAAAAGAGGAATATCCCGAGGTGGTGAATATTTCCAGGCAATATTCGCGTTGGTTTGTTACAAAAGCAGGGGAGAAGCAGGTGTCTACCTCTGCGTTGATCACCGATCCTTCTTTTTTGTCAATGTTCAGTTTTCCGCTGTTGCAAGGCACTGTAACCGAAGCTTTGTCTGGCGCCCATTCGATTGTTGTTACAGAAAAGATGAGTAAGAAAATGTTTGGAACCGAAAACCCAATGGGTAAAGTGATCACCATCGACCAGGATCATTTTACCGTTTCGGGAGTGCTGAAAGATCTGCCCGTAAATACGGTGTTTAATTTTGAATACATATTGCCCTGGACCTACCTTAAAAAATTGGACGAGGACGATAATTATTGGGGAAACAATTCTGTTCGAACATTTGTTCAACTGTCGCCCAACGCAGATCCATTGGCGTTTAACAAAAAAATAGAAGACATTACCATCAGGCATTCCAACGGAGAGGAAGACCAGGAAGTGTTCCTGCATCCCATCAGCAAATGGCGGCTATATTCCAGTTTCGAAAATGGAAAAATTGCAGGAGGAAGAATTGAAATTGTTCGTCTATTCGGCATCATTGCTGCATTTATACTGTTGATTGCCTGCATCAATTTTATGAACCTCAGCACTGCCAGGAGTGAAAAGAGAGCAAAAGAAGTAGGCATCAGAAAAGTTGCAGGCGCTAACAAGGGATTGCTGATCGGTCAGTTTGTAGGAGAGTCCGTCATCATTGCTTTTATTGCAGGATTGATCGCACTGCTGTTTGTTTATCTGAGCTTGCCATCTTTCAATAATTTGTTAGGTAAGGAATTTGAAATTCCCTACAATAGTCCTTACTTCTGGTTAGCGCTCGCTTTATTCATTCTCATTACCGGCATAACAGCAGGTAGTTACCCTGCGTTTTTTCTTTCTTCGTTTAAGCCTGTTGCTGTATTAAAAGGCAGTTTTAAAAGAGCACATGCTGCGGTTAATCCACGTAAAGTACTGGTTGTGCTGCAATTCAGTTTTGCCATTGTGCTGATTATTTCAACTATTATGGTTGCACAGCAAATTAAGCATGCACAAAACAGGAACTTAGGATATAACAAAGAGCAGATCGTTTACCATTGGGTTACGGGTGACCTCCCTAAAAATTTTGCAGCACTCAAGTCCGAACTATTGTCGTCGGGAATTGCAACTTCAGTGGTAAGAACCGCGGGTCCGCTCACCAGCAACTGGAGCGATACCTGGGGCATACAATGGCAGGGAAAAGATCCGCATAATAAAACAGATTTTGATCGCTTTATGCAGGATGAAGGGCTGGTTAAGATGGCAGGCATGCAGCTCATAGCAGGAAGAGATATAGACCTGGTGCAGTTTCCAACAGATTCAACTGCGATGATCATTAATGAGTCTGCCGCAAAAGTGATGAACTTCAAAGACCCAGTTGGTCAGTTGGTGGTTGATAATGAAATCACTTACCACATAGTCGGTGTGATCAAAGACTTTGTGCTTGGTTCACCATACGAACCAACCAAACCAATGGTCATCGAAGGATCTAAAGGAAATTATTTCAATGTCATCAACATGAAGCTCACATCGGCTGCGTCCCTGTCCGAAAGCCTGCAAAAAATAGAACACCTGTTCAAAAAATACAATCCGCATTATCCTTTCGAATATCATTTTGTGGATGAAGATCATGAGTTGAAGTTTATGGATACAGAGCGGGTAGCCACGCTTACCGCCTTGTTTGCAGGGCTCACTATATTCATATCCTGTCTTGGATTATTCGGGCTGGCAGCCTACATGGCAGAAAACAGGATAAAGGAAATTGGCGTACGCAAAGTGTTAGGTGCTTCTGTGCTCAATATTACAACATTGCTGTCGCGCGAGTTTCTTGCACTGGTGCTGGTCGCCATTGTTATTGCCACCCCCGTTGCGTGGTACGCTATGCACCAGTGGCTGCAGGGATATTCTTACCGCATAAACATGCAGTGGTGGGTATTTATAACTGCCGGCGTGCTGGCGGTGCTGGTATCGCTGGTTACGGTGAGTTTCCAGGCGGTGAAAGCGGCGTTGGCAAACCCGGTTAAGTCACTGAGGACGGAATAAAAGGCCGCCCCTCTAAATCTCCCCAAGGGGGAGACTTCGCCAAACACAGCTCCAACTTTTCGGCGCTGATTTGTAAACGATAAAAGTCTGCACTATCGGTCTTGACGCAATTTCGAGAGGGGTGCCCAAGGTCGGAGAGTATTTATAAAATGCGTTTGAAGAGGTTGAAAATTTAGAGTTGCTACATTATGCTTGGATATATTCAAAGTTCACGTGGTAGATGGTAACGTTTGGGTTTATTTTTTATCGCCGTCCCTCTCTGTAGGAGAGGGGTGCCCAAGGTCGGAGAGTATTTATAAAATGCATTTGGGGAGGTTGAAAATTCAGCGCTTTCACAATATGCTTGGATATATTCAAAGTTCATGTGGTAGATGTCATGCTTGGGTTTATTTTTTAGCGCCGTCCCTCTCTATAGGAGAGGGAGTGAGGGAGAGGCTTAAAACAGCCTCACCCCCGGCCCCTCTCCCCGCTGTGGAGAGGGGTGCCCAAGATCGACCATTGTTGATGAGATGCATTAGCGGGCGGTTGAAAATTTAGTGCTGCTACATTATGCTTGGATATATTCAAAGTTGATGTGGAAGATGTAATGCTTGGGTTTATTTTTTAGCGCCGTCCCTCTCTGTAGGAGAGGGATAAGAGGGTGAGGCTTTACAATACATAATAATCCTTCGCTCTTGCCTTTGCTGGTGGCGGAACATCCTGGTTGTCCTGCAACATTTGCTTGAGGTTGCGTTCAATGGTACGCGCAATGGAAGACATAGGCGTATCCGTTGGTTTGTTTTCAAACGGATCCTGGAGGTGTACTGCCATCCTTTCAATCAGCAAAAAGAAAGAGGCAAGGATGGTAACCAGCGGTATCTCCACAAATCCCACATATTCAATTACACCAAATGGCAGCAGCAGTATAAAAAAATACAACGCAAAGTGAATATACATGCTATACGTAACAGGAAAAATGGTGTTTTTGATACGTTCGCATTTTCCCATAGAGTCGCAGAAACGGGTGAGGGTACGGTCTAATTCAACCTGTTGAAATTCGTTTATCCATCCTTCTTCCAACGCATTTTTAATATCCTTTGCATGCAGGTTAATCAGCGCATACGGAACATTATCGTGTGCTGAAACAAAATTGAGCTCCTTTTTAGACACGAGCCTGTCGAGTCCATCGGTGGGATTTAATCCGCGTAGCGATTGCCCAAGACTGTAGCACCAAGCTATTTGCCTGTTAACCATTTTTTGCTGAAACGCCGTTTTTTCTTCGCTGTCATAACCCGGTTGTACAAAGCTCAGCACCTGTCGCGTAAACGTACGCGAGTCGTTTACAATAGCCCCCCAGATGATCCTCGCTTCCCACCACCTGTCGTATGCCTGGTTAGAGCGGAATGCCAGCAGCAGCGAAATAATGGTGCCTAATATAGTAGGCACTCCCAACGGAATAGAAATATGATGGAGGTCGAACGCTTTTGTAACAAACCAAATGGTTATTGTATACAAACAGATGAACAGGATCTCGAACTTTATTTTATTCAATATATATTTTACAGGTATCCTTCCTTTCAGTAACATACTTCAACATTAAAATGTTCACAAATAAAAATGTGGCTGCAACCCGTGGCGCTGTTCGCGATTATTTATATGCCTGTTTCAACAGCACAAATGAGCATTGCGATTGCTCAAGCATTCTTTGCACCGCTACTTCTTTTAAAAAGTATCTCGACATGTTTCCGAGCGGCTTAGACAAGATGCGTGTTTTCGTTAAATTGTTTTCCCACTCATTCAACATTTCATCCACCGCACTGTATTGATATACCACTGTGTGGGGCAACGAATCTGTTTTTGTTGTTCCGGGTTCTACCTGTTTTTTTACTGATAAGGCTTCCTCTTTTTCCCAGAGATCTTCTTTTGCTTCTGCAGCATGAGCGGGCGCTAGCAAAGTTTTGTTAGCAGAAACATACAACAGCTCACAGCCGCAACGGCTCAGCATTTTGAATATGACCGATCTCTGCCTTTTTTCGCTGAACTCCCATTGTTGAGTATCAAATACAACCATGTCTGCATTTTTATGTTGAACATAGTTGCGGAATACGGCGCAAGAATCACTGTATATGTGATCGGCGGTTACAGTTACCTGCGCACCATACCGTGCTTTGCATTGTGCTGAAAAACCATAAAATGCCTTGCTCGAAGCCTCAGAGGAAAAAGAGGACCTGGAGAGCGAAAAAAGATCGTTGTAATTATCGGGCAGCGGATTGACAGAGAGAAAAATGCAGTTCAGATTTTCATTGCCTGAAACAGACAGGATTGTTTCCGTTAACGCTATGCAGTCTGTACTTCCGTTAAAGGGGATGATAATAGTTTTCATTGTTGTGTTTTGAGGTGATCAAACAATTATAAAATCAAAACTATTATGCGGGCATTGGGATAGCCTAATGAAACGATTAAAATGGCATTAGAATGTTATTACAGTTTATCTAATGTTAATAAGCCGTCAGCCGTCAGCGATCAGCTATCAGCCGTCAGCTTTCAGTGATGAGTATAAGTTTCAGTAAAATGAACCAAGAACCAGATGTCAGGAAACAATAAACGAAGAAGTGCATTCTTCCAATCAAAGCTCAATGCTGATAGCTGACGGCTGATAGCTGAAAGCTCACCGCTGACCGCTAGCTGTTTATAAACGGCAGGGAAATTTTTACCTCGGTGCCTTCGTTTACTTTCGAGAAGAAATCGAGCGAGCCCCGGTGCAGTCTTATTATTTTTTGAGCAAGCGGAAGTCCCACACCGTAACCCTTAAACGAAGAAGTGTTGGAAGCGCGGAAAAAAGGATCAAAAATATATTTCAGCTCATTTTCCGGGATGCCGATGCCCTGGTCTTTTATCACCACAATGCAATGTGTAGCACTGGTGCGGATAGATACATTTACCTGCTGCATTTTGGAATATTTGCAGGCATTTTGAATAATGTTGGCAAATGCAAGTTTCAGCAGGTTGTTGTTGCCAAGCACTGTAAGCTTCTCATCTGTATCCGGCAGTTCTGCCAGGTCCATTAGCACATTATTGCCAGGTTCAGTAAAGTTGATCACTCTCTTAACCGAAAAAAGCAATTCATCCAGCCGCAGCTCCGTCATAAAAGCCTCTTTGCTGCTGTAGCCCGCCTGGGCCAGTTCCAGCAGGCTGCTGGTAAGATGTTCCAGTTGCTCGGCTTCTCTTGCAATAATCTTTAATGCCCTCGTATATTCTTCTTCGCTCCGCGGTTTTTCCAGTGCAAGCTCGGCTTCGCCAATAATGGCTGTTAATGGCGTACGCAGCTCATGCGCCGCTTTGTTCAAAAAATTATTCTGGGTTTCAAAAGACGTTTCCAAACGGTCGAGCATGTCGTTGAAGGTTTGTGTAAGCGCAGCCGTTTCGTCTCTGTTTTCGTTTGAAGATAACCGTAAGTGCAGGTTAGAGGCGGTGATCTTTTGCGCATTCTGTATGATGTGCCGGATAGGCAACACTACCTCTTTCGATACAAAAAGACTCACCATATATACAATGCCAATAGCCACCAGCAAACCAATGATCAGGTTCCTGCGCAGCTCAAACAGTAATTCTGCCCCTTCGCGGTTCCATGCCGAAAGGATGATGCTGTATTGCCTGTTGTGGTAGCTGTGAATGATTCCAAAATAATAAACATCGCCCTCCCGGTACTGGGCATGCCCGGTTTTGGAAAGACTATTCCTGAAAGAGCCCGCATCGGGCACACCAATAGAGTCAAACGTTGCAACAGCAGGGATGGCAGTATATATAAATTCTTTTTCGTCGGGCAGCCGTTGCAAATGTTTTTCCCTCATTTCATTATAAAACAACAGGCTGCTATCGTTGGCTTCGAAGCTTGCTATGGCTGCCACACCCGCCCTTACTTCCATGCGGTGAAAGAAATGTTCTTCTACATATTGTTTGGTAAAAAAATACACCAGCACGCTCAGCAACAATATAATGCTCGCTGTAAGGGCGGTAAACAAAGTGGTGATCTTGCGGCGTATACTCATATCTGTTACTCGGTTTTCAGCATATACCCCATGCCCACCAGCGTGTGTATCATTTTCGTTTCAAAATCCTTGTCAATTTTTTTCCGGAGATAATTTACATATACATCCACCACATTCGTGCCCATATTAAAGTTTATATCCCACACATGTTCCAGTATTTCCATGCGCGATAGCACTCTGTTGGCATTCTTCATAAAATATTCCAGCAGCTTATATTCGGTGGCTGTTAACGTGATTGGCTTGTCGTCTCTGGAGGCATTTTTATTGAGTGTGTTAAGTCTTAATCCACCAATTTCCAATATGCTTTCCTCTTTTATAAGCGTTGATCGCCTGCGACCCAATGCTCGTATCCTTGCGTACAGCTCAGACAATTTAAAAGGTTTTGCCAGGTAGTCATCTGCGCCACTGTCCAGCCCCGTCACTACATTTTCGGTGCTGCCCAATGCGGTTAACATTAAAATAGGTGTGTTAATATTTTCTTTTCTCAGGGCTTTGCATACTTCAATACCGTTCAATCCCGGCAGCATAATATCCAGCAAAACAAGATCAAAATTGTGATTCGTCGCCATTTGCAACCCCGTGCTGCCATCAAGCGCCACGCTTACCGAAATATTTTGTTCGGCAAGCCCCCGCTGTATCAGCGAGATAACCGTTGGTTCATCTTCCACTAAAAGTATGTTCATACAACTTTGAAAAATATTATCAAACAGGCAAAGCACCAAATTAAGATGTTAAAAAAAACAGAAAGGAATTGTAATGATGCTTTGACGTGGTTGCTGGTTGTTAACAGGCGGCTTCGGAAATTTCCCCGCAAAGCGTATTTTTAGCTGCGAAAGACACAAAAATTATGAAAATCATCTTGTCAGCCATATGCATGTTGCTATTGTGTTCCTGCCCAATCATCGCCCGGTCTCAGCAGATTGAAACCATATGGTTTAAAAATAACAGCAGTACAATAGATGCTAAATACCTGCCATTGTTGAATCGTATCGGAGAAAAATTTGTATCAGACGATGATGCACATCTAAAAATATACGCCTATACAGATACCATCGGATCAACGCAGCACAACAGTTGGCTTGCTGAGCAACGAGCCATGAACGTTTTGCAATACCTGGTGCGTAACTACCATATTGATACCGGCAGAGTGTATGCTATGTGGATAGGTGAAGATACTGACATAGCGTATGATCTTCATTTTCCACAGGCAAAATTGCAGCAAAGATGCGTAGATATAGTAGTCTGTTTTCCAAGCATTGTAAAAAAACAAAAGGCAGTTATTGATAAACAGATCCGGCAGTTCGCCGGTAACAAGGTTAGCGAAAAAAAAATTGTTATCCCGAACGACAGCACTTTGGATGGTCTTCAATATCACATTGCTACGGCTAAAAATAATGTAATGAAGATCACCCGGAAATTTTCGCTGAAAGATGAAACAAAGCAGCAAACATTCTTTCTTAAAAACGATACGCTTTTCTACGCCACCGAATCGATCACTTCTTATTTTGACAATGGAGCTACACTTGATTCCATTCGCTGGGCAGGAGATTTTTATTTTTCAGGTAACAAATTGATCGACTTTATTACACTTGGACATGGAAAATCAGAAACAGAAGAGTGGCAACCGGGAAAAGAAATGCTATCCATATTGCATCAGGCACTAAAAGATATAAAGCGATACATTCACAAACCCTAAACCTCAAATATCAAATCTTCCCCGTGCAATCGTTTGTCTGAAATTGGGCATCAATGCTAATTGATGTTAATTATTACACAATTTACCGTGTTAATACATATATTTAGCCTCCTAAAATTTATGCACTAATGAACAACCCTTGCACAAGCAAAATCCAATTCCTTTTCTTTGGATGGGTATTAACAACGATTGTTTTCACATCTTGTCAGTCTGGCAATTCAGCGCAGGTTCCAATCCACAAAGGTTCACACATTGTACTGGTGGGCAATAATCTCGGATCGAGGATGATCAATTACGATCATTTTGAAACAGAAATGCAGCTACGCTATCCCGATAGCATGTTGTATTTCCGCAACATGTGCGACGGGGGCAATACGCCCGGGTTTCGTCCGCATGCCTCCCGCAACGATCCGTGGGCTTTTCCCGGTGCTGAAAAATTTCAAACAGAGCTGGCAACGCCTTCGGGAAGCGAAGGGTTTTATGAGTCGCCCGATCAGTGGCTTACCAGGCATAAGCCGGATGTGATCATCGCATTTTTTGGTTACAACGAATCTTTCCAGGGGCAGGCCGGCCTTGAAAATTATAAAGCAGAGCTGGATGCGTTCATCAAGCACACACTCAGTCAACATTATAAAGGCGATTCTTCCGTTGCAAAACTGGTGATCGTTTCGCCCATTGCTTTTGAAAATCTTTCGGGTAAATATGATCTGCCCGACGGTAAAAAAGAGAACGAAAATCTTTTGCTGTATACCAAAGGCATGAAAGAAGTAGCAGAGCAGAACAAGGTAGTGTTTATAGATGCCTATGCTCCCTCGAAAGAATGGTTCGACAATGCAAAAGAACCCCTCACTATAGACGGTTCGCAATTGAACGACGAAGGGTATCAGAAATTCGGCATCTTCCTGGCAGATGCCATTTTTGGTAAACACGATATTACTTCGAAAGCCGATAAAAAGCTGGTATACGATGCCGTTATGGAAAAGAACTGGGCCTGGCACAGCGATTATAAAATTCCCAATGGTGTGCATGTAAACGGTCGCCGGTATAATCCTTTCGGTCCGGATAACTATCCCGCAGAAATTGAAAAGATCCGTCAAATGACTGCTATTCGCGACAGCGCAGTGTGGGTGGCAACTTCGAAGGGTGAGAAAGTAGACCTGGCAGAAGCTGACAAACATACGTTGCAGTTGCAGCCGGTTAAAACCAATTTCAATCCGCAAGTAAACGGAAGTCTCACCTATTTGTATGGTGAGGACGCAGTTAAGAAATTAAAAGTTCCGGCTGGATATAAAATTGAAATGTTCGCTTCGGAAGAAGAATTCCCCGACCTGGCAAAGCCTATGCAGATGTCGTTCGACAATAAAGGGCGTTTATGGGTGGCAACCATGCCAAGCTATCCTCACTACAAACCCGGTGATGCCAAGCCCAACGACAAAATCATTATACTGGAAGATACCAATGGTGATGGCAAGGCAGACAAACACACTGTTTTTGCCGATCACCTGCACCTGCCCGTGGGTTTTGAAATTGCACCCGAAGGCGTGTATGTGTCGCAGGGCACCAATTTTAAATTGCTGAAAGACACCGATGGGGATGGTAAAGCAGATAAGGTAGAGATTTTGTTGAGCGGGTTCGACGATCACGACACGCATCACAACATCCACGCCTTTACTACCGATCCCTCCGGCGCCATTTACATGGGCGAAGGCGTATTCCTTCACACCAATGTAGAAACTTCGTATGGCCCTGTGCGTGGTACCAATGGCGGCTTTTACCGGTATGCCCCACAGTTACATAAGCTGGAGCGTACGGCGCAATTGTCGATACCCAATCCCTGGGGAATTGCCTTTGATGATTGGGGGCAGCCTTTCTTTGCCGAAACATCCGGTCCCGATGTACGGTGGATGATGCCCGGCACGGTGCTGCCTCATTATGGTGAAGCCACTCACAAGTCCTTCAACCTGATAGAAGAGGCGCATAAAGTAAGACCTACCTCCGGGCTGGAGTTTGTATCGAGCCGGCATTTTCCTGATGAAGTGCAGGGCGACCTGCTGATCAACAACACGATCGGCTTCCTGGGTACAAAGGAACATGTAATACAGGATAGTGGCACCGGCTATGCCAGCCACCATAGGGTAGACCTAGTGGTGAGCGACGACCGCAACTTCCGCCCCGTAGACATGGAGTTTGCCCCCGATGGTTCGCTGTATGTAATAGACTGGCACAACATTTTGATAGGCCACATGCAGCACAACGCGCGCGATCCGCTGCGCGATCACTCTCACGGTCGCGTATACCGCATTACTTATCCATCAAGACCATTGGTAACACCGGCTAAAATAGACGGCGCTTCTATTGAGCAGTTGCTCGATAATTTAAAACTACCGGAATACCGTACCCGCTACCGCACCCGCCGCGAACTGAGAGGAAGAAAGGTGGATGAAGTATTGTCTAAGCTTAAAACATGGGTGAACGGGCTTGATAAGAATGATCCCCGCTACGAGCATCACCTGCTCGAAGCCTTATGGGTAAGCTGGGGTATGGACAGGGTAGACCAGGATTTGTTGAAACAGGTGCTGAAGGCAAAAGATTACCGGGCCCGCGCTGCTGCGGTAATGGTAGTTCGTTATACCGGGCACCAGGTGCCTGACCAGGCAGACCTGTTGATGCAGGCGGCCAAAGACGACAGCGGGAGAGTGCGCCTTGCAGCCATTGTAGCTGCCTCGTGGATAGGCAAAGAAAAAGGGTTGCCTATTCTGGAAGAAGCAGCGAAAAAACCGCTCGACGAATGGATGGTGAACGCGCATGAAGCTGCGGTAGCACACTTAAATGGCAAGCTGGTAAAAACGCATAAAGAGGAAGTGATTGTTTCTTCATTGAAGGGCAATGAGCTGGAATTGTATAAAAAAGGGAAAGAAATTTATGCGAAAGAAGGCTATTGCGCTACCTGCCATCAACCCGATGGCAAAGGGCTGAAAGCTTCTGGTTTTCCGCCGCTGGCAGGCTCCAACTGGGTAACGGGTAGCGAAGACCGGCTGATAAAACTGGCATTAAAGGGCATGCAGGGACCGCTTGAACTGAATGGTGTAAAATACCCCGGGCAGGTTCCAATGACGCCGTTTGAAGGATTGCTGAACGACGAAGAAATGGCTGCTGTATTGACTTACGTGAGGAATTCCTTTGGCAACCAGGCTCCCCCTGTTACTGCCGAAAAGGTGAAAGCAGTAAGGGCCGCAGTGAAGGATAAGAAGGACTTTTACACCCCTGAGGCGCTGCTGAAAGAGCATCCATAAGCATGGTAAATCTACCTGCCGAACCCTTATTTCTACCACGGAATAAGGGTTTGTTTTTTCAGGCCCGCACAGCGTTTTTCCCTCGGTAACTGTCACGAAACTCACCTGATATCCCCATTTATATAATAGTGGAAAAATATGTGTATATAGATGAACTTATTTCACTAGCTTACAATCAACATTCATATTAATTTACTCATCACCAATCAACAATTATGGCAGCAAAAACCAAAAAAGCGGCGCCAAAGAAAGCCGCAAAAAAAGCTCCTGCAAAAGCAGCTAAAAAAGCAGCACCCAAAGCAGCTAAGAAAGCTGCTAAGCCCGCAAAAAAAGCACCAGCTAAAGCGGCAAAAAAATCAGCGCGTAAACCTAACGCAGCATTTATGGCGCCCTTAACGCCAAGCGCCGCTCTGGGCGACGTTATCGGAAGCAAACCTTTGCCAAGAACAGAGGTGATCAAAAGAATATGGGAGTATATCCGTAAAAATAAATTACAGGATAGCACAAATAAAAGAATGATCAATGCCGACGATAAATTAAAAACGCTGTTCGGAGGCAAGACGCAGATCTCAATGTTTGATCTGGCTAAAATCGTAAGCAGCCATTTAAAATAATCTCACTTGCAGGTGCTTTTACCGCAAACACAGGAAACGCTTTTCCGGGGTTTGCGGTATTTTTTTGCAATAATGCGATACCTGCAGCCCATGATCGGGGCAACACTATAGCTGTTAACTTATATCCTGGAAGAAACCTAATACCATCCGGCCTGGCCGAATGCTCGTTCATTCAGCGTGCGATGGTGTGGTTTCGGTCGGCACGCCCCGGCTGAGCTGAGTGGGCGGATCGCGGGGCGGTCTGACCGGCGAAAACATAGGTTTCTAACATATATGATTAGAGACTTTGCATAGCAGTGTAGAATCCTCTGCCGGTCGGTGTCCAACGTAGCAGTCAACTTAAGAAATAGCAATGGTGATGCGATTGATCATGCACCGTAGGTGCTATCTGTTTGTAACAATCGTCAACATCTTTTTTACTGCGCCGTAGGTGCAGCCCTCTATAAGGGTAGCACCTACGGTGCAAAGCATTAAGGGGCTGGCTTTTTTACAAACCGGTTGCCTCTCTGAAGCAACGGAGCCGGCAGCGTGCTTAATGGCGGTGTCTACACCTGCCGGCGAAAATTTGAACTTTCTCATCGAAGAGATATGCACCCTTTGTATTTCCATTTCGGTGTTGTTGTATTTTAATGTAATTTGATAAAAAAAGCGTCTCATGTCTGACACCGTTTCTATTAGTAATCTCCACCTCCGTTACCGCCTTTGGATAGCAGAAATGAATTTTGATATCAATGTGCTGCGCATCTTTTCCGATCACCTTCAGCAAATTATGCTGCAACGAAACGGTACAGATACCAGGAGCACAGGAGCATCGTTCGAAAAAAAATTTGCTGAGCTTCGCCGCGAAATAGATGAGCTCAGAAACGAAATGCACCTGGTAAAAATGCAACTGAATTCTTTTTCCCGCGAAAACCCACAGGCAGGAGGCGACGCCATGTCGTCGGAAGTTCACCATAAGCTAAGCGACCGCTATGCTTCTTTCAGGCAAAATTTTGAATCCGTTAAACAGGAAGTCGATCAGTTTTAATTAAGCAGAAATAAAAAGGGCAAAGGTGAAAGGTCAAAAATGAAAAACTGTTCTTTTACTTTTTACTTTTCACTTTTGTGGTCCTTCGTTCATTTATTTTCACTATTTTCGGGTACGTACACGGAAATTCACCAGAAAAGAATAAAATGTGTGTTCGGTTTATGCCGACGTGTTGGATGCTTGTCCTGTAAAGGATTTCAGCAGAAGGAAAATTACAGGCAGGAGTGGGGTTGAATAATATTATGGTGGCCCGTGCCGGAACTGTTGCCAACCTGGAAGCCGGATACAATACCTGATCTTCATCAAAACCAAATGCATTCATGAGTACCATTAGCCGCACCGAAAAAATAATAGCAGGCAGGAGTTTACAGTCATGGCTTCAGTCTTTAGGCCCCGGCTTAATTACCGCCGCGTTGGTGTTTGGGCCCAGCAAAATGACCATTACTTCCAAGCTTGGCTCGTTGTATGGGTTCTCACTGTTATGGATAGTGGCACTTGCTGTGTTTTTTATGTTTGTGTTTACTGCTATGGCAGCGCGCATTGGCATTGCCACCAACCAGTCGCTCCTGAGCGTGATACGGCAAAAATGGGGCAGGGGCATTTCTGTTGCAGTAGGCATTGGTGTGTTTCTTGTATGCGCTTCGTTCCAGGCAGGCAATTCTGCAGGGGTAGGCATTGCCGTAGCAGAGCTTACCCATACTTCTGTTGCTTTATGGATTGTTGTACTTAATCTTATCGGCATCAGTTTGCTTTTTTTCAGAACCTTTTACAAGGTGCTCGAAAAGATCATGATATTCCTCATCATTGTAAAACTATTTGCATTCATTACCACCCTCATAATGGTTAAGCCCGGGCTGGCGCCTGTAGCAAAAGGTATATTCATTCCATCGGTACCTGAAGGCGCTTCGGGGCTGATCATTGCTTTCTTCGCTTCTTCCGTATCTATAGTAGGCGCGTGCTACCAGGCATATCTTGTGCAGGAAAGACGCCGGTTAAGCCCCGGCATACTCCAAACCGGCAGCGATAGTTTTACCGGTATTTTACTGCTGGGTATGATGAGCGCCATGGTAATGATCTGTGCCGGCGCGGTGCTGCATCCGCAAGGTATACAGGTAAATACCGCAACCGATATGTCGCGGGCGCTGGAACCCATGTTTGGCGAGTATGCGGCATCGTTATTTCTAACCGGCTTGTTCGGAGCCGCTTTTTCGGCGCTGATTGGCAATGCAACTTTGGGGGGAACACTGCTGGCAGACAGCCTGGGCAAAGGCAGCAATTTGAATGCTGCTCCGGTAAAAATGCTCATTGCGCTGGTAATGGTTACAGGAGCAACCATAGCAATTGTTTTCGGCAAACTTCCCCTGCAACTGATCGTATTTGCCCAAAGCATTACCATCTTTATTGTTCCCTTTATTGGCATAGCCATGTATTCCATTGCCAACGATGAAAAAATTATGGGAGCGCATAAAAACTCCATGTTTATGAAGGTGGCGGGGTTCATAGGACTAACGATCATCATCATCCTGGCGCTCATCAACCTTAAAGACTTTTTGATAAAATAATAATAACAATGAAAGATATAGAACAGCAATACGAGGAACTGCTGCAACCATCGCAGGCGTTGATCAACGATGTTAAAAAAATTAAAGGTGATATTTTGCTGCTCGGTGCCGGCGGTAAAATGGGACCGGCGCTGGCCTTGCTCGCCAGCCAGGCTGTTGCAAAAGCCGGTGTGCCAAAAAAAATCATTGCGGCGTCCCGCTTTTCCGAACCGGGAGTGCGCGACCGGCTGGAGGCAAATGGCATTACAACGTATTCAATAGACCTGCTGGAAGATGAACAACTGGAAAGTTTGCCGCAGGTTGACAATGTGCTGTACCTGGCGGGACAAAAATTCGGAACTACGGGCAAAGAGTGGTTTACCTGGGCAATGAATACTTATCTGCCGGGACGTGTGGGGCAATATTTTAAGCAATCTCGCATCGTGGTATTTTCTACCGGAAATGTATACCCGCTTTCTCTGGTAACGGGAGGCGGGTCAAACGAGCAGCATCCTGTTGCGCCGGTGGGCGAATATGCACAATCGTGTCTGGGACGTGAAAGGCTTTTCCAGTATACCGCATCAAAATACAATACTCCTTTGTTTATTTACAGGCTTAACTATGCAAACGATGTAAGCTATGGCGTGTTGCTTGAAATTGCAAAGGCCGTATATGCAGGAAAGCCCATCGACCTGCGCATGGGGCACGTAAATGTAATATGGCAGGGCGACGCCAACGAAATGGCGATACGCGCTTTGCTGCATTGCGAAATGCCGGCAAAAATTGTAAACATCACCGGTCCCGAAACCGCTTCGGTGCGAGGAATAGCCGAAGCATTTGGAAGACTATTTGAGAAAAAGCCCGTTTTTACAGGTGAGGAACAACCAACGGCTTTGTTAAGCAACGCTTGGGAATCTTTCAGGCTGTTTGGCCAACCCCGCGTAGCGCTCGAACAAATGATTGCATTGCTGGCAGAGTGGGTAAAGCAAGGTGGAAAAACCATCAACAAATCCACCCATTTCCAGGAAAGAGAAGGTCAATTTTAAAAAACGGACATGAAAGCATTAGCAACAGCTATCAAACAGGTATTGCACCAGGGCACGGTTATTCCTGCGCATCCGCTGGTATTGAACCAACGGTTGAAGCTAGACGAAGATCGGCAACGCAGGCTCACCCGGTATTATATTGCAAGCGGCGCGGGAGGAGTAGCGGTGGGCGTGCATACCACGCAATTTGAAATACGCAAACCGGAGTTTAACCTGCTGGAACCGGTTTTGAAATTAGCGGCAGAGGAAATTGAAAAAGAAATTCCCGGTCGTCCTTTCATAAAAGTAGCCGGCATTGTTGGCCCAACGGATGCAGCTTTGCGCGAAGCGGAGCTGGCGGTTAAATATGGCTATCATCTTGGGTTGGTAAGCATGGGTGGTTTGCACACCTATACCGAAAATGAACTGATACAAAGAGCGGAAAAAATTGCGGAGGTAATTCCTGTATTTGGATTTTATTTGCAACCGGCTGTGGGCGGGCGCATTTTGAGTTATGAGTTCTGGAAAGATTTTGCAGACATTGACAATGTACATGCCATAAAGGTGGCGGCATTCAACCGTTACCAAACGCTGGACGTAATAAGAGCGGTATGTCATTCGGAGCGATGCAATGAAATTGCCTTGTATACCGGTAATGATGATAATATTGTGGCGGATTTAATAACGCCCTACCGGTTCAGCATAAATGGAAAACAAATTGAAAAAAGGTTTGTGGGTGGTTTGCTTGGACATTGGGCTGCCTGGACGCAAAAGTCGGTGACGTTGTTTGATACAATCAAACAACGTCTTTCAAATGGCGATCCAGGCATTGAAAGTTTGTTATCGACAGGGATTGAAGTAACGGACATGAATGCCGCTATTTTCGATGTTAAGAACTCATTTAAAGGTTGCATAGCAGGCATACACGAAGTATTGAGGCGACAGGGTTTGATGGAAGGAATATGGTGCCTGAGCCCGCAGGAAGTATTGTCGCCGGGACAGGCAGAGGGGATAGACCGTGTTTGCAGCATGTATCCGCATTTAACCGACGATGCGTTTGTAAAAAATTTCCTGCAAAAAGAAAAGGCATTTACTTAATTTATTGGTTATGTTGAAAGAGGGGATACAGCAACAAGCGAAAGAGCTATTTAAAGAAGTGGTTGGGTGGCGCAGGCATCTTCATGCACATCCTGAATTGTCTTTCCAGGAATATGAAACATCAGACTTTGTGAAAGCCACGTTGACTCGTATGGGCATACAATGGCAGAGCATGGCAAATACCGGCGTGGTGGCTGTTGTAAAAGGCGGGCTGCCATCCGATAAAGTAATCGCACTGCGTGCCGATATGGATGCATTGCCTATTACGGAACAAAATGATGTTGATTATATTTCTCAAAAACCCGGTGTAATGCATGCCTGCGGTCACGATGTGCATACCTCTTCTTTGCTGGGCGTAGCAAAAATACTGGAGTCGCTTAAACACCAGTTTGGCGGCACGGTAAAACTGATCTTTCAACCCGGCGAAGAACGGTTGCCCGGCGGAGCCACGTTGATGATACGCGAGGGAGTGTTGCAAAACCCCGTTCCGGCCACAGTAATAGGACAGCACGTAATGCCAACCATTGCATGCGGCAAGGTTGCGTTCAGAAAAGGCAAGCACATGGCATCGATGGACGAGCTGAAAATAAAAGTGATAGGGAAGGGCGGTCATGGCGCTCAGCCGCAGGATAATATCGATCCCGTATTAATTGCGTCACACATCATTGTAGCGTTGCAGCAGTTGGTAAGCCGCCTCGCAAATCCTTTTGTTCCAACAGTTATTTCATTTGGCAGGATGATTGCCAATGGCGCCATTAACGTTATTCCCGACGAAGTGTATATGGAAGGAACTTTCCGCACGTTTGATGAAGAATGGCGCGACAAAGCCAGGAAGGAAATGAAAAAAATGGCAGAAGGTATAGCCGAAAGTATGGGCGGAGCTTGTGAATTTACCATCAATAACGGTTATCCCTACCTGTTTAACAATGAAGCCCTCACAGCCGAACTTTCGGAGTATGCAACCGAATACCTTGGAGAAGAAAATGTGCTGGAGGCGGATCAATGGATGGCGTCGGAAGATTTTGCTTATTATTCCCACCTGGCAGATTCCTGCTTTTATTTGCTCGGTATCAGGAACGAAGAAAAGAGAATTACCTCTTCTTTGCATACAGCTACTTTCAATGTAGATGAAGCGGCGCTTAGCCACAGCTCGGGACTGATGGCATATATAACGCTGAGGCAACTGGGCAATGAATAGGAGGTGGGTTTGTGGTTTGCGGTTTATTGTTGTGGTAACTCCAAACAATAAACGTCAAACAATAAACTCCAAACATTTCTTACTTTGGTAACTGAAACGTCAACGGTTGTCTGCGGTAGGCTTTCACCATTTTACCATCTTGATGGGCGGGGCTCCATTTGGGCGAATTCCTGATCAGCCGCATCGCTTCTTCATCCAGAGAATATTCTATTGATCGCAGCATCCTGATATTGCCGGTAGTACCATCCGTATTTACAACAAATTGCAGCAGCATGCGCCCTTCTTTACTCAGTTTTCTTGCCCTGTCAGGAAAATTGAGGTTCTTTTGAACGTACTTAATCCAGTCTTCATCACCTCCTTTAAACCTGGCTTCAACTTCTCCCCAATGTTTTTCATTTTCAGCTTTTTGCTTATTCGCTTCTCTTTCCGCCTCTATAGCCGCAAGGTCCATACTCACCAGCAGTTTTCCCATATCATACTGTTCCTTTTTCCACAAGGTTAACGAATCCGTATAGTAGTGCCACCACTTATGTCGTTTGCCTTCAAATGTATGACCAGAAGAATCCAAAGCTCCGTCAGCGCCGTAATAATAAATTTCTCCGTGAGGTTTGGTACCATCCTTGTCTTTGTAGGTTTCGATAGTTATCAACGGGCCGTCAAAATGATAATACATCCACTCATAGGCGGTATCGCTCAGCTTTTGCAGGCATCCCAGGTATTTTGCTTCTTCTACTCTGCAACTGTTCCATTTTTCATCAAAAGCGTACAGGGCCACATTGTTTCTTTGCGATTTCTGGGCATGAAGGCTGATGGCAGATACCAGGGAAAGAAGGATAAGCAGTGCTCTCATATCGTTGTATTACGGGGCAATATAGAGTATTTATTGATGATTACAAATACGGCACACCGTTGGCAAGGTTTCCAACCTTTTAAAAGTTGGAAACCTTAACCGCCTCTTCGTGTCATCGTTGCAAGATGCCGGCGATGACCTGAAGTCAAAGTAAAACTTATGGCGACAGAGCAACCTTTGTGCGTAGCTAACCGTTGCTTAGTGCGGAAGATCGCTTCGCCGGAGGCTCGCGATGACGGTAAAGGGTTGATGACTTTGCATCATTAAGTCATCAAACGTTATCCAAACTTTTCTCCTCTCGTACCTTCCTTGCGGATCGGCAGCGCTTAAATTCACAGCAAAACATATGGCAGCGAAGCAACCTTAGTGCGCGAGCAAACAGGTCTTTCATCCGAAAAATGAATGTAAATTCAATAGCGAAAAGTACAACCTATCTTTACCATACAGTATGAGTTCAAAGAATAAAAATAATACCACAGGCGTAAAGGAGATCGCACGACGCGCCAAAGTTTCTATAGGAACAGTAGACAGGGTATTGCACAACAGGGAAGGGGTTTCCGAAAAAACAAAAGCAAAGATCAATAAGATCATACAGGAGCTGAATTATCAGCCCAATATCCTGGCACGCACATTAGCCTCGCGCAAAACCCTGCAATTTGATATTCTCATTCCGCATATTTCCGACGAATCAGATTACTGGCAGGCGCCCTTAAATGGCATTATACAGGCAGAAGCCGAGCTAAAACAATTTGGTATCAATATCGGGAAATTTTTTTTCGATCAGAACGATAAAGATTCGTTTGTAAAGCAGGCAGCGCTTATCCTTAAACGAAAGGTTGATGCTGTGTTGCTGGCGCCTTTTTTCCTGGATGAGTCTATACAATTTACGAACGCCTGTCAACAGCAAGGCATACCCTTTGTATTCATCAATTCAGATATTCCCCATCAGCCCAGCCTCTGTTATATAGGGCCCGATCTGTTTCAAAGCGGTTATCTTGGCGGGCAACTGGTTAAGTACAGCGTAACCGAAAAGGCAAAGATCCTGGTGGTAAATGTTTCAAAAGAAATCAAAAACCAGCAGCACAATCGCCTGCTCCGCAAGGAGGAAGGGTTCCGGGCTTATTTCAAGGACAACAACAGGAAAAATCCCATTGTGAAAACCGACATCAGAAAAACGGATAAACTTTCCATCGAAAAAAACCTGTCAGAAATTTTTGAGCAGCATCCCGATATCCGTTCCGTTTTTGTAACCAACTCCAGGGTGGGAGCTATAGCTGGCTTTCTTGAAAAACATCAAATAAAAAATACGCTGGTTACCGGTTACGATTTTATTGAAGAGAATATTTCGTTTCTTAAAAAAGGGTGGATCGATTTCCTCATCTGTCACAAACCCATCGAACAAGGCTACAGGGCTATTATGAGCTTATACCAGCACCTGGTGCTTAAAACGGAAGTGCCCAAAACTTACTATATGCCCATCGATATTGTGTCGAAAGAAAATTGTGCGTTTTATAGGAACTGAGGAAGGGGGAAGGTAGAAGGTGTAGGGTGTAAGGTGAAGGATGTAGCAAGGCTTTAGGCTGAATGCTGAATGCTGATAGCTGACAGCTAATGGCTTACCGCTGCTTCAAAATACCGATGCATAAACAACAGTTGATACTGCACTGCATTTGCCCAATACTCCCAGTTGTGTGCACCGGGACGTGTTATATAATCGTGAGGAATATTGCGGAGCAGCAGTTGTTCGTGAAGTTCTTCGTTTACTTTGAAAAAGAAATCTTCCGTGCCACAATCAATGATCAACGATAACTTGCCCGGAGCAAGCAGGTGCAACATATTGATTACAGTATTTTTCTCCCAACGTTCAGGGTGTTCTGCATACGATCCCAGGTGTTTTGCCATGTCCCAGTTGTTGGGAAACGGGCGAATGTCTACGCCACCGCTCATGCTTCCTGCGGCTCCAAATACATCCGGATGTTTAAAGGCAAGATACAATGCGCCGTGACCTCCCATGCTTAAGCCGGTGATAGCCCTTCCACTTTTATTTTTGATCGTTTTGTATTTATTATCTATCCAGCTTACCAGCTCCCGGCTTATATAGGTTTCATACCTGGAACTGTCTAAATAACTATCCCAATACCAACTGCCGAAGCCCCCATCAGGGCACACGATCATACAACGGTAAAGGTCAACCGCTTTTTCCAGTCCTTTTACTTTGCTGATCCAGTTGGCATAATTGCCACTGTAACCATGCAACAGGTATACTACAGGCAGCTCTTTTTCTTTTTCGTAATTATCGGGACGGATAACCACAGCTTTAATTGGCTTCTTCATAGACGGACTATAGGTTACTACAGTATCAACAATAGCGGCCTGGGATATTTTGAAGCAGAGCGATAGTATAGTCAGGAATATATAAGAACGGTAAACAGGTTTGATCATGATAATAATTAAACATTGAATGTTCTGCAATAATACTGCTTTAGAATTTGTGATTTGTGATCTGACTGCTGATAGCTGATGGCTGATCGCTTATTCACATCCGGCTTTCAAATTCATTTACCCGTGTAGAAGGAGTCATAACGAAAGAACGCATGCTGTTGTCTTCCAGCAATTCAACAATGCGGAAGCCACGGTAAGCCGTACCCCAACTGCCGCCAAAATGTCCATCAAACAAAAAAGGAATGCTGCCAAGCATTTTTACATTGTCCTGGTCGTGATCATGTCCGTTAAACACGGCTTTCACGTTGTGGTGCTGCTGTAATAGTTGTTGAAAATCTGTTCCGTCAACAGCATGTTTCGTCCATTTTACCGGTGTAATGTGCAGGAAGATGAAAATATTCGGAGCGTCTTTGTAATGCTGCAGGCTGCTTTCAAAGAAACCGGCATCAGGCGGCAGGTATTCTCCCTTTTCGTTAGAAGTATCGCCCAGCAGAAATACATTGTTCTTTACCATTGCGGAATGATTCAGCGGCATGTTCCAGGTTTGCTGCCATAGTTCGCTGCTTACCCTGTCGTGATTGCCACGGGTAACGTAAAAGGGTACCTGTAGTTGTTGCAGAGCTTTGGCCGCCTGCGGCAAAAAGTCCGGTTCATTGTGAATGATGTCCCCGTTTATTACACAGGCATCCAGAGGGGTAGTGCTGTGAAATGAATTGATAGATTGAACCAGCGACTGGTAGTGCTCTGCAAATGTTGTGTTCTTTTCGCCGTAATGCCCGTCAGAAGCAACAGCAAAACGCAATACCACTTTTTTCTCATTAAAAACATTTGCCCGGAGTATACTGCCATTTGCAAGCAATAACAATGTTCCAGACACATTGCGGATGAAACTACGACGCTGCATGAAATTGTATTTTTAAATATTAAACCGGTAAAATACAAAAAACCAGAGTGACCGCGCCCTCGCAGCACATTAAATAAAAAAGAAATTGTAATAGCAGAGAGTGTTTGTTGTTTGCGGTTTATAGTTAAACTCTAAACCTCAAACCCTAAACCGCATACCTCAAACCCTCCGCCTTTCTCCTTCCCCTTCCACCAAATAGCTGTCGTATTTATGATAAAGCTGTATAAACCTTGCAGTATCCATTACAGGTTCATTCAACAACTCAAACATTCCATGAAAGAAACCTTCTCTTTGTTGCGAAGGCGTAAATATCAAGGTTAGTTTTACTTCCTTGTCAGATGTATTGGAAAATGCATGTGACGTAAACCTGGGAATATATACCATGTCTCCCTCGTACAACTGGTGTTCATCGTGCGATGCCTGCACAGTCAATATTCCTTTATTTACAATGAAGATCTCATCCATAAACCGGTGGTAGTGCAGCCTCGCACCAATTGTGTTAGGCGGAACAACAATTTCGTATATCCCCAACTGATTGTTCGATGTTTCGCTCGTAATTTTAAAGGTGCAGGATCCTTCTCCCGCGCAAATGCGCTCTCCCTCTTCAGCGCGGATGATCGTTGCTTCATTTTGGAGCTGATCTGTGAAATAGTCTTTCTTTATCAAAACTTGCATAACGATAATTTTTGAATGCGTTGTTGTGTTTGGTTAACGATTCAAAAGTATGCAGCGCTGCCGGTCCGAACATTTACATATGTTGATGCTTTGAAAAAAAATTACAGCTCGGCGCGGATGCGGCTGAGTTGGGTGGGAGTTACGCCCAGGTAAGAGGCTATTTCATGTTGCTTCAGGCGCGGCTCCAGGAAGGAATATTGTTTCAGGAAATCAAGATACCTGCTTTTGGCAGTTTCATGCCTCAATGAAATTTCCAGCGGCTCCTTCTCAATGATCCAGTGAAGTTCCATATAACGGATATACATGGCCGCAATATCCCTGTGCTTTTCTGTTAACCGTTTAAAGGAATCAAAATCATATTCCAGTACAGTAGCAGGCTCCAGCGCTTTAATGGTAAAGTTGCTGGGCGACCTTGTAAGCAAAGCGCTGATTGAAGCAGTAAAGTAGCCTTCGGGGAAAAAACGCTTGATAATGATATCGCCGTTGTCGGTTGTATAGTACTGCGAAAACAAGCCTTTTGTCACAAAAGCAACAGTTTTAGGAATTTGCCCGTTTGCCACAAAGAGATCATTTTTTTTGTACGCCTTTTGCTGAAGAATGCCGGTCAGCGCTTCCATGCTTTCCTGCGACAGCTTTGCGTACGACTGCATCCGTTCCCAGAAATGTGGTTCAACAAGTGTCATGCGGATTTAATATTGGAAGTATGTTTATGTTTACTGTTACCGAATATAAGCGCATTTTACCACTAAAAGCAACTCTCTGTATATATCCTCAGGGGTTATCTATCTTCATAAGCATATAAATATTTGCATATGAACAAAATAATCCTTTCACTTACTGTTATACTTTGCTGTGCAGGCATCGAAGGTTTTGCACAATGCGGTAAAAAAATATTACTGACTGCCTCTAAAACCGAATACCTCGATACGGCGGGAAATGTAACCCGCAGCGTAGAGGAGAAATCAACCATCGAAATAAAAGAAAAGGAGATCATTATTTCTCCCGGTACCAATCCGCCAATGATTGGCAGCTTTACTGTAGAAAGCTGTGCCTGGCCCAGCGCTTTTAAAAAAGGCAAATCCGTTTATAATGCACACTTTGAGTCATCGGGGCAGGAAGCAAAAGATGTTGCCATAATTATAGAAGCTAAGGATGGCAGGCTCGTATTTATAGGAAAGGTAAAAGATCAACCTCACAAGACCATCCGCCTGTATCCCGATAAGTTTGAAGAGCTGAAGTGAGATGTTTGGAGTTTAGGGTTTATTGTTTGTCGTTTGTCGTTCGCCGTTAGGAATCCATCTCCGTGATCCTCTGTGCCCTTGTGCCTCCGTGGTTCAAACGAAAAAGCCTCACCTAACCTCTCCAAAGGATAGGAGCCACGCGCCGTGGCCCACCTATTCGATTCCTATCAATTCAAACACGCGGTAAACAATAACCTCAATATCTCCGCGATCCTTTGTGTCCTCGTGCCCCGTGGTTCAAACGAAAAGCCTCACCTAACCTCTCCAAAGGAGATGACACACTCGCCGTGGCCCACCTATTCGGTTCTTATCATCTCCGTGACCCTTTGTGCCCTCGTGTCCCCGTGGTTCAAAAAAACACGTGCATTCAAACGCATAAACGATAAACCGTAAACTATCTCCCCATGGTTCCGTGGTTCAAAAAAAATCATGTAAATTCATCACCCCAATAAACCAAACCGTTAGTAAGCACATTATGGTCAGACATTTCGGCGTTTTTAAATTCAAGCCCGGCGTGCAGGATGCACAGATAGATGATTGTTTCCTTACGATGAAGCATATGGTCGGAAGAATAGAAGGACTACTGGATATGGAATATGGTCCCTATAATGGAGATGAAGGATTGAATGAAGATTTTACGCATGGCTTTGTAATGACGTTTGATACGCCTGAATCGCGCGACGCTTACTTACCCCATCCCATACACGAAGAAGTAAAAGCTTTTGTGGTGCCTAACCTCGAAAGGGTGATTGTATTCGATATTGTTGTTCCTTCCAAATGACCTTTTTGTTTTCGATATGAAAGAGGAAAAATCTGTTTTAATAATCGGTTGTTTCGATACCAAAGGAGAAGATTTCACTTTTTTGCGCGAATGCATTCTTGCCCTCGGGGAGAAAGTAATTGCGCTGAACACCGGCGTGATGGAAACTTCCGTTCAATTCCCGGTAGATATTACTTCGGAGCAAACAGCCGCCGCAGCAGGAACTGCATTAACAGCACTTCGCCAGTCAGGCGACCGTGGCAAGGCCGTGCAGATAATGAGTGCGGGAGCGGCAAAGCTGGTAGCGGAACTGGTTGCTCAGAACAAGATAAAAGCTGCAGTCGGTATGGGCGGCGGCGGCGGAACCTATATAGCCCTTGCTGCCATGCAGTCCATTCCTTTTGGTGTGGCCAAACTTTGTTTGTCTACGGCAGCCGCCAAAGACCTGTCGCGCCAGGTGGGCAGTAAAGACATTGTATTGATGCCTTCCATTGTTGATGTGGCAGGTTTAAACAATATCAGCCGGTTATTGATACGCCAGGCTGCTGCGGCTGTTTGTGCAATGGCAGCTATTACCAAACGGTCCGAAAAAAGCAATTCCGCAGGCACCATCGCAATCAGCATGTTTGGCAATACTTCTGCCTGTGTAGACCAGTGCAGCGAGCTATTGCGCAAAAAAGGATACGAAGTGCTGGCGTTTCATGCAAATGGTTTGGGAGGAAAAACCATGGAATCGTTGATACGAGAGGGTGTGTTTGATGCGGTGCTGGATGTTACTACTACAGAACTGGCAGACGAGTTGTGCAACGGTATATGCAGTGCCGGACCAGAGCGACTGAATGCAGCGGCAGAAATGGGTATTCCGCAGGTGGTTGTTCCAGGCTGCCTGGATATGGTAAACTTTGCACAGCCCGATACGGTACCCGCTCATTACCGCAACCGCGAATTGTATAGCTGGTCGCCCGACGTAACGTTGATGCGCACCAATAAAGAGGAAAATGAAATACTCGGAACGCAACTGGCAACAAAAATAAACCGGTCCACAGCGCCGGTAAAAGTGTTGATCCCATCAAAAGGCATTTCACAGATTGATGCCGAGGGCGGCATTTTTTATCGTCCCGAAATTAACCGTGCGCTTTTCAACGCTATAAAAAAACATACAAAGCCATCGATCACCGTAACAGAAGCAGATGCTCATATCAATGATCCTGCTTTCTCGCACGAGCTGGTAGAGGCATTGCTGGGTTTGCTGGAAAAGAAAAAATCGTAAAAGCAGGAAACCGAATTGCTTTTATCTTAGCAGCTCCAAAACAATCTTCAAAAACTTTAAGCAAATTATTATGCCGAATCCATGGACAGGAAAAGGAAATCCATATACCAAGCAGGAGGTAAGAGACCGGTTGCAGAAAACCATTGATCAAAAAAAAGCCATTATTGCAGCAGGCGCCGGAACCGGCATCAGTGCAAAATTCATTGAGAAAGGAGGAGCAGACCTTATCATTATTTACAACTCCGGCAGGTTTCGCATGGCTGGTCATGGCTCCACCGCGGGATTGATGGCTTACGGCGATGCCAATGCAGAAGCGATGAGCATCGGCGAATTTGAAGTGTTACCGGTAGTAGACGAAATACCGGTGATATGCGGCGTGCATGGGTCTGACCCGAGGCGCAGAATGTGGCACCATTTATTAAAAGTGAAAGAGATGGGTTTTTCCGGCGTCAATAATTTTCCCACACATTGTATTGTAGACGGGCATTTCAGGCAGGTGCTCGAAGAAACAGGAATGGGTTTTGCCAAAGAAGTTGAAATGGTACGCCTTGCCACTCAAATGGATCTTTTCTCTATTGTATATGTGGCAACAGCAGAAGAGGCGGCACAAATGGCAGAAGTGGGAGCCGATGCCATCATCTCACATGTAGGCACAACCGTAGGTGGCTCCGTGGGCGTAACCGGTGCAACTGTTACCATGGAGGAAGCGATCAAAACGACCATCGACATTATGGAGGCGGGCAAACGCGTTAACCCCAATATTTTTTTCCTGGCGCATGGCGGACCGATCAACACACCGGAAGATGTACGCGTGGTGCTGGATAAGGCAGGAGTACATGGGTTTGTAGGCGCTTCTTCGCTTGAAAGAATGGGAGTGGAGAAATCGCTGACAGAACTGACAGAGAAGTTTAAGTCGTTGACGATTAAATAAGTCTGGCGTTTATGGTTTTTCGTTTAGTGTTTGGTTCAAACTATAAACCATAAACGACAAACTCAAACAAGCTTGCAGCCAATTGCTGATAGCTGTCTACTAATTCAAAAATCTTTCTTAATTTCCATTTAGATTCTGAAAATTTCAGCATACTGGTAATTTTCATACTTTGATCAGTCAGCTCAACAATAACCAAACTATCCTGCACGAAATAAGCATGGGCAATAACGATGCATTCCATCAGTTGTTCAATGCCTGTTGGAACAAAGTGTATGCCACTGCTTTTATGCTGATAAGAGTGCATGAGCAGGCGGAAGATATTACGCAGGAAGTGTTTATGAAGCTCTGGCAAAACAGGCAAACGCTTACTGCCATTGAAAATATTGACAACTACCTGTTTATTACAGCCCGTAACCTCATCTACAACAGGATGAGGCGTATTAAAACAGAAGACGCTTACATTAATTACCTCCTCCACATATCGCAGGATGTTCTTGCCGACGCCGATCAACTGGCAGCCTACCACGAGTTACAGGCTTGTATAAACGAAGGCATATACCAGTTGCCACCACAGCAGCAAAAAGCGTTTAAGCTCAGCCGTGAGAACGGGTTTACGCACGAACAGATAGCCCGTGAAATGAACATTACCCGCGAAACAGTAAAGGGCTATATCGTTCGCTCCATCTCCTTCCTGCGACAGTATTTAAAAGAACATGCACTGGCGTGGATTACACTGTTGATGGCCGGTAATGCATAATTAAAATTCCCGGGTGGTTATGTCGCGGACAGGTTAAAAATCTATGTCATTGAGTTAGTGAAAACTCATTTTGCCGCAAATTCGCAGATGATCCTTCATTTGAAAATCTGCGGCTCATTAATATAATTATTAAAAATTTCCAGCCTTGGTCGGTTTAACTAAACAGCATTGAATTTTAATCCAACATCGTATTAGCTAATACTTGTTTAAGACCAACACCATCCATC
>JBQCGX010000159.1:0-22646 GCA_051955255.1 Agriterribacter sp. | reverse complement strand
AAGCTTGAAATATGGCACCAATTAAAAAAATCTCAATAGCAGCAATGATCCTGTCGGGATTGTTCTTTTCCTGCTCCGACAAATATCTCGACATAACAGACAAGCAAAACATTACCGAACAATCGTTTTGGCAAACAAGAGAAAATGCCCTCGAAGGTATTACGGCCACTTATGCTACACTGCAGGGATACGATGGCAGCAAGTGGACTTTTTTTGAAGAACTGTATACTACGCTTACCTATCGTGCCGATGATATTGAAAACAATCTGGCAGAAGGGTATGGCAGAAGCATTGCTGCCTTTACCGACGGTACAGATGTAAGCGGTGTCTGGAACCTTTGGACTAACTGCTATGCAGGCATTGGCCGGGCCAACCAGGTTATTGAAAAAGTGCCAGCCATTCAAACAATGACCGAACAGGAAAAGAATGAAATTGTGGGAGAAGCGAAGTTTTTACGTGCCTACTTTTATTTTGTGCTGGTAAATGGTTTTGAAAATGTGCCGCTGGTACTAACGTTCGAAAAAGATCTCGACAAGCTGAAGGTGTTCCAGGCAGCACCTGAAGAGGTATGGGCGCAAATTGAAAAAGATCTACAGGAGGCAGAAGCGGTTCTTCCGCCTTCTTATAATGATGCGCAAAAAGGACGCGCTACCAAGGGCGCCGCTAAAGCCATGCTGGGAAAAGTATACCTGTTTCGCGAAAAATGGGAACCTGCCGAAACCAAGTTTAAAGAAATATATGGGCAATACAGCCTGCTTACCGAGTATGAAAACAACTTTAACGGACAGGCGGAAAACAGCAGCGAATCTATCTTTGAAATACAATTCAGTGGCGACAGAACACTTTCGGACGAAAGGCATCCATTCAATTATGAAGTAAGGCCCGCCGCTATTGAAGGCTGGGAACTGTTTTACCCTTCGGACTGGCTGGTAACCCAGATGAAAAAAGATACCACCGCAACTGGTGCTTATTCAAAGCGTGTATACGGCAGCATATTTTTCGATGACCCCGCTTCAAAGATCTGGGATTTGAACACCCCTGCCAACGAAATAAGCTATTCATCAGTGGCGGGCGCTCTGGCACATCCCAATTATTTTAAAAAATACGCTTATCCCTACGATAAAAGCGGCTCTTACACCGGTGCCAATGTTTCACTCATACGGTATGCCGATGTGCTGCTGATGCTGGCAGAAGCATTGAATGAAAATGGCAAAACAAATGATGCCATTGACCGCATAAACGAAGTGCGCGCCAGGAGCGGCACAAAAGCCATTGCCTCCGGGTCGCTTACAAAAGACCAGTGCCGGAACCTGATACGTCACCACGAACGCCCCGTGGAACTGTCTATGGAATTTGGCATCCGCTGGTTTGATCTCATCCGCTGGTCAAATGGCACGGCAGACAAAATATCGATTAAATCAGTACTCACCGATCATGGAAAACCCTCCGCCGCAAACTTCAGAGACGACAAATATATACGGTACGCCATACCGGCACTTGAAAAAGCAGTGAACCCTAACCTTAACCAAAACAACGGTTACTAACCAATACTGCTGAGTTGATGAGTAATGTATAAAAGGGGATGTAAAATCCCCTTTTATTTCAACCTTTAAAATCGAAAGCTGTACGAAGCCTCTGACCATCAGTATTCGAAACCTCTACGCTGTACGAAGTCTCTGACTTCGTACTTAATATGTTCTCCGGAGACTCCGTCTCCGCTAAAAATCCAACCCGCTAAAGACACAAAACACACGGATGAAAAAATTACTTCTTACACATTTTGCCATTATAACAACGCTGATGATATGGCATGCTAACAGCCTTGCGCAACCGAACGATTGGGAAAACCCTCAATTGGTTTCGCAAAACACCATGGCGCCACATGCATGGTTCATTCCCTACGCCACTGTGCGTGGGGCAATGGCAAAACAACAACTGTCGCCGTTTTTAAAATCGCTTGATGGCGTATGGAAGTTTCAGCTCTCAAATACACCACAGGAAAGACCGCAGGATTTTTTTAAAAACAATTATGATGTAAGCAAGTGGAGCAATATAAAAGTGCCTGCCAACTGGCAAACCGAAGGTTTCGACAAGTTCATCTTCACCGATGTTGAATATCCTTTTCCACCCAACCCACCCTTTGTACCCAAAGATTTTAACCCCGTTGGTTCGTATAAAAGAAACTTTACAGTGCCAGCCAACTGGAAGGGCAAAAACATTTTCATCAGGCTGGGAGCAGTCAACTCTTTTTTTTACTTATGGATAAATGGTCAATATGTTGGTTTAAGCAAAGGCAGTAAAACGCCTGTTGAATTTGACATTACAAACTTCTTACAATCAGGAAGCAATACCGTTGCCATGCAGGTATTCCGGTTCAGCGATGGCACTTACCTGGAAGGACAGGATATGTGGAAACTCAGCGGCATTGAAAGAAGTGTGCACCTGGTTGCAAGACCCAAATTTTGCATCAACGATTTTTTTGTAAAGGCAGGATTGAACAACAATTATACAGATGGTACATTCGATCTTCAACTATCCTTTAATAAAAAACCAATTTCCGCGGGAGATATGGCAGCCATTGAAATATCAGATGCCAACGGCAAAAAGGTATACACGGCAAATAAAATGATTGACGACAGTTTGCTTCATTTTTCTGCAACCATTCCGTCTGTAAAAAAATGGAATGCAGAAACACCCAACCTGTATACGCTGCTCATCACACACAAAAATAAAAAAGGCGCTATTGTTGAAGCCTTGTCGCACAAAATAGGTTTCCGCACCGCAGAGGTAAAGAACGGTCTGTTTTTAGTGAATGGTGTTCCCATCATAATAAGAGGCGTAAACCGCCACGAGCACGACATGCATACCGCCAAGGTAATTACCGTTGAAAGCATGGTGCAGGATATACGCTTGTTCAAACAATACAACATCAACGCAGTGCGCTGCAGCCACTACCCTAACCGCGAAGAATGGTACGAACTGTGCGACAAGTATGGCATATATGTAATTGATGAAGCCAATATAGAATGCGATGGCATGAGCGATCATCCCCTCAACACCCTATCGGACAGCCCGGAATGGAAAGCCGCTTATCTCGACCGCACACGCCGCATGATTGAACGCGACAAGAATTTTACCAGCATCATCGGCTGGTCGCTCGGCAACGAAAGCCGCTTTGGCGAAAACTTTATTGCCACTTACCAATATGCCAAAGCCAAAGACGATACCCGCCCAGTGCAGTACGAAGAAGCAAGAGAAAATCCTTATACCGATTTGTTTGTACCCATGTATAAAACCATGGCGATGTGGGAAAATTATGTAAAGAAACGTCCTTCGCGGCCGCTGATATTGTGTGAGTATGCGCATATGATGGGCAACAGCGGCGGCAACTTGAAAGACGATTGGGATTTGTTTTATAAATACGACCAGTTGCAGGGTGGTTTTATATGGGATTTCAGCGACCAGACTTTCTTGAAAAAAGACAAGCAAGGCAGGAGCATCTGGGCTTATGGCCGCGATATGGGCATTGTAGGCGCCAGCAGCGATACCAGTTACTGTGCCGACGGCTTGTTTACTGCTGCAAGAACCCCTCATCCACAGGCCTTTGAACTGAAAAAAGTATATCAGCAGGTATTGTTTCAGCTAACAGACAGCACAAACCATATCGTTACCATCACCAACCGGTTCGATTTTACCAATCTTGATCAATACCAGTTCAGTTGGTACATAAAAGCCGAAGGAAAAATAATTGCGCAGGGCAAGATAGAAGACATTCACCTGGCGCCACATCAATCCAAACAGGTTCGGTTAGCCATTCCCGGTTGGAAGAAATTGCCCGGCACAGAATATTTTTTAACCATCGTATCTACAACCAAAACGGCAACAGCCCTTGTGCCTTCGGACTTTCTCATTGCACGCGAGCAGTTTGCATTGCCGGTAGTGCAGGCTGTAGCAGCCAATACCAGCAAACCGGTTATTGAAGTGCAGCAAACAGAAGACGATTCGCAACTCACACTGCACAACCAGTTCTTTACTGTTACCTTCAACAAAAAAAGCGGGTGGCTGCAAGCCTATTCCGTTAAAGGAATCTCCATCATCAAAGAAGCATTGCAACCGCATTTCTGGCGTGCACCCACCGACAATGATATAGGCAACAGCCAGCAAATGCGCTGTGCTGTATGGCAACAGGCAGGCAGTACTGCAACACTCAACAATATTACTTCTGCCAATGTGGGCGATCAATATATAATACAAACTACCCATCAATTGGGAGATGCAGGCGCAACTTATTTTTCGGAATACACCGTGCATGGTAATGGAGATGTGCAGGTGAGTGTGAAAATGCAGGCAGGCGCTGCGGCTCAACCAGAGTTGCCACGGTTTGGCATGCACATGATCCTGAACAAAGCATTCAACAAGGTTACCTGGTTTGGACGTGGTCCCTTTGACAATTATTGGGACAGGAATTACGCTGCCGATGTAGACCTGTATTCCATGCGCGCCGATTCGTTGTTCCACCCCTATCCCCGCGCGCAGGAAAGCGGATACCGTACAGAAGTAAGATGGGTAGCCCTGCAAAACAATGCTGGCGTAGGTTTGATGGCAATAGGCGCCCCCCACCTTAGTACTGGCATATTGCATTTTGACATGAAGCGCCTGGAGTTTGACCGCTCTCAAAACAACCACGGCGGCTCTATGGCGAACCAAGACCTGGTATGGTGGAACATAGACTACAAACAAATGGGCGTAGGCGGCGATAACAGTTGGGGTGCCAAAACACATGAGCAATACTTGTTGCCTTATAAAGATTATGCTTATAGCTTTACACTCCGGCCGGTGTTTGCCAACGAATCTTTAATAACAACCAAAAACAAATAAATTTGTTTTGAACATAGTTGACATTTAAAAGATCACCATGAACAAAGGCTTTCAGGATACCGACATTAAAGCGCTTGCAAAGGAGTATTACGGACTAGACGTGAATGTAAAATCCCTGAGCGGCGAATATGAATACAATTACCTGCTGACAACACCCGATAACACGCGTTATATTTTAAAAATAGCAGGCACAGAACACAGCTACGACTTTTTCGACGCACAGGTAAAAATGATACAGCACCTTTTAAAAAGTGAGGTGGCAGACAAATTTTCGCGATACATACCGGCGCAAAACGGAGAATGGATAGTAACCCATACCGGCAAGGGAAAAAGCTGGTATGTACGGTTGCTTAGTTTTCTGGAAGGAACCTTTTGGATAGACCTGGAAAAAAGACCCGACGAACTGCACAGCAGCCTCGGAAATTTGCTGGGCAGGATGGACAAAGCACTGAAGGATTTTTCTCACCCCGCCATGCACCGTTATTATTTGTGGGACATCAGCAAGGCGGCGGATGCAGGCGCCAAACTGCATTGCATAAAAGATCACGAGCGCCGGAGAATAGCAGGCTATTTTTTATTGCAGTTTGAAACAGAAGTGCTGCCCTTCATAAGCACGTTCCGACATATTTATGCGCACCACGATGCGAATGATACCAACGTGTTGGTGCAAGGCAATGAAGTAACGGGACTGATTGATTTCAGCGACATGGTGTATACCACGCTGGCAAACAATCTTGCCGTTGCCTGCACTTATGCCATGATGAATCATCCCGATCCTTTAAAAGCGGCGGTACTGGTAGTAAAAGCTTACCACGAAGCCTACCCGCTAACCGAGCAGGAACTGGATGCGTTGTATTACCTCGTTGCAGCAAGGCTGTGCATCAGCGTAACGCAATCGGCATACAATGCATCTATCGAAACCAATAATGAGCACCATTTTATTTCTGAAAGCCCTGCATGGGATTTGCTATACCAGCTCATTCGCATCAATCCCGTAAAAGCGCAGGACAGTTTTAGAAAAGCCTGCGGCTTTCCGGGTGTAATAAACCCGCTGAACTACGATGAACTGCTGCAGGAAAGAAAAGAAAATATTGGTCGCAACCTCAGCATCAGCTACAATCAAAAACTAAAAATTGTAAAAGGTGCTTTGCAATATTTGTACGATGATAACGGAAATACCTATGTAGACTGCGTGAACAATCCGTCGCATGTAGGACATTGCCACCCCGTGGTGGTAAAAAAAATGCAGCGGCAAATCGCCACGCTCAATACCAATTCGCGCTACCTGCATGACACCATGCTCCAATATGCAAAACGATTGAAAGCTATCCTCCCTGCTTCGCTAAGCGTGTGTTATTTCACCAATAGCGGCAGCGAAGCCAACGACCTGGCGGTGAGAATGGCAAGGCATTATACAAAGCAAAAAGACATCATTGTACTCGACTACGCCTATCATGGAACCTCTACCCTATGCATGGAAATAAGTCCCTACAAATTTGATGGCAGGGGCGGTTTTGGAAAAATGCCCTGGATACACAAAGCCATGAACCCCGACATGTATCGCGGACCCTACCGCTACAACGATAAGGATGCGGGAAGGAAATATGCAGCCGATGTTCAGCGCATTATTGAAATGCTGAAAAGCGAAAACAAAGCGCCTGCTGTTTTTATTTGCGAAACGCTGCTGGGCGTAGGCGGGCAAATACCATTGCCGCCCGGCTACCTGCAGCAGGTGTACAATGATGTGCGCGCCGCGGGAGGCGTATGCATAGCCGACGAAGTGCAGGTAGGCTTTGGAAGAGTAGGCGATTGCTTTTGGGGTTTTGAGCTGCAACAGGTAACACCCGATATTGTAGTGATGGGAAAACCTATCGGCAACGGACACCCGCTGGCAGCGGTAGTGGTAACCAACGAAATTGCAGACGCGTTCAATAACGGCATGGAGTACTTCAATACTTACGGAGGCAACCCCGTATCTATGGCAACAGGGCTTGCCGTACTGGAGGTAATTGAGGACGAAGAAATGCAGCAGCACGCCAAACAAACAGGTGAATACCTGATGGACGGATTGCGGAGGCTGATGCATACCTACCCCATCATCAGCGATGTTCGCGGGCATGGCTTGTTCATTGGTGCAGAAATGGTGCGGAACAGGGAAACGCTGGAACCGGCAGTGCCCGAAATAGACAAGGTGGTGGAAGCGGTAAAAGCCAAAGGATACCTGCTGAGCACCGACGGACCCTTGCACAACGTTTTAAAAATAAAGCCACCGCTGCCATTCAACAAAAAAAACGCAGATGAATTGTTGCAGCATATAGAAGAGGCGCTCAAAGAACTGAAGCTTTGAATACATAAAAATTTGATCTCTCAAAAAATACTAATACAAAACAATGACAGCAATAGAGGCAATTTTAGAGGGCCTGATGAGCCGGTATAAAAGTCGCGTACCCGACGTGCAGGCCATCATCCATTGCATGATGGAGGAAAACATCATCAGTTCTGGCAATGAAATAGAAAACGACCACATTGCCTTCCGTACCATGGGCGTGCCCCACCTGGGCATTCAATCGCTCGAAAAGATATTCCTGCATCATGGCTATCAAAAAATGGGAGCTTACCGCTTCCCCGAAAAAAAACTGGATGCTTATTGGTATGCCCCACCTGCTGAAAATTTTCCAAGAATTTTTATCAGCGAGCTGCGGGTGAGCGATCTTTCGGAAAATACGCAACGCATTATCCACCAATACACCGACGAGGTAACATCGGACCGGGTTGACGCATTGAACCTTGACGACGCAGCAGCAGTTGACAAATTCCTGCACAGTGGCTTATGGTCGATACCCACCTTAAGCGACTTTAATACACTGTCAACCGAAAGCGAATATGCCGCCTGGGTAATTTACAATCGTTATTATCTCAACCATTTTACAATAAGTGTTCACAATCTCAAGCCTGGTTATAATACCATACAGGAGTTCAACGCCTTTTTGGAAAAGAACGGTTTTGTATTGAACGACTCTGGTGGCAAATACAAAAAAAGTCCCGATGGGCTGCTGCTCCAAAGCTCAACCGTTGCCCGCATGATAGAAGCGGAATTTGCAGACGGAGAAAGGCAGGAAATTTCCGGCTCCTATGTTGAATTTGCAGAAAGAAAAGTACTTCCTGAATTTGCAACACTTCCGGCAGCGCAACTCAAACGTCAGCATCGCAGGGAAGGCTTCGAGGCGCAAAATGCCGACAAAATTTTTGAAAGCACCTACGCTGAACAAACCATGAAGCATACCCGCAACTAAAATAAATAAACCCGGAAAACCCTCGAGGGGTTTGTTGCTACCAACTGTTGAAAACACTACAATAGCCGGAAGCAACAAGCCCCTTTAAAAATTACCGCGTTACTCCTCCTCCCCAACGCCTGCTTTCACTGCCCACTAGCGCCGGTCTGTAGTACAGGCTTGAGCCTTGGCCGACCGGTGATTGGATTTACTTGTCTCATAGCGGTATACATCCGTTTGTATATCCAATAAATTGTGGTATACAAACAAATAATTTTTATACTACAACTTTTTAAGCGTAACGGGTGATTTGTATTTTAATACAAGTAACAAACAGGCACAGGTCTACCCATGTGCAAGGCATTGCTACCAGACCTGCGTCAAGTGAGATGGTTTCGGTCGGCACGCCCCGGAGCAGGCTGGGTGGGCAGCATAACGGGTGGTCTGACCGACGAAATAGTAACCAAAACAAATCATAAACTATCTCCCCAAACAATCCTCCATCCTTCCTGAGCTTTAAAACTTTAGAAGTTATACTATGAAAGGAACGAAACTTTTCCAACGCCAGCAACTATACTTTTTTCATTCCTAATTTCGTTATCAAAGAAATACGGCAACGGGTGTATAAAACAGTTAATTATCTCATAGCCCTCGTTTGGTTCTTTAACGGACTTTTCTGCAAACTATTGAATTTTGTGCCCAGGCATCAACAGATAGTTACCGCTATTCTCGGCACAAAACACGCAGAAAATCTTACAAAAATCATAGGCGTCTTAGAAATAGCAATGGCGTTGTGGATATTAGCCGGTGTCTTCAGGAAGCTGAATGCCATTGTTCAATCGGTCATTATTATAACCATGAACATCCTGGAATATCTGTTTGTTCCAGATTTATTATTGTGGGGACGATATAATATTATTTTTGCTTCTTTGTTTGTACTACTGATACTTTATAACGAATTTTATCTAAGAAAAAAATAACCGGCAACCTGCTATGTTTTCCTCTATTAAAAACCATCCCTTCGCCGTTGAAGCTTTTTTTAAAAGTTCTACCGTTTTTACTTTCGCCACCCCCAAAGATGAAATTCAACACCTTATTCCTGAATGCCTGGAATTAGACCTTCACGACAATCATTGGGCCTTTATTGCAGTGGCGATGGTACAGACAGAAGGATTGCGACCCAAAGGATTTCCGGAATTTTTTGGAAACGATTTTTTCCTGATTGGCTATCGTGTATTTGTACGGTTTACAACAGCGGCGGGAAAAAATCTGAGAGGGCTTTATATCCTCAAATCAGAAACCGACAAAAAGAAAATGGAGTTCTTCGGAAATATTTTCACCCATTATAACTACTCAACAACAGATATACACCAGGAAACAAAAAATGGAATCTCTAAAATTTATTCTAACCATTCTGCATTTTGTGTAGACTTTGAAAACGCCGAAGCTGAGAACATTTCCCTGCCACAGAACTCACCATTTACAGACTGGAAGCAGGCAAGGCGTTTTGCCGGGCCTTTACCGTTTACTTTTACCTATAGTGCGGGCAGTAAACAAGTGTTAATAATTGAAGGCGTAAGAGAAAACTGGAAACCCTTACCCATAAAAGTAAACAGCTATTCCTTTTCATTCATCGATCAACTTAAAATACAGGGTATCCGGCTTGCGAGTGCATTTATTATTCGCAACATACCCTACTATTGGAAAAAAGGAAAACTTGAATCATGGCAGTGTTAAGAAGAAAATTTCAGGGAGTACTAAACATTTTAAGCTTTAACCGTCATTTTTATGTGATGGGTATGGGAGCATTGGCAATACTAACTTCCTGTTATTTTATTTTTGATTGGCCGCCGCTTGTTTTTGGAATAATTATATCTGCATTTGCTTATGGCTTATTAATGCCACTGATCGTATCTGCTTATGTGTACGATTTTTCGGGCTACTACGAGTTTCATTGGTTACAAAAGATTATTGACAATAAAGACGCCATCAGGGAAATCGTAAACATCAACGCAGGCTTTGACGAAACAAGCTTTATCATCGAAAGCAAATTTCCGGATGCCGGCATTAAAGTTTTTGATTTTTATAATGCGAAACAGCACACGGAACCGGCCATTAAAAGAGCACGCAAAGTAAGCACCATATACCCCGGCACACAACAAATAGCCACGCATGTTATTCCGCTCCAACGGCATTCAACGGATCTCATTTTCTTATTGTCTGCAGCACATGAAATCAGGTCGCATAAAGAGAAAATTATTTTTTTGAAAGAATGTCATAGAATTTGCAAACTAGGTGGGAAAGTAGTGATGGTAGAGCATTTGCGAGATTTTCCGAATTTTCTGGCATTTACGGTAGGCTTCACTCATTTTTTTTCGAGGGCTGCGTGGAAGTCTGCATTCACCAAAGCGGGGTTTTCGTCTTTCCGCGAAATAAAGTTTACACCATTCATGTCTGTTTTTCTTTGCAATCCTTAGCCACTCTATTTCGCTTGTAAAATCAATGAAAGCACGAGATATTAGAGTCAATCAGTACCTTAAAAAATGTAACATGGAAACTCACTTAAAGATAGCCGGCTGCCTCCTGATGGTTTTAGCTTTATTACACGCTGTATTTCCTAAATATTTTAACTGGAAACAAGAATTGAGCACATTGAGTTTGGTAAACAGGCAGATTATGTTTGTGCATTCATTTTTCATTGCATTGATGGTCTTTCTTGCAGGATTTCTTTGTCTTTCGTCTTCCGGCGAACTTGTACATACAGCATTTGGAAGAAAAATATGCATAGGCTTAGGTCTGTTTTGGACGGCGAGGTTGTTTGTACAATTTTTCGGTTACTCACCCAAGATATGGAAAGGCAAAAAGTTTGAAACGACTATTCACCTGTTGCTATCAGCATTCTGGACATATTTGAGTACGGTTTTTATGCTGGTATACTTTCAGTAATCCAATATATAGTTCTTATCAGCAGGTGAAATCTAAACTTCGGTTGCCAATCTTATTTCTCCTCATCAACATCTGCGTTTAACCTTTGCAGGTATATAAACACACCAGAATTGATTACGATAAAAGGCAGTGTTGTAATAAAGAAATCTCTGCCTGAATGAACTGCCCTTATTGCAGCAGCAACATCTGAACCCGATATGGAAATGGACGCCAGGTTAATAGATGCATAACCTATTATTGCTGTTATTGCAAATTCGTTGGCAGTGTTCTTCAGGTCCAGGTATGGAATTACTAAACCCACGCCGAGCATAATTCCATATATTAAACAATGAATGATAAATGAGGCGGGAAAAAGGCCGTAGTCAGGGAAAAATATAATGGCAATTAAGGAAGAAAGAACGCTGTGCAGGCAATATGAAATGATTATGTATTTCATAATTGGAGGAGAAAATATACAAAACAAGAGCCAATACTTGCTTCCGCTCACTCCATCAGACCGCCTTTTACCAGCCTCGAAGCCTGTTCTGCGGGCATGCCAATGGGTTGGCTCCACAAGCCCCAACCGTCAACGATAAACAAAAAACCTAAAACCCAAAACTCCCTAATTCAATCCCCTGAAATCTACCGGCACCAGCTTGCTTACGCCCGGCTCCTGCATAGTAACGCCATAAATGATATCTACGGTAGACATGGTCATTTTGTTGTGCGTTACGATGATGAACTGCGAGTTCTCGCTGAACTGGCGGATCATGTTGGTGAACTTGCCTACGTTGGCATCATCCAGCGGCGCGTCCACCTCATCCAGTATACAGAACGGCGCCGGCTTGATAAGATAGATCGCAAACAGTAAGGCAGTAGCCGTCAACGTTTTTTCTCCACCACTCAATTGTGTAATAGATGAAGGACGTTTGCCTTTGGGTTTGGCAACAATATCGATTCCCGTTTCGGCAAGATTTTCAGGATTTTCAAGCAAGATATCTGCTGTATCTTCTTCCGTAAACAATGCCTTAAATACGCGCTGAAAGTTTTCCCTAACCGTATTGAATGTTTCCAGGAATTTCTGGTTAGCAGTAGCTTCTACCTCCTGTATGGTTTGCAACAGGCTATCCTTTGCCGTTACCAGGTCGTTCTTTTGTTCAAGGATGAACTCATAACGCTTTTTCATTTCCTGGAATGCTTCGATAGCTGTAGGATTCACTTCGCCCATGTTCTCCAACCTTTTCTTCATGCGTTCGCACGACGCCTGCAACTCTTCTAGCGGTGTATCACCAGTGCGGGGTTCGTCCAGTATGGCATCCAGGTCTACCCTGAATTCCACGCTCAGCCTTTCCTTCATACCCGCCAGTTGCAGTTTCAGCTCGCTGAGTTTGTCCTTTATTTCATTTAATAAATGATCAAGTTGTTCTTTTGCCTTTTGCCGGTGGCGCAGCTCACTTTCTTTTTCCTGCAATGCATTCCTGCGGTTGTAGTAAGCCTGGTCGGCGGCATTCAGTTTTCTTTCTTCTTCTTCTTTTCCACGCATAATTTCCACCAGTCCTTGCGAAATGGATTGAAGCGATTCAACCGTTTGTGCAATGCTGCCCGATGCCTCCTGCAATTGTGCAGTGCTGTTCTCTATTTGTACTTTCAGGTCTGCCAGTTGCCTGCTTTTAAAATCATGTTCCTGCTTCAATGCATTCACCTTGCTTTGCAGTTTGGTATACTGTAGGTTGCTGTCGTTATACGCGGCGTTGGCAAAATTGTATTCCTGTTCCGCAATGCTATACTCCTGCTCCGATGCCTGCAGTCGATCCATCAGTTCCTGCAATTGCGTGTTCAGCTTTTCCAATTCTTCGCGCACATCGGCAATGCTATCCTGGTTATCTTGCAATTGCGTGCGGAAATCTTCCAGTCGTTTATTACCCGTTTCTTCCTGGTGCAAAAAGTTTTCGGTTTTGTTCTGCAACGCAAAAACCTGGTTGGTAAGCTGGTTAATGGTATCCTGTGTTTGACGGATAGCCTGTTCTTTCAACTGTTGGTTATAGCCGATCACCTCGTTGTGCTTTGCCTGTATAGCGGCTTTCAGTTCGCTTACTACCGCTTCCTGTGCAGTAATTTCTTCCTGCAGTTTTTCCAGGTTCTTGGCACGACCAATCTTTTTTCCTTCAAACAAACCTACGCTGCCACCTGTAAGCGCATATTTTCCTTTAACATATTTGCCATGCTTTTCAAGCACTACGGCACCATTGCTGTTGCGTAAGGCATCTTCGTTTTCGGCAATAAACACATTGCTCAACAGGTATGCTGCCAGCTTGCGAAATTTATCATCTACCTCAATTACCTGCATTGCCGGTATAGTATGCTGCGGCTGATGGTTGACAGCTTCATCAAAACCATTTACTTTATCGAGCATAAAGAAGTTGGCCTTGCCCTTTTGGTTGGCATCGAGCAGGTGAACTGCCTGCAAACCTTCTTCCAGGTTGTTTACCACGTAATAGTTCAGGAAAGGTTCCAGCACATTTTCAACTGCCGCTCTGTACTCTTCTTTCACATAAATAATGTCCGACAATATGGGGGCGGTATGATTCCAGTTGGTATTGTTGTGCAGGAATTTTACACTCTCGGGGTAGCCTTCCATCGAATCGATCAGGCTTTTCAGCAACGCATGCTCGTTTTTCTTGGCGTCGAGCTTGCGGTTTTCTTCAGCCAGTTGATTGCGGAGCTTCTCTACCATTGCCTGGGTTTGCAGAATCTGCTCCTTGGTATGCTCGTGCTGCTCCTGCAACTGTTGCAGATCGGTACGCTTGTTTTCCAGCTCTATTTCTTTTTCCTCTTTTTCGCGCTCCAGTTGTTGTATTTGCATGCGGCGCTGCGCCTGCTCATCTTCGCCCTGGTGAATAGCCCGTTGTATGTTCTGGATAGAAGTATCGGCTACGGCTACCTGCTTTTCTGCATCGAACTGGCGACGCTGCAAAGCCTGGTTATCGCGACGCAGCAGATCTATGGCCGATCTTTTTTCATCAAATACCCGGCGTTTGTCCTCCACGCCTTCTTTGAGCGTTTCAAGCTTTTCGGTAAACTCCGATAATTTGTTCTCTTCATCGCCTATCTGTTCGCTGGTAAAGTGAATGCTTTCTTGCAAACCTCTCAACTGTCCTTCTGATTTCTGCAAAAAATCGCTCAGGCTTTTTTCCCGCTCTTTCAAATATTGGAGGCGCTGTTCGCCCAGGCTTTTTTCATTTTCTTTGTCGCGCACAGTACCGAGCAATGCATTAAAAGCATGTTGCATTTCCTGCAACTGCTTTTCCTGCTCAATAAAGCCTACTTTTTCCTGTTCAATGGCAGCTTCTTCCTGCGCTATGGCAGCTTCCAGCTCAAAACGGCGGTCTATTTCGTGCTGCTGCTGTTCGTTTAACTTCTTATAAGTAACATTAAAGCCTTCAAGCGCAGCTTTTGCCAATTCTACGCTCAGCTCTTTATAATCTTTCTTAATCTCGTAGTACTTCTCTGCTTTTTTAGCCTGGCTTTCGAGACTTTTCAATTGGTTGTTGATCTCGAACAACAGATCTTCAATACGGGCCAAGTCCTGCTCCGTAGCGTCCAGCTTCAGTTTGGCTTCGCGTTTGCGGGTTTTATAGATAGTGATGCCGGCAGCCTGCTCCAGCATACGACGGCGGCTGTTCTCTTTGTCTTTAATAATGTCATCCACCATGCCCAGTTCAATAATGGCATAGCTGTCGGTGCTTACACCCGTATCGAGAAACAGGTTGTGAATGTCTTTTAAACGGCAGTTTACATCGTTGAGCCTGTACTCACTTTCGCCGCTTTTATAAAATTTGCGGGTAATGGTTACCGTATTGAACTCGGTTGGCAGCAAATTGCGCGTATTTTCAAACGTGAGGCTCACTTCCGCCAAACCGCTGGCACTGCGCGTGCGCGAGCCGTTAAACACGAGGCTTTCCAGGTTCTCACTACGCAGGTTACTGATCTTATGCTCCCCTATTACCCAGCGGATAGAATCGATGATATTACTTTTACCACAGCCGTTGGGACCAATGATACCCGTAATACCTTCGTCGAAGTTGATAGTGGTTTTATCAGCAAAACTTTTGAACCCTTTGATTTCTAAACTCTTTAAACGCACAGCTTACATTTTTTTGAAGTGGGCAAAAATAACAGAATCGCCATGAAAAGTAATGCAGCATTTTTTGCTAACCTCCATTATTGTTAACGAATTATACACAAGAATTGAACCCTGCTGTAATTATGAACAACCTGTGGATAAGAAGCAGGCAACTAACGTAGTTTCACGATAGAAAGTATAGAGGAAAATGGGTATGAGCTGTCAGCGATCAGCCGTGAGCGATCAGCATAGAGGAAATTTGGTGAGAAGATAGCAGGAATATATTAATGAATAGTTGAATCTGGACATCGACGATCATTGGTAAAATTTATCTTCCTTCCATTTGAAGGGATTGTTGCGAATGTAATTTCTGATCCGTTCGAGTGACTCCGCATTATGTAGGATATTTTCATAAAAACGGGGTTGCCAGCCAAAATCCAGTTGCAAACGGTTGGCATGTTTGGTTACAGCCGATTTGTACGAACCCACAAATAATGTTCCTTGTTTTCAGTGCAGATGGTTACAAAATAAGGGGCGTTCCACCGGTAATCCCAATTTTGTAAGCGCGTGGAAGAAATGCGGTATTTGTTTTTGAATTTGTCAGACATAGGTTATGTTTTGTGTTTTAAAGATCAGCTCTGGCAAACCAGTTTCAGTTTGAATGTAGTTTATTCCTAGTTTTAATAAAAATTCATCATCCGGAATCACGTATTCAATCAGAAGCCTGCCGGCAGAGCGATAAATCATAAATCATAAATCACAAAATCAGCAATCTCCTTATGGTTTCCTTCACCGCCATCTTACAAAAATTTGACAGCCACGGTGACAAAACGGGCTGGACTTATATTGAAATACCTGCCGACATTGCGGAACAGCTCAACCGGGGCGACAAAAAAGCATTCAGGGTAAAAGGGAAATTAGACAAGCACCCGATACAGGGGGTGGGACTGATACCGATGGGCGGAGGCAAATATATTTTAGCTGTAAATGGCGAGATGCGTAAAGCCATTAAAAAGAACAAGGGGGCGATGGTAAAAGTGCAATTAGCGGCGGATCGCCCGTATGAACTGATGCCGGAATTGCTGGAATGTCTGCAGGATGAACCCAAAGCCTGGGAATTTTTCAACAGCCTGCCGCGTGCACATCAAAATTATTTTTCCAAATGGATAGAAAGCGCCAAAACAGAAGCCACCCGTGCAAAGCGTTTAGCCATGACCGTTAATGCCACCGCCAAAGGATGGGGTTATGGGGAGATGATAAGAGCGCAAAGGGATTTGTGATTTCTGATTTGTTGATTTTTGATTTGAAAACACTGCTTAGATAAGCACGGCTTAATAACTACTGCCTGTTGAGCCCTTCAAAGATTATCACAAACAATAAACAAAAAACCCCAAACGCTGAACGCCCACTGCTGATACCTGACGGCTATTAAAAAACCCCGGGTAGAAACCCAGGGTCAATTCTGTTTAATAACCAATAGTTGCCATCCAACCACAGATGCGCGGTATTAGATGTTTAGAGCAACTTAATTTTGCCAAAGTCGGACTTGATAGTGATTTTGGCAGTTCCTTTGCCGGCTGTACCGTAATATCTTTTATCGAATTTTGGTCCGTGTTTTTCCTTGCTTTCCTCTTCTTTAATATCCCAATTGCTGTTGTTGTCTACGTCGCCAAAGCTGGTTTTAATATCAAAGTTGGCGGAGAGATTTTTTTCCAGTCCAATTTCGAGTGTAGAATACGACGAATTCAGATTCAGTTGTGTTAAAGAATTGTCAAGCTTTAAATTTATTGCCTCGCAAAATTCAAAAGTAGAGTTAACAGTACCGCTGAATTTGCCCAATACTGCCTTCGAAAATTTGATGGTCACCTTGCCGTTGTTGATCCACGAGATATCAGCCTTGCCAAATTCAACGTGCACGTTTTTAACATTGCTGAGCTTGCCGGCGGTAAGACTGCCAAATTTGCTTTGCAGCGAAGCCTCACCGGCAAAATCGCCAATCACCAGCGGACCAAAGGAATTGGACGCATCTATAGGGTTTTTGCTGGGCAGGTACACGTTGTAATTGATCTCCATTCCTTCCTGCTTGTAATTTTTTCCATTCTTATTGTTGTTGGTATTTACATTTTCCATTTTGGTTTTAAAGTAAACACCATCGCTCGATTTCCCGTCTTCGATCTGGATTTTGTCCAGTATTTCCTGCGCCTTATCGTCCGAATTAGCTTTGGCAATGATCGTTATGTCCACCTTTACCTCGTTTTTATCCCAGGTATTCAGGCGCATTTCGCCAAACGAATTACTAAGCGATATTTTTTCACCCGATGCAACTGTATAGGTTTTGCTGTAACTCTTTTTCTTTTCTACGGTTGGGTCGGCATAGGCGAGCGCCGCTATTGAGCAGGAACACAAGAGGGCCGTACTCAGTGCGTAAAAAAATTTTTTCATACTGATGTTGTTTTTGATGTTTTGATTTTTTGGATAATATCAAGTTGTTGATTCAGCAGGTCGATCTGTAACTGCAGATTTAAGATCATTGCCTGCAACAGTTCTTCTTTATTAGGATTTACCGGTAATTGGTGCTTTAGAATATTGTAAGTGCTGTCGAGCCGCTCAATGTCGCGACTGAACTGCGCATATAAGGCAGGGTTATCTTTCTGCAAGGCCTTCAGCTCATCCTGCTTTTGGTCTATCAGTACAGCAAACTGAGCTACCTGACGCGCATAGTCCGGGTCTATAGCCGCAATATCATCTGTTTTAGCTGGTTGATCGGTTGACGATGCAGGTCTTTCCTGTTTATCTTTTACAGCTAACCCGTTGTTGGCCGGGTTGGGTTCTTTCAACACCAGCCATACCGCAGCCAGGCTGATGACCAGTGCCACAGATGCTGCAATGGCCAACCATTTGTGAGTTAACCGACGTACGGGCGCGGGCTGCTTTTCGTGTAACTGTTTTTCAATACGTTGCCATACATCGGGCGATGGTGAATCGCTGTCGAAGTTATTGCGGTTGTCGCGTACGAACCGCTCCAAGTTGTTTCCCATGTTTCAGACTCCTCCTTTAATAATGTTTAGCAGTTTTTGTTTGGCTCTTATATATTGAGTGCGCGTGGTTGATTCGGCCACGCCCAGAATCTCCGCTATCTCTTCATGATCATATCCTTCCAGCAAATACAGGCTTAATACAGTGCGATACCCCGCCGGCAGTTGTTGAATGGCCAGCTTTACCTGTGCAACCTGCCATTGTATTTCCTGCTCGTTCACCGTTTCTTCCGCCTGTTGGTTCTCCACCCCTGCCGTCTCCATTTCTACCAGGCTTATCTTTTTCTTTTTTAGCTGGTTAATAGATTTGTTGATCACAATCTGCTTTAACCATGCGCCAAAGCTGCTGCGGTTTTCGAAACCCGATATATTATGAAAAGCATCTATGAAAGATTCCTGCAATACATCTTCGGCTTCGGCCCGGTTGTTTACTATGCGCAGGCTGGTATTATACATGGCCTTTGCATAATGTTCGTATAATTTTTTAAAGCTGATGGCATCTCCCTCCCGGCACCGCTGTACCAGGTCTGCGTGTTGATCCTGTGCTATACTTAATTCCAAAAAACGTTTTTTTGTGCTTCCAATATACAATAAAGACAAGGGCTGGTGCTTCATGTTGCACGTACACAAATAAAATTTTTTGCGGACTTTTAACAGAGTGCTCCTTCCACAAAAAGCAAGAACGGTGAATTCGGTAGGAAATCATTGGATTGAAATCCAATGTTACAATATTGCACCGTGCCGATGGCACTGCCTTGCTATTACCAGCAAGAAGTAGGTTCGGTCACATATTGCAAGATCGGATTTCAATCCATCCGCAAACGCCAACCCTTTCCGCTTTCATCGGTTATACAGCTCCGTTACGCGGCACATATGGCTCAACCCCGAAATCTCTGCCCTTCCACCACCAGCAAGAACCGTAGGTTCGGTTACATATTGTAAGGATGGATTTTAATCCATCCGCAAAAACGCCGAAGTTTGTTTAAATTAGACTTTATTATTACTTAAGACTATGAAACTCCCTGCCATACACGGTTATATCGACAGGCGCATTCTTGTAAACTTTACCGCCGACCCTGATACCGTCCGAAAGATTATTCCCGAACCCTTTCGCCCTAAAATATATAAGGGCAAAGCCATTGTGGGGATATGTCTGATCAGGCTGAAAAACATCAAACTGAAAGGTCTCCCCGACTTTATGGGCATTTCATCCGAAAACGGGGCGCACCGCATTGCGGTGGAATGGAATGAAGAGGGTGAAACCCGCGAGGGCGTTTACATTCCGCGGCGCGACACATCGCTGTGGTTTAATACAGTGGTTGGCGGCAGGATCTTTCCGGGGAAACATTATTTGGCAAATTTTACTGTAAAGGAAGAAAGAGGTAACTACCATGTTGATTTTACCAGTTCCGACGGTACCAGCATTGCCATAGACGCCACTGAAACCAACCAGTTTGCTGCTGACTCTGTTTTCGACACGCTGAATGATGTATCTGACTTTTTTGAGAATGGCTCCGTGGGCTATTCACCCAATGGCAACAAATATGAAGGGTTGAAGCTTGAAACATATAAATGGGAAGTACAGCCGCTCGCCGTACAGCATGTGCATTCGAGCTTTTATGAGAACGAAGCAATATTTCCAAAGGGCTCTGTCGCATTCGACAATGCACTGTTAATGACACACACAGAACATGAGTGGAAAAGCCTGAAGGATAAAAGCTGTTGCACACAATAGTCACCGCAAAAAAATTATGCATGAAATTTGAGCTTAACAGGTCGATTGAATTACTGGAGCGAACGCCTTTAACCCTGGAAGCGTTGCTAACAGGCTTAGACAACAATTGGCTGCATTGCAATGAAGGCATCAACACCTGGACGCCTTACCAGGTGGTAGCACACCTGGTACATGCAGATGAAACGAACTGGATACCTCGTATGGAAAGCATTTTATCGCCCGGCGCTCCAAAAGCCTTTGAGCCCTTCGACCGGTTTGCGCAATTAAACAATCGAACTGACACTTCTATAGAGCAACTAACGGAAAGCTTTAAACGCATTCGTGCAAAAAGTCTGGCAACATTACGCGCCAAAAAGCTGACGAGTTGGGACATGAAGAAAACCGGCATTCACCCACAGTTTGGAAGCGTAACATTGCAGCAACTGCTGGCCACGTGGACGGTGCATGACCTTACCCACATTTCGCAAATAGTGCGCGTAATGGCAAAACAATACACAACAGAAGTAGGCCCATGGATAGAGAATTTGTCGGTGTTGCGGGGAAAGTAAAATGAAGAACCAAGATGCAAGGAGCAAGAACCCAATAAAACACAGCCTGATAGCTACACTCAAATCAAAAATCAACCAATCAGAAATCAGAAATTTCTTTTATGTCCAAGAATAAAACAGCTGAAACCGGCAAAAGTGTTGAAGATTTTATCAACGCTGTGGAAAATGAGCAAAAGCGGAAAGACAGCTTCAGACTGATTGAGTTGATGCAAAAAACTTCAGGACATCCACCCAAAATGTGGGGACCAACCATTATCGGATTCGGCAATTACCACTACAAATACGAAAGTGGCCATGAAGGCGATGCGCCGCTGCTCGGCTTTTCGCCCCGCAAAGCCGCTATTTCATTGTATGTTTTTACAGGACTGGAAGAGCATGAGCATCTCCTGAAAGATCTTGGCAAATTCACGATGGGCAAAGCCTGCATCTACATAAAAAAATTATCCGACATCAGTGAACTCCAACTTATAAAGCTGATGAAAGCAACCATTGATTTTCTTCAGAAGAAATACGGTAAACAGTAAACGCCAATGGGATTTTTGATTTTGTGATTTCTGATTGGTTGATTTTTGATTTGAGATTTGATATTTGCGATTTGAAATTGGCTGTTGATTTTTTTGGATCTTGTTTTTTGTTTTGGTTCTTGGATCTTGTTTCTTGTATCTTGTAATTTTCCCCTCCATCATTGAATCAACAACGCACTCACTACCTGAGCATACCAGCGCGCCAGGTAATCGTTTGTATGATTTACATTGTTGCCCGTCATGTCCTGGTAGGCTTTATGCCGCAGCAGTTCTTCATGTATCGAAGTCATATCAGCAATGGCAACGCCGGAACCCTCCAGGCTCAACACCGGCTGGTGATATGATTTTTGTATCTGGCTTTGAATAGCATCCGGATTAGCCAGCATAGTGGCAACAACAATAAACTCACAGGAAGGATTAGCCGCTTTTACCGTTTTAATAATGCCTTTTATCTGCTCAATAAATACAGCAGGCTCAACCTTGAATGTTCCATCGTTCATTCCAAAACCAATCACCACCAGGTCGGGGTTTTCCGGATTCAGCAAGCCTGCAGCGTTCTCCAATCCCCAACTGGCAAGCATACCGCCTTTTGATTTGTTCTTAAAAGAAATATCGCCGGCGTAATGATTGCGAAGATTGTGTATGATCATTTCCGGCCAGGTAGGCAGATATGGTGATTGGTTCAACGTACTGCTGCTGTTGGCGCCCGATTCGATGCTGTTTCCATAAAACACAATCTTTACAGGCTTCCCGCTTTTTAGTTTTGACAATGTTGCAGGCAGTTGTTGTGCTGCATACATCGGAACTTTTCCATTCCAACGTGCCGTTTTTTCTTTTACATACGTAACCGCAAGCTGTCTCGACTGCAACAATCCGCCTTCACTAAAAAGTATGTAATGCCCGGCGGTATTGCTCTCCATCGAAACGCCGTCTTTTTTGTTTTTAAAAAACAATTCATCTTTTGTAAAAAAAGGAATGGAAGTTTTTTTAGTAAGTACAATCTTTCCATTCCCGTAAGTCCAGTCTTTTCCCTTTTGATATTCTTTTTTAAGATAAGTGTCCTTAACGGAGAGTATTTTCTTGGCAGGAAACAGCAATCGCGCCTCCGCATTTCCATCGCCTTTCTGTATAGGCTGTATCGCTTCGTCGTATATCGTATCGGCAATCCAAAAGGGTTGCAGGTATTTCTTCAGATCAACATAGTCTGTCCATTTCGATTGGGCATCTTTAGCATCCTGTGCCTGTAGAGTGTTACTTATTGTAATTGTAGCCAAAACGAACAAATTAATAATTCCTTTCTTCATACATCAGATTATAAAACAATATAGTTAAATAAATGATCCGGCAAAGCGCCTGCCTGTTAGGTAGACGCCTCGTGCCTGCCAATGACATGTTTTTCAGTGTGATGTTTTTCAGTTGGTTATAAACTTAATTTTTGTTTGCACAAACGCGGTTTTACTTTCAGCTATAAACCCTCTCCTTTTGTTACTTTTTTGCGGAAAAAAGTAACGCAAAAAGCCGCCCGAAATCGATTACGGCCGATTTCGGGAACGCCCTGATTAAGCTTTAGTACTACTGTGAACTCAACAACAGAATCTTGAAATGC
>JBQCGX010000158.1:0-136751 GCA_051955255.1 Agriterribacter sp. | reverse complement strand
AAAAAAAAACTGCGGCAAAACCCGCAACGCCCGATACAACGGTGAAGAAAACGCCGCCTACACCGCCCAAACCATCTATTACCGATAAAACAAAGTCGAGTAAAAAGAATGAAGGACTTTTTGCAGTGTACCAGGATACTGCCACGGGCAGCGTTCAGTTGTATGTAAAAAAAGACCAGTTAGGAAAGGATTTTATATACCAGAGCTTTTCGTTGGGCGGGCCCACCAGCCTTTTTTTGAACCAGAATATGATCAGAACAACCTTCGTGTTTAAGATCAGTAAGGCTTTCGACAAATTGGAGTTTGCCCAGCAAAATACCAACCTGTATTACGATTCAACTAATGCCGTTAGCAAGGCGGCTAATGTAGATGCCGCTCCGGCGGTTTTTTATACAGATAAAATTGTGGCCGAAGATTCGTTGGGCTACCTGGTGGCTGCAGATGGGCTTTTTTTAAGCGAAAAGTTAGACCCGGTAAAGCCCCTTATGCCGCCCGGAATTCCACCCACCATGTATTTTAACCTGGGCATGCTCAATGCCGGGAAGTCGAAATACGAAAAAATCAGATCATATCCTGATAATACAGATATTGTTGTAGAACTGGCATATGAAAATCCTATGCCTTATAACGTTGGTGGTGCAGATATTACCGATGCACGTTATAACAGGATTAAAATGCAGCATACTTTCCTTGCAGTACCGGAAAACGATTATAAGGCCCGCAGAGATGATCCGCGTGTAGGATATTTTGGTGCAGAAGTGCAGGACCTCACGTCCGTTGGCGCTACGCCTTACAGAGATTTCATCAGCCGCTGGCACCTGGTTAAAAAGAATCCTTCGGCAGCCATTAGCGAACCCGTTGAGCCGGTAGTGTTCTGGATTGAAAATACAACGCCTGTTGAATATCGCCAGATCATTAAGGATGCCGGTGAAAAATGGAATGAAGCCTTTGAAAAAGCAGGGTTTAAGAATGCAATTGTAATGAAGATAATGCCCGATACTGCTACCTGGGACCCTGCCGATGTTCGTTACAATGTTATACGTTGGGTAAGCAGCGCCTATCCAAGCTATGGAGCAATAGGCCCCAGCTTTTTCAACCCTCGTACCGGGCAAATACTGGGTGCAGATATTACAGTAGAATGGAAAAGCGGAGCCGGGTCGGTTAACTTCGACGACCTGTTTAACGGAAGTCCCTCCGGTATTGGATTGCCTGAAGTGCAGTTGCCATGGGAAGCAAAAACCGAAACAGACGCTCCGCATATCAGTTTCGGAAAATCGCACCTGCATCTCTGTAACATCGCCCGCGAATTGCAGGCGCAATACATAGCAGGCTTAACCGTGCTCGAAACTTTAGATGACAAGCCCGAAGCAGTAAAAGATCTGCATCGCGACTTCCTGGTTTATCTCATTATGCATGAAATGGGACACACGCTTGGTCTCAATCACAATATGAAAGCAAGCCAGATGTTATCGCCTGCGGAAATAAACGATAAAAGCATTACGCAGAAAATAGGCATGATCGGCTCTGTAATGGATTACCCCGCCGTAAACGTAAGCCTCGATCGCAGCAAGCAAGGCGAGTATTACACCACCAAGGCCGGTCCATACGATTTGTGGGCTATCGAGTATGGTTATACGCCGTTTAGCGCAGCAGAGGAAGAAGCGGGCCTGAAAAAGATACTCAGCCGCAGTACCGACCCGCAGCTCACTTTTGGTAACGATGCGGATGATATGCGCTCACCGGGCGGTGGTATCGATCCTCGTGTAATGATCAACGATATGAGCAGCGACATGATCACTTATGCTGAAGACCGTTTTAAACTGGTAAACGAGCTGATGCCTAAATTAAAAGACAAATACAGCAAACCCGGGCAAAGCTACCAGCTGCTTCGCCAACGCTACCTGATGCTGCAAAGCCAGCGGGCGCAAATGGCTAATGCTGTAAGCCGTTATATTGGCGGTGTGTATGTTGACAGGAGCTTTACCGGACAAAGCGCCAATGCTAAACCATTTACCCCTGTTTCTGCCGATGTGCAGAAGAAAGCGCTGGCGTTGCTGAACAAATACATTTTCTCGCCCAGCACATTTAATGTAGATGCGTCGCTGTTTCCGTACCTGCAAATGCAACGTCGTGGATTTAACTTCTTTGGTTCAACCGAAGATTACAAACCACAGTCGATAGTGCAAAGCATTCAATTAATGCTCCTTGCTCAATTAATGCACCCTGTAACATTGCAGCGTATTAATAACAGCGGGCTTTATGGCAATACTTATACTACTGCAGATCTTACATCTGATCTCAACAAATATTTCTTCGCAGAAGATTTAAAAACAAATGTAAATCTGTACAGATTGAACCTGCAAACGGAATACGTGAAAGGCCTTGCTGCTATTGCAACCAGTGCATTGCCTAATGCATACGACAATGCATCCAAATCTGCTGCGCTTGCTTCGCTTAAAAAAATAAAAGCGATGCTGGCAACGGCTGTTTCAACCAATGAGCAGACAAAGGCTCACCGTATCAATCTTAATTTTCTTATAGACAGAGCTTTGGCAGTGAAATAAGGCAGAAGGTGAAGGGTAGAAGGGCAAAAGGTATAAGGTGTAGGGTATAAGGCATCATGGCCTTACACCTTATACCTTACGCCTTACACCTTAATTAGAGGCAGTCAGACGTTGATGTTTGGCGGTGCTGGCAATGTACATGGCAAAGCCGGCCAACGCTGTATCTTTCAATGCATTTACCAGTGCTATCTGTCGCATACCCGGGTCACCTGAATTAAGATGATTGGGAATGTGGATCAATACCACAAACAGCACCAGCAAAATAGCCAGCAAATAACCAGCAAGCGAAACATAGCGATTGGTAATAAAGGCAATTGCAGCCAGGATAAATGCTACTCCTACTAAATAAACCCAAACTATTCCTTGCGGAAGGTAAAGCGGAACATATACAAGCATGTTGTCGGGGTTAGTGAAGTGCTGTATCCCAAAGACAATCATTACAAGTGCCAGAAGTAAAATGGCAATGCGGGAAATCGTTAGGTGTATCATAAAAAGAGCTTTAGTCCTATTAAGTTACCTCATTTATTTAATACCCGGGCATTATTATTTTGCACATCAACAAGTACAAACGTCAGACAACACCTTATTATAAGAAGTAAAAAATACAAACCGGCATTATTGCTTGCCTGCCGCCCACAAAACAGCATTGGAGAGTAAGGTTGTAAAGGCTGGATTTTGCAGCAATTGCGGCGAGTGCCCCATGAAAATATATACATTTTTAGCCCTAAGGTTTGGGTTGCTCCATATAACCGGATGGTCGCCCATTTTTATATCGCTGGCCGGAGCGTAGGTAGATTCATCTACATGCGCAATTACTTTTACTGCCGGTCGCGGGCTTTTGTCGTAAGTATACCATTCCTCTGCAGTAATGGTAAATTTTTGCGGCAGGCCCTTAACAACCGGGTGTGTGCTGTCTTCAACCGATACTTCGGCAGCAGCAAAGGTGGGTATGTAGTTTTTGAAGCGTATGCCACCCATAAATTGATGATACCAGTGCCACATTTTATGTCCATCAAAATCGCCCAATAAACTGGCATGATGCAGGCCTACCCACCCGCTCTTGCCCTGCTCCATGTATTTTATAAATGCCTTTTGCGCTTTTTCCGGCCAGCCATAAGGCACATAGTCGAGCTGGATAAAAACCTGGTATTTTTCGAGAAACTGATCGTCGATGCTGTCAACCTTTTGCAAATAGTCAATGGTAAAATTTCTTTCAGCAGCCAACTGGTTCAGCCAGGGTATGGCTGCATTGGTAAAAGCAAGATGATGCCCGCCGTTTTCGTACAATACCAATGCCCTGAAAGCCGGTTTAGCAGCTTTTTGCTGGGCGCGCGAGTAAACGCTGGCAACTAAAAAGAATAATAAAAGTAGTAGTTGCCTCATTGCTACAATATAGGAATTTATATTTAGCCGGAGCCATCAGCGATCAGCTTTAAGGAAAACAGTTCCAAAACTTACTTTTTACAACTTATCGCATACCACTATAAAACCTTACTGCTTTCCATACACTTCCAGCATTTTTTTCAGGTCTTCGAGCGTATTGATTTCATCCGCTTTTTTGTCTTTGCGCCAGCGATTGATACGCGGAAACCGCAGTGCCACACCCGATTTGTGCCGGCTGCTGGCTGCAATACCTTCAAATGCAATTTCAAAAACAAGTTCAGGTTTAACAGTTCTTACAGGTCCAAACTTTTCGAGTGAGTTTCTCTTTACAAATGCATCTACCTGCGCAAACTCTTTATCTGTTAATCCCGAATACGCTTTGGTAAAGCTCACCAGCTTATCGCCATCTTTTACAGCAAAGGTATAATCAGTATAAAGATTGCTTCGCCGCCCATGCCCCTTTTGCGCGTATATCATTACTGCATCAATTACCAGCGGATCAACTTTCCATTTCCACCAATCGCCCACTTTGCGACCCACCTGGTAAGCAGAAGACTTTCTTTTGAGCATAATGCCTTCAGCACCCATATCGCGTGAGCCACTGCGTATATGTTCCAGTTGGTTCCATGTGGCAAAAGCTACTACCGGCGAAACAATGAGTACCGGATGATTGATAGCAATGACAAGCTCTTCCAGCAATTTACGACGGGCGCTCAACGGCTGTTCCCTGAAATCCCTGCCTTCGTATTCCAGTACATCGTAGGCAAAAAAAGCAATAGGCGCTTCCTGCAGATTTTTTTTGGTGATATTTTTACGTCCGATGCGCGTTTGCAATAATGCAAAAGGCAGCGGTTTGTTTTCGAGGCTCGGAATAATTTCGCCATCCAGCACCAACCCCTCCGGTAAAATATTTTTCAGCGCATGATATTCAGGAAATTTTTCTGTCATCAGTTCTTCGCCGCGACTCCACACAAATATTTCATTGTTTCGTTTGATGAGCTGGCCACGAATGCCGTCCCACTTCCACTCCGCCTGCCATTCGTTTTCAGCACCAAGCGCTCTTACGTCTCCATCTATTGCATAAGCAAGATAAAAGGGGTATGGTTTTGAATAATCTGCGGCGGCAGAGGCTTCGCTGAGCAATGTAGCGAAAGAAGTGGCTGCAGGGGCCCAGTTTCCGCTGATGCGATGCGCGATAATATTGGGTTCCAGTTTAACCGTTTTAGCCAGTGCGTTTACAATCATTTTTTGAGAAACGCCGATCCTGAAATTGCCGGTAAGCAGTTTATTAAAAACAAATCGCTCATCCTTATCCAACTGCATCCAGGTGTCTATTACAAAGTTCTTTTTTACCGCTTCTTCTTCTTTTTCGATAGCGATCAACTGGCTGATAATAAATGCAAGGCTGGTGTTGCTGCGCGCCCGGTTGGCCGGCGGCAATAATAAAGCAATCGTTTCGCCCAGGTCGCCCACGGTATGATAACATTCTTCAAACAACCAGGCAGGCAGGTTGGCAATTTCCATGCACCACAATTGCAAAAAGCCGGAGCTGATCACTCTCTTAGGGCGTCTGCCACTGAACAAGGCAATTACCCAAACCTTATCCGCGTCGTCCGCCGTAGCAAAGTAATTGGACAGTGCTTCCAGCTTTTCATTTGTTTTGGTGCTCGTGCCCAGCTCCACCACCAGGGTTGAAAATGTTTTCATGTATCACCTCCTTCCATTTCTTTTTCCTGCTCGTCCGATGTAGAAGGTTTTTCCTGTTCTTCCTCTTCACCGCCAAATTCTGTTTTTACTTCTTCAGACGGAATGCCATTTTCATTCAGGTAACGACTAAAGGCTGATTGAAAACCATGTGTTACGTATACTTTTTCAGCCTGCGTTGCTTTTACTGCTTCCAGTAAACCTGCCCAATCTGCATGATCGCTCAGGGCAAAACCTGCATCGGCATTCCTGCGCCTCACGTTGCCGCGTACCTGCATCCACCCGCTGCAAACCCCAACACTGTATGGAGTAAACCGTTTCATCCAGGGCGTACCATCGGCGCTGGGGGGTGCTATTACCACTGCATTTTTAAAATCGCTTTTGGGAGTATCGGGTGTAATCCGTTGCACTGCGGGCAATGTCCAGCCTGCAGACAATAAGGCCTGATGCGTATTCCAAACAGCGCCATGCACAAATATGGCATCGCTCACCTGTGCTGCACATTGCAACACCCGCTGGGCTTTTCCCAGGCTATAGGCAATTAATACAGATGTTTTACCTACCTGTTGATTGGTTGCAATCCACTGTTGTATATCTGCAAAAATCTCTTGTTGCGGCTTCCAGTTGTAAATAGGCAATCCAAAGGTGGATTCAGAAATGAAAGTGTGACAACGCACAGGCTCGAAAGCGCCGCTCATTCCATCGTTTTCTGTTTTATAATCACCGCTTACCACCCAAACCTCGTGGTTGTATTCAATACGTATTTGTGAAGAACCAATGATATGACCTGCGGGATGAAGCGATATTTTCACATGGTTGATCGTTAACGGTTCGTTCCATTCCACTGCCTGAATGCTTATATCGCCTAACCTTAACCGTAAGATGGGGGCAGTTAACCGGTGGCACAGGTAATGATTGCTCCCAAAGCGCGCATGATCGCTATGGGCATGCGTAATAATGGCTTTGTTTACCGGTTGCCAGGGATCTATATAAAAATCGCCGGCCCTGCAATACAATCCCCGTTCTGTAAATTCTATCAGTTGCATATTGCACTCTTACTTAAAGAAAAATGCATGCCGTAAAAAGTAACTGCAAATTCGCAGATAAAATGCGTTAGTTTCATTGGCGGATCTGCTGTAAAAAATTATTTAACTGATCAATACAAATCTATGCCATCCACTGTACAACTGTCACTCAAAGCCATTCAGCATGTTGGAATTCCGGTAACGGACATCCGTGCTTCAGAAAATTTTTACCGGTCGCTCGGATTTTCCAATGTAATGGAAGCTGAGTTTACCCAACCCGACGGAAAAGGAACCTGTATTATGATGCAACAAGGGGATATCGTAATTGAGCTATACCAGTTGCCTGATGCGCAACTGCCGATGATTAAGAACCGCGGCGACGGACATGTAGATCATGTTGCTTTTGATGTAGCAGATATTGACCACACATACCAAACGCTTGCAAAAGCAGGTTATGTTATTATAGAGCCTGCGCCCGTATTCCTGCAGTTCTGGGAAAGGGGCTGCAAATATTTCAACATACTTGGTCCCGATGGCGAGCGGCTCGAGTTTAACCAGGTGTTGTAGTAAGCTATGAGCCATCAGCTTTCAGCGGTCAGCTATGAGCAGATACTGCCGTTGCGGTCGGCACGCCCGGCCTGCTGCGCGTGCAGGATACCGGGCGGTCTGACCGATCTGGCTAAATGAGAGAAAACAACATGTATTAAAAATAGTGTTCACTTTTTTCAGGACATGACATACTGATAGCTCAGAGCTCAAAGCCGAACGCTGAAAGTTTTTGCAAGGCGAAATATCCAGGCTGCATGTCGTCTTCAGGATGATCCGGCCGGGGTAGCCTTCCCATCGGCACGCCGCAGGCGGTCTGATGGAACAAATTTACAAAAGGCTATAGCAAGGAAATAATGTCCGGAATAAGATCTTTAAGACTTGCACCTATTCCAAAAAAAACATCGTGTTGTTCCGTATGTCTTCCGGCCGGTTTGCAACCCAATAGCAGCATAAATAATTTAGGTGAGTGCATGCGTAAAAATAATACTCCTACCGCTTCTCACCATCCTTATTAGCTACATCAGCAGTTTCTTTTTGCTGTTCGGTTTTTGGATTGATCAACTCTTCTTTTGCCGGGGAATGAGGAAAGCCCGGGAAGTCCTGGTCAATATGATTATCCGGATTATTCTGCACGTCTTCTTTTTTGCGGATAGGTTCTGTTACTCCCTTTTGCCGCTGCAGGTATTGGCGCGACCGTTTACTGTTCATATACTTTGTTTAAGTATAAGTCTTACAATAATGTGCCATTTTTATAGATGGCCAAAGCAGCAGGCATGCGGTATCATTTTGAGATGCATGTGCAATTTTTACCCCGGTTGCATGTAACGATAACCGTTAGCGATCAACATTCAGCTTGGAAAATCTCCCATGGCTAACCGCTGATCGCTGATTGCTGACAGCTCATTAGCAATAAATAAATACATTTGGCAGCAAAATAAAAATGTGACTCCCCTATCAATAAAAGATATTGCCAAACTTGCTGGTGTAGTTCCTTCAACAGTTTCCTTCGTAATTAATGGAAAAGAGCGCGAAATGCGTATTAGTGAAGAAATGGCAAAAAAAATACGCGAAATCATTAAGGAAACAGGTTATGTGCCCAACAGATCAGCCGCCAGTCTTCGCACCGGAAAAACACATGTGATTGGATTGATTGTAGAAGATATTTCAAATACCTTTTTTGCTTTATTGGCCAAAACCATCGAAGACATTGCTTATAAAGTAGGCTATCGCGTGGTGTATTGCAGTACTGAAAATGATGGCAACAAGGGCGGAGAGTTGATCAAGATGCTGCACAAACAGGTAGATGGATTTATTATTGCACCCTCAAGCAGCATGCGCAATGACGTTGTGAAACTGAAGAACTCCAAAAAGCCGGTGGTATTGTTAGACAGGTATTTCCCCGATACCAAGTTATCGTGCGTGTTGATTGACAATAAGGGCGGCATAGAAAAAGGAGTGGACCTGCTGGTAAGCAAAGGCTACAAAAAAATTGCTTTTGTAATAACAGCACTTGAACAAGAGCACATGCGGATGCGCCTGGATGCTTTTACCAATAGCATGAAGGAATATGGCGCTTACAATGCTTCCTTTGTTTTGCAGCTTCCATTCTCCATTAAAGAAGGAGCCTATGAAATGGGGATCAAAAAATTTTTAAAAAGCAATCCGGACATCGACGCCCTGTTTTTTGCCACCAATTATTTAAGCTTGCAGGGGTTAAAAGTTTTGCAGGAATTAAAATGGAATATTCCTGGCCGGGTAGGCGTACTGTCTTTCGACGACCATGATATTTTTAAGTTGTACACCCCCTCTATCACTGCTATTAATCAACCCATATCGGAAATAGCCCGCCGCAGTGTAGAAATGTTAGACAAACAAATGAACGATCCCGGAAACGAAGTGTTGCAACAGTCCGTTTTTCTGGATACCGAATTAATCATCCGCAATTCGTTGTAAATAATTTCCTGAAAGTTTTTGGTTAAAAATTTGGTGAATTGAAATCTTTTGCAAAACTTGCTCATGCAAAAACGATTTTGCTTTTTGTAGGCGCTTGTTATATGAGAACCCTCTACACTAAACTACCACTGCTGGTTGTTTTATTGTTCGTAACACTAAAACAAAATGACCCGGTTACAACAACCAGGCATTTTATATCATTTCAGAACCAGCCTGGTGTAGATAAGCTCTCTGCGTACTTCGTTAAAAACGTTCAACCGCGGATAGGCAGTAACGTTAGATTTCAGCATAATTTCAATCGTAATTTTTCTTTTAATGAATATTTTTCCTCTGGTGCGGTTCGTGCTGCAGGGGTGCGTGGGCTTTCCCCGCAAATAAATATTGCTTTAGTTACTGGTATTATAAAAGTTCCACTCCCTATCTCCCACCTTCCCGGTGTTGTAGCATACCACACGCCGCCTGACAATCGTATTGTCCATGTGGACGATGCAAGCTGGCACAACGTGTTGTGTTTACCGATTGGGAAGGGCACTGTTATTGCTAGCCTGGCCCTGGTGCACAAAAATGATGCACACCTGCATGTACTCAAACCGACAGGTAAGTACGTGTAAAGACTTTTATTTTTATTGCTAACCTCCTTAAGCGCTGGAATGATCATGCGCACAAACATGCCCTCAAACCAAACAATGAGAGGCATGAAAGATCCTTATTGCCTTTGCTAACCTTACTAAGCGCTGGAAAATCAAAAAATGCGCAGTACACATGCACTTGAAAAAAATGACAAGTGCGTGAACAGATTCTTATTGCCGTTGCACAATGGCGATAAGGGCATCTTTTGTGTGAATGGACGAGGTGACGCGAGATTACAAAAACCGAGAATTGATTGTTTGTATATTTTTTTTAAACGCTAATTAACTTTTATGAGGAAGTATTTACTGATTCTACTGCTTGGAGGTATCTGCATTATCCTCAGCAGACAGCACACGTTTGCGCAAAATGCAGGACAACCCCGCGAGGTGTCAGGTATTGTAAAAGATGCCGATGAGGCGCCCTTAAGCGGAGTAACGGTAACGGTTAAGGGCAAAGGGTCGGCGTCGGGCGTGATAACTGACGAGTCGGGAGCCTTTAAAATTTCCGTTCCCGGCAACAATGCCGTGTTGGTTTTTTCATACGTAGGATTCGATACGAGGGAAATGACCGTTGGCAATCAAACTTCACTCAACGTAACGCTAGTAAAAAAAGCCGACGATGCCATGGAAGAAGTGGTGGTGGTAGGGTATGCCACTCAAAAGAAGACGACACTTACCGGTGCAGTAGCTTCTATTAGTGGTACTGCAATGAAAACCACGAAAAACGAAAACCCTCAGAACATGCTGACGGGTAAAGTTTCTGGTGTGCGGGTGGCCCAAAGAAGTGCAGAGCCAGGTGCCTTCAATAATGCGTTTGATATACGTGGCTTTGGATCGCCGCTGATCGTGATTGATGGAGTTCAGCGTTCTAACGCAGATTTTCAACGTCTGAATGCCAATGACATTGAAAATATTTCGGTTTTAAAAGATGCCTCGGCAGCTATTTACGGTATGCGTTCAGCCAACGGTGTGGTATTGATCACCACCCGCAAAGGAAAGAACAACGAAAGCGTTTTATCGTACGACGGAAATTACACCTTCCAGTTTCCTGCCGGCTTGCCTAAAACTGTAGGTATATTCGACTACCTTACGCTTCGCAATGAACAGGCGAGACACAATGTTAATAACAGCACTACTCCGGTATTTCCAGAGCAGGTGTTTGAAGAATACAGGAACGGCACCCGTAAAAGTTACGACTGGTATCCATTGGTGTGGGCCGATTATGCGCCTCAAACCCAACACAACCTTAGTGTTACCGGTGGTAACGACAAACTTACTTACTATGTAGGCGGCGGTTATATGAACCAGGGAAGTTTTTTCAAAACCAACGACCTTAATTACAACAAATACAACCTGCGTTCCAGCCTGAGCGCCAAAATAGGCAAGATGTTTACGTTGGACGCAAATCTTAACCTGATTACTGAGGCTACCAATCAACCCTACCAGAGTGCCTGGTGGGCTATTCGTTCGTTCTGGCGCCAGGGACCTCAGATCCCGGCTTATGCAAACGACGATCCTACCAAACCTTACCATGGTTTGATCGAAGGTGACAATCCTATCTCCTTTATGGATAAGGATATCAATGGATACCGCAACCTCAGAACGAGCTGGATACAACCCATCGTAAGCCTTCGTTACGATGTACCCGGCGTTCCGGGCTTGTATGCAAAAACTTTGTTTAGCTACGACTATTCTTTTCAGAATAATAATATTTATCAAAAAGAATACAAGCAATACCGCTACGACGAAGCTTCTGATACTTACACCACGTTTACCCGCCAATCGCCAAACCGCATAACGCGTCAGGCGTATTACAATTCTCAGATGTTGACACAAACTTCGTTGAATTATAGTGGCACATTCGCAGGCGACCACAAGGTAGACGCGGCTGTTATTTGGGAAACCCAAAAACGTCAGGGTGACAATTTTGCTTCGCAGAGAGACCTGGCATTGCCGCTTCCTTACCTGCTGGCTGGTATTTCGCAGAACCAGATTGCCAATATGAATGCTGGTTCTGGTGCTATTTATGAGTTTACCAACCTCGGGCTGGCAGGACGTTTGAACTATGCTTATAAAGGCAAATACCTGGCAGAGTTTCTTTTCCGCAACGACGGTTCTTCAAAATTCAATAATAATTACCAGTGGGGATTTTTCCCAGGAGGCTCAGTGGGTTGGCGTATTTCTGAAGAAGACTTTTTCAGAAACTCTTCAGCCCTGTCGTTTGTGCAGCAGTTAAAGTTGCGTGGCTCTTATGGTGTTACGGGTGATGATGGTGCAGCAGCTTACCAATGGGCAACCGGTTACACTTATCCCGGTGCGTCCGATTCAAGAAACTTTACCGGTGGTTATGTATTTGATGGCAGCTTTGCCGGCAGTGCAAACAACAAAGGCATTCCCAATCCTATGATCACCTGGTATACTTCCCGTACCATGGATGTGGGTGTTGATTTTGTTGGATGGAATGGGTTGCTGGGCGTTACGTTCGACTACTTTGTCAGAAGGCGCGAAGACCTGCTTGGCAGGTTGAGTGGAGGCACTCCAACCGTTGTTGGAGCAGAGCTTCCGGAAGTAAATATAAACAGCGATCTGACTTACGGATACGATTTCGAGGTTACACACAACAACAATATCGGCGAAGTTTTTTACAGCCTGAAAGGTATTTTTTCTTACGCACGTATAAAGATGCGTTACCAGGAAAGAGCGCCTAACGGCAGCTCATACTGGAATTGGCGGAACAATCAGAACGATCGTTTGCAAAACCTTTGGTGGGGTTGGACGGGTAATGGCAGATTTGAATCGTGGGATGACATTTACAACAGCCCCGTCTATATTGGCCGCGGAACCTTGCCCGGCGACTATCGTTACGAAGACTGGAATGGTGATGGAGAGATCAACGACCTCGACAGGCATCCTTTCCAAATGAGCTCTACACCATGGCTCAACTACGGTCTTTCTGCCAATGTTTCTTACAAAGGGCTTGATGTGTTCCTTTTATTTCAGGGTGCTGCGCTTTCAACAGTACAGTATGTTGAGCAATTGCAGATGCCCATGTGGGGCAGCGGAGAATCAGGAGCCATGGTGCAGTTTATGGACCGCTGGCATCCTAAAGATCCCAACGCCGACCCTTATGATCCGGCAACAGAATGGGTGCCCGGCCACTACGCTTACACCGGCACTATACCAGAAGTCTCATCTTCATACAACTCTGTTAACGGTTCTTACCTAAGGTTGAAATCTGTTGAGCTGGGATATACACTGCCTTCGAAATGGACAAAAAGAGCAGGCATTAAAAATACCCGCTTTTATGTGAACGGTTACAACCTGTTAACCGCCACCAAAGTAAAGTATATCGATCCTGAACATCCCAACGATACTTACGGGTATTTGTATCCTATGAATAAAACAGTTACAGTGGGTTTAAATGTTACATTTTAAATGTTGATCGTTATGAAGTCTAAATATTATTTTCTTTATATCATTTTGGGCGTATTTTTTATAAGCAGCTCTTGTAAAAAATACCTCGACGTTCCGCCTATTAATATTGTTAATGAGGAAGACCTGTTCTCCAACTCAAGGGGAATGCAGTTGTACATGTCCAGAATGTACAGCCAGATGCCTTTTGAAGATTTTAAATATTCTCCTGCAAGGCAATTTTTCGACGACTGGCTGGTAACACCCGGCACCAACGAAGGATCATCCTTGGGAAGAGATGCTGGTGAAGCAATGACCTCCGAAGGTTGGGCGCGCAATGGTGCCTACTGGACAAGGGCGTTTAATTTGCTAAGGGATGCCAATAACCTGATTGAAGCATTTCCCGCATACAAAGCTAATTTCAGCGAAGAAGAGTTTAATCACTTTATTGGCGAAGGTTATTTTGCCCGTGCTATGGTGTTTTATGCGCTGGCAAAAAGATATGGTGGCGCACCCCTTGCAACATCGTTGCTAACTTATCCTCCAAAAGATGGTCAGTCGTTAGAGGTGCCAAGATCTACCGAAGAAGAAACCTGGAACCAGGTGCTGGCTGATTACGATAAAGCTGTCGAGCTCCTTTCTGAAAACAGTCCTGTAAAGGGATATTCGAACAAATATGTTGCATTGGCCTTTAAATCTGAGGCAATGCTATATGCGGGAAGCGTGGCGAAGTATAACACTTTTACCGGCTTCGGGCAAAAGACAGGCGTTCGCGTAGTAGGCTTCGATCCGGCAACTGCTGCCAATGCTTCTAAAAAATATTTTACCGAAGCATACAAAGCTGCCAACACCATTATCAAGTCTGGCAAATATTCTTTGTACCAAAAGAAAGGCGGACCTGGCGATAAAGAAGGACTGTATCAAAACATGGTGGATATGTTTTTTGATGCTTCCAGCCCTGAGAACATTTATACCAAAGACTACAAGTGGCCCGACCTGGCACACGGATACGATTCCTATAATATCCCACGCCAGTTAATGGGTGGAAATGGCTATTCTGCCGGCAACTGCCCAACGTTGGATTTTATTGAATTGTTCGACGGCATCGAGAAAAATCCTAATGGTACCATTAAGGTGCTCGACGACAATGGCAAATACCTTTTGTTCAATAACCCGACAGATATTTTTGCCAATGCAGAACCTCGTTTAAGGGCTTATGTTATTTTCCCTGGAGATGTATTTAAAGGGCAGGTGATGGATGTAAGGCGCGGCGTATATACCGGTAGCGTTACCAATGGCATTTTGCCTTTGCGTGCGGTGAACGGCAATACCAATTATACAATAGGTGGTCCTCAAACCTATAACCAGGTCGACGCTTATACTGGTGCAGGAGCTTTTTCTGGCACTAAGGCGTTATTTCTTTCTCAAAACGGTACTACACACGAACTGGCAACACTGCCCGATGGATCGAAAATGAACGGCGGTGGCGCTAATGGTCCGTTCGGAACATCAGATATGACGGCTGCTTTTACTGGATTTATGGTGCGTAAATGGCTGAACCCCAACATGCCACAAGCGTTGGTACTGGAAGGAAGATCAGAACAGTCTTTTATTTTAATGCGTTATGCTGAGGTGCTGCTCAATGCAGCAGAAGCTGCAGCCGAGTTGCTGCTGGCGGGCGTAACCTCACCTGATGGCGATGACTTAAATATGGTTGCTTACGAAGCCATCCGCAGCATCAGGCAAAGAGCTGGTGCAGAACCATTGACGGGAATGTCGGACATTGCCGGACCAGACGGTTTGCAGATCATTCGTAAAGAACGCAGGAAAGAGCTGGCATTTGAACACAAGATTTTGTGGGATATCCGCAGGTGGAGAACCCAGCATTCGGATATGTTGAATGGCTTTACGCAGGCGGATGGTGCATATTATCGCGGGTTGTATCCTTTCTATTCTTCGGTAGCTGGTAAATGGTTCTTCGATGCAGGTTTTGAAGAAGCAAGGAAACGTTTCAGGTTTACACAACTTGATTATTACTTCGCTATACCAGGAGGAGAAGTGAACAAAAGCCCGGTAATTGATCAGCAACCAGGCAGATAATTAAAGAAATCACAAGAAGCAAATATCAAGGTTCAATTGAAGAGAGTCTTGAATTGTGAAAGAAAATAAGATTCAAAGGGACATTGATCAGATCATAAAAAATAAAAAGTATAAAATGAAGAAGAGTTTCTATTATATCATGTATTGCGTCTTGATAGCAGGTACTTTTTCCTGCACCAAGCTCGACAATTATGCGGAGCCAAAAGAAACATTGAAAGGAACAGTGGTAGACGATGCTACTGGTGAACCCGTGTTAACCGACCAGGGAAGTGAAGGTACACGGGTGCGTATGCGCGAATTGAGCTGGACAGCCGCCGCTCCCGACAACCTCGATTTCTTTTGCATGAAAGAAGGTGTCTTTCAAAATACCAAAGTGTTTAAAGGAAATTACAATGTGAGGGTAGACGGAGCCTTTATTCCTCTGGTGCGCGTGAATACAGATGGGGACACGCTGGCAAACGAATCAAAAACATTAGACATCAAAGGGGTAACAGAGGTGGAGTTCAGGGTGCAGCCGTTCCTTAAACTGAAATGGGAGGGAACGCCTACTGTTGCCGATGGTAAAATAACCGCCAAAGTAATTGTTACCCGTGCGGTAAGTGAAGAAGATTTCAGGGCCAAGATTGAACCAATGGGCAATTACAGCGACGATTATTTGAATGTAACCGATGTGCGCTTGTTTGTAAGCCAGGTTCCGTTTGTGGGTTACCGTGAGTGGGACAATCGTTATACCACTACTATCGATTATCCCGGCGATTCGTTCGAAGCTCAATTGGGGCAGCCCATCACAATCACCACTAACAATGTGATTCCCTCGGGAAGAACAGTGTTTATACGGGCTGCGGCAAGAATCAATTATGCTACAGAAGGCATCAAAAGGCATAATTACAACGAAGCCCTTAGGGTAGACATTCCATAATTGTGCATTAACGCATTTATTTTAATGGAGCAAAACTCCACATGTAATCATTTTGCCTAAAGTTATTATCATGCAATTAAAGAGTATAGTATCGGCTTTACTACTGTCCGGCTCATTGTTTTTAACCGCAACGGCGCAGGAAAAGACCGCCTTTCAAACCGCTCACCACTGGATACCGGAAATAGATGTTCGCTCCGATATCGCCATTGTGTATGGCGTAAGTGAAAGAGGTAAGATGACGTTTGAAGAGCGTGTAAAATCATGGAGAGACAGGGGATATAAAGTTCATTTTATGACAGGCATTGCCTGGGGACAATACGATGAGTATTTCCTCGGCAAATGGGATGGCAAAAATCACCTGGGCGAAGGCCAGCAAACCGTGAAAGGAGACACTATATGGCATGGAAAAAACATTCCTTACGTAGTGCCTGTTGCGTCGTTTGTAAAGTTCATGCAGGAGCGCGTGGTGAAACGTGTGATTGATGCCGGCATTCATTCCATTTACCTGGAAGAGCCGGAGTTTTGGGCCAGAGCCGGCTACAGTGCAGTGTTCAAAGAAGAATGGCAGAAGTTCTATGGTTTTCCGTGGCGCGCGCAGGATGAGTCGCCCGAGAATACTTATCTCTCCAGCAAATTAAAATACCAGTTATACTATAATGCCATTAAGGAAGTTTCAAACTATGCGAAGGCTTATGGTAAAACTAAGGGTGTGGATGTGAAAGTGTATATACCCACACATTCGCTGGTCAACTATTCTTCGTGGCGCATTGTAAGTCCCGAAGCCAGTCTTGCTTCACTGCCGGGCATTGACGGGTACATTGCACAGGTATGGACAGGCACTTCGCGCGAGCCAACATTTTTTAATGGTGTAAGAAAAGAACGGGTTTTTGAAAATGCCTTTCTAGAATATGGTTCCATGGTTTCTATGACGGCGCCTACCAAAAGGAAATTATTTTTCCTTACAGACCCGATAGAAGATTGGCCACGCGACTGGGCAGATTATAAAAAGAACTACGAAGCTACATTTACTGCCAAGCTGCTGTATCCCATGGTAGCTGACTATGAGGTAATGCCCTGGCCGGAAAGGATATATACCCGTCCATACAAATTGGCCAACAGCGATGAGAAAGTATTGATTCCTAAATACTATTCTACCCAGATGCAGGTAATGGTGAATGCGCTCAACGATATACAGGTATCGCCTAACCACGTTACCGGTACCAGCGGTATAGGGGTGTTGATGAGCAATTCGCTCATGTTCCAGCGGTTCCCTACGCACAATAGTTATGAAGATCCGCAGTTCTCTAACTTCTACGGTCAAACTTTGCCGTTAGTAAAACGTGGCGTTCCGGTAGAAACAGTGCATATGGAAAATCTTTCCTATCCCGCAACGCTCAAAAACATAAAAGTGCTGGTAGTAAGCTATTCCAATATGAAGCCCAATGATGCGCAGGTGCATCAGCATCTTGCCGATTGGGTGAAGAAAGGCGGTGTGCTTGTGTATTGCGGGAAGGATGATGATCCTTACCAGAAAGTGATGGAATGGTGGAATACAAAAGGTAATTCGTATGCAGCCCCGGCCGATCATCTTTTTCAATTGCTTGGCATACAGACAGGAGCAGATGATAAAAGTTTTGCCGTTGGTAAAGGAAAAGTATATGTAATACGGGAGAATCCCAAGGAGTTTGCCATGCAGGCTGGCACAGATACAAAATACGTAGGCGTTATAAAGAAGGCGTATGAAACAGATGCAAAAGCCGGCAAATTTTTGGAGAAGAATAATTTTTATTTAAAGCGCGGGCCTTATGATATTGTTTCGGTAATGGATGAAAGTGTTAACGGTAAGCCTTATGAAGTAACCGGGCCTGTAATCGACCTCTTCGATCCCAAACTGCCGGTGCTCTCAAAGAAAGTGGTTGAGCCGGGCACACAGGCATTTTTGTACAACATTGCTCGCATAGAAAATAAAAAGTCACCCAAAGTGCTGGCCTCCGCATCGAGAGTCTATGACGAATCAGTAAAAGGCAAGTCGTATACATTTGTTGCCAAAAGCCCCATCAATACCATCAACAGCATGCGCATTTATGTTCCATCCGCTCCTAAACAGGTTGCAGTAACCAATAGCAAAGGAGAGAAGATAAATGCAGAGAATTCCTGGGATGCACAATCGCGTACATCCTACCTCAGCTTCGACAATGAGCCTGATGGCATTAAGGTGGAGATAAGCTGGTAATTAAGCGTATTTATAAAAAACGAAAAGCAGCGTCCGAAAGGATAGCTGCTTTTTTTTTATCGGACTTTTTTCCTCTTTGTGCAATTTTTTGTGATAAAGGATTGAAACTGACCGACCGGATGGAATTAGTCTATTTCAAATATTCGTAAGTACGATAAAGCGCTTTATCCGCCACCGGCATTTTTTCTTCAATCATTTCTCCTTTATCGTTATATGAAAATTCAGAACTGATACCGGAACTTTCTTCGTAATTTTTTATTATTAAACCTTGAGTATTTAAAGTTGCCCATGAGTTAACTACATCACCACTCCGGCTTGAAAACCTTCCAATTTGTATCTTATTATCCTGTTGGTAACGCACACTGAATACGAGGGTTCCATCTTTATTCTTTACTGAAGTTAGCCTTTTCATAGAGTCGTATTCATAATATTCGACAACTTCGTTTTGCTCATTTTTCAATTGAGTAGCTTGATGCACGTTTAGCGCCCGAACGATTGGATAAGGCAACGTGTCGGGCATTTCCAGTTTTCCCTTTCCATCATGAAATCGCACAATTAGCTCGGTCTGAATCAAAAATGAATCCTGCTTTGTGTAAGTATAATCGCGACGTGAAAATATTTCCTTTTCATTTGGGGAGTCGTTTTCAGGATAGCTTAGTCCGCTGTATCGGGTTTGTAAATAACCATCTGTATCGAAATGCAAAACGTTCACCAAATGTATTTTGCCTTCTTTGCCATTCAAATATTCCCGTTCCACGATTTTTCGAATGTTATTTTGTGATAACCACTTAGGATTGAAATTAGTTTTGTTGGCACTTGTCGGATCAAGGATCAGGCACTTTTGTGTATCATCCACCGAAATTGCCTTTTTACTTGTTGAGCAAGAAAAAATTAGCAGGCTGCTCACTAATGCTCTGACGACATATTTTAGCAGGGCATACATTCGTTTTTGTTTAAGGTTAAACAACGAATTTATGATGTTAGCCCACAAGTTATTGATTATATTTTTCACCGTATTTTTCGATTGAAGCCGAAGGTGTTGTTATTAATGCTCATAGTAGGTTCAGCAAGTAGCCGTCCGGGACTTTCACGAAGTCACACAATATAAAGCAATAAATCTCCTCTAAATCGGTTATAATACCACGTTAGTGAGCTTCCGGTACAGCGCTTATTATTTCACCTTATTCCTTGTCATGAAACCTTCCGTTTATATCATTTCCAGTTTCCTGTGTTTATCATTTGTTAACTGCACAAAAAATGAAGTTCCTGTTCTGCAGGCAAAAGAGGTTTTTATAGCTGGTGCCCAACAGTTATCTGCAAACGATGTTTTTACTGCAACATTGTGGAAAGATGGAAACGCTGTAGCACTTACAGACGGTACACATCATGCCGAGGCCAATTCAGTCGCCATTGCAGGAGACGATGTATATGTCTGTGGGTCTGAGGCCATTAACGTTAGCGGCCCATGCATTGCCAAATTATGGAAGAACGGAGTAGCTACTGCGCTTACTGAAAAGGGATATACATCCTTTGCCCCGGCTATGAGTATACGTGACAATCAGGTGTATGTTGCTGTGATCATGGAGGATGAATTACACAAAAGCTCATCTGGAATATGGAACAATGGCAATATCACAGTACTGGAAACCAACGGAAAACCGGCGTTGGTTTACGGACTTGCAGTAACAAATACCGGTATATATGCCTCGGGCATGGGAAGGTTACCGTCAGATACCCCGCAGGCTGTAGTATGGACAAATGGCGCCCCGGCTTTTTTGTCTTCAGCTGAAACAAGTATATCAGCAGATGCTGTAGCAGTTTCAGACAATGATGTATATGCGTGCGGCACGCAGTACATAGGTGATACAACAAACGCAGCAGTGTTATGGAAAAATGGTGTAGCCACTTTCCTGCATGATATACAGAAGGTGGGCCATGCTACAGCCGTATGTGTACAAGGAAATGATGTGTATGTTGCGTTTAATGAACAAGACCGTTATTTAGGCACTGTAATACCCAGGCTGTGGAAAAATGGATCGGTAATCACATTAAATGGTGGCACTAAAAATGCAATGACAACCGGGATGTTTGTATCCGGAACAGACGTATATGTTTTGTTCAATGAAGAAGGAACGAATGTATATGTTCCAAAACTTTGGCACAATGGAGTAATAACGGCCTTAACAAACGGAACCAGCGATGCCGTTGCCTATTCGGTTTTCGTAAAGTAGAAGCCCGCGCAATGCACTTCAAAATGGCAACGCGCAATAAATTAAAGGGCAGCATAACCCCTATACCTTATACCCTCCACCTCACACCTTATTTCACGTTTTTCTCGATACATTTACAACGTGAACGATCTTTTGCACAACCCCGTTTTTAATGCGTTGCGCACCGGCGACCAACGGCTGGGCTTTGGCAGCGATAAAGTAAAATGTTTTGATGAGGATGTATCGCCTTTTGCTGGTTTTGAAAGCAACTATGCAAATGGCTTTGCCGAACTCTACGACATGCTTCCAGCCGGCCGGAAAATTTTATATGCTCACCCCGAGCCTGTTACGCAGCCCAAAGGCTGGCAGATACAGGATACAATAAAGGGGTTGCAATTTGTGTATGCCGGCAAGGACATAACCGGAACCATCTATCCGGACATTGTTCCTTTGGCTGAAGATAATGTAGCCGAAATGATAGCATTGGTTAACCTTACCCGGCCGGGTCCGTTTGGCAAGCGAACCATTGAGTTTGGCAGCTATCACGGCATCTTTTCAAATGGAAAGCTTGCGGCCATGACGGGGCAGCGGATGCACGTACACAACTATACAGAGTTAAGTGCAGTATGCACGCACCCCGATCATTCAGGAAAGGGCTATGCGTCAGCCTTAATGCAGCACCAGTTGCAAATCATCCTGCAGCAAGGGCAACAACCCTTTCTGCATGTACGGCAGGATAACCAGCGGGCGATTGACCTTTATGAACGATTGGGCTTTCGTGTATCGCGGCCTATGAACTTTTCTTTTATGTTCCGGCAGTAAGGAACAACGCCATTTTAAAAGCACTTATACTTATACGTTTGATATTTTCTTATTTTAGTAGCCTTCTGAAAAATGTAGCCCTTATACTTCTTTGCCTTGTATATTGCCGGTTTGGCCTAGCACAAACTTCGGCCTTCCGGCAACGTATGATATATACCGATAGTGTAAACTTTACCAGCCCGAGGGAAAAGATCTTTATTCATACCGACAAACCCAATTACAAGCTTGCAGATACCATGTGGCTGAAGGGTTATATTGTTACTGCCGCCGATCATGCTGCCAGCGACAGCAGCAAAATTGCGTATGTGGAGATCATCGATGCAACCGGTAACGCAGTAAAACGGGTGAATCCGCCTTGCGAATGGGGTATGTTTGAAAGTTATATTGCTTTAACCGCCGCCGATTTTTCGCAAGGGCAATACCTGTTGCGTGCTTACACACAGTACATGCGTAATTTTGGCGACTCTCTGTTCTTTGTATCTCCGTTTACCATTGCTGATCCGGCCAATGATGTCTGGAAAGTTTCGATCAGGCAACTGAGCGTAAAGGACAACAGGCTGCAATTCTTTGCAAAACTCTCAGATACTGAATCGGCAGCCGTTCGTAAAAAACCCGTAACCATCCGGCTTCGGTCAAAAAATAAAAGTTTGTTTAAAGCCGCCCTCGTTCCTGGTTCCGATGGAGAAATTACAACAGATACACTGCTGAGCAATGTGGGCAGTCAAAATCTGGCAATTGAAATATCAGGAGAAGACAACCTGCGGTTAACCTTTCCCGTAACAGCTATCAATGATTCAATTGACCTGCAATTTCTGCCGGAAGGCGGCGAACTGGTAGCAGGCAAAGAGCAACGCCTGGGATTTAAAGCTATTAACAGCAAGGGAGTTGGCGCAAAAATTAATGGTGTAATTAAAAACAGCCGGGGATCGGTTATTACCAGTTTTGCATCGCTTCGTTATGGCATGGGCACCGTTCGCTTTGCTCCGCAGGCGGGCGAAACATATACCGCTGTTTCAAGCGACGGGCGCTCTTTCTCGTTGCCCCAGGTACAAAATTCCGGGGTAAGGCTAACGGTGCAAAACGAACCAGCGCAAGACAGTATATTGGTAACGGTACAGGGTACCGATAGTTGGATGGGTGAGTCGGTATACATTGCCGTAACCTGCCGTGGAATGGTACTTGCCCGGGGAAAGGTTACTCTTAAGAAGGAACCTTACGAATTGAATTTGAGCAGGAAAGATCTGCCGTCGGGAGTAATTGTATGTACGTTGTTCAACGAGCAGTTATCTCCTATCAATGCACGGGCATTTTTTTTATGGCAAAACGATGGATTGCAACTGTCGGTAACGCCTCATAAGCCAGGCTATCTAAAAAAAGACAGTGTGTCTATTACCATTAAAGCACTCGACAAAAATAACCAGCCGGTTATAGGCAGTTTTTCTATTTCGGTTGTAGATACCAGTCAGGTTGCAATTACGGCAAATCGGGAAAACCTGCTGAGCTATATGGTGCTTGGATCGGATATATGCGGACGGATCGAAGATCCATATTATTACTTTGCCCATCCTTTATCTGAAGAAACCGAAGCGTTGATGCTTACACAAGGCTGGGTGAGTTACTGGCGGTCAAACCTGCCGTTGCATTACACTTATCAAAAGCATTTCAGCATTAGCGGTAAAGTTACCAATGTGTTCAACAAGCCGCTTACCAATAGCAGCATCACCTTGTTTGGCAAGGCTGGAAAAAACAATGCTTTTTTGCTGGATACCACCACCACTGCCCAGGGAACTTTTACTTTTAGCGGCTTTCCCTTATATGAAACCGATAGCATCAGTATGGTGTTCAGGGCATTGAACCGCAGGGGGAAGGCCTTTAATGTAGGCATTGAGTTAGATGAACCCGATTACCCGCCGTATAAAGAGCAATGGTTGACAACTACCTCTTTTGATGTGTTGACAGATACAACAGTAAAAAAATACATTGCTGCGCAGGAAAGTATAGTGGAGCAAATGAAAAGAGACGGCACTTATTTAAAGGAAGTGATCATTAAAGGACGATCTGCCATTCCGGGCTCCAAAAATTTGAATAAGGACGGCGGTGCCAACCAGGTAATTAATGAGGCTACGCTGAATAAAACCCCTAAGAAGAGCCTGTTGGAAGTGCTGCAAGAGCAGGTAAAAGGTTTTAGAACAGGTTCATTGCCCAAAAGCACACTCCTCCGTTATATGATCAACAGCAACATGGTGCGTTTTATTATTGACGGGGTAGACCTTGAATTTTTTTTTGATTATGCTTCCATCAGCTCAAGCATGGATTACCTGCATTATTACAAAGGGCACCTGTCGTATTTTTCTGCCGAAGACATTAAAGGAATTGAAGTGATGAATACGCCCGCGTACAACAGTTCCTACCGATCCCACTTTCTAAACATCAATGAGTTGATGAATACAGGCCCGGCCAAAGTTGATTATTCTTTTATTGAAATAACCACTCAATCCGGCTCTGGCCCGTTCATGCGCAAAACACCGGGCATATACCTATACAAACCTGTATTTCCTTTTATCTCCAAACAATTTTACAGTCCTAAATATACTTCTCCTGATGAGGTAACAGCCTTTCCCGATTTTCGTTCTACTATTTATTGGAATCCCAACATCATTACCAACGAAAACGGAGAAGCGACAATAACCTTCTATACTTCCGAAGCCCGCAACAATTACCTCATGCTTTTACAGGGCACAGATCTTAAAGGTGGAATAGGTGTGCGTTATGAAACGTTGCGCATGCAATAAAAGCCGGCATGAAGTATTGTTAATTAGTGCAACGGATTCATATTATAAGTTGTCACATGATCTGCTATTGGTAAGTAGTTAATATGTCAGCTATAATATTATGAGAACGGGATCGGACTTCAGACTTTCAGGTATACAATTCATTTTAGCGATAGTTGTTTTGTGGAGCTGTAAAAAAGACGTGTTGCCTGTGGCAGAAGTGAGCAAAACAAAAGTGGAAGTATTTGCAGGCATTGCAGATACGGTTAGCATCCTCTCTGTTGGCAACAACTGGCAGGTAAGTTCCGACGACGAAGCGATTGCAACTGCTAACACTGCTGGTAATAAAGTTGTTGTAGTCACTCATAAAAGCGGTAAAACGATTGTTCATTTGTGGAATGAGGAAAGGCGCGTACGCATTGAAGTTATTGCTAATCCATTAAGCGGAGGCTGGTACATTATGCTTGACCGGAACACAGCGCCTTTAATAGAAGCAGAGGATGCAGCGGCAGCCACCGCGATTGAAGAAGAATTGATGCACGACGAAAACAACCGCATCAAACGGTCATACGTGTTTAGCAACAACGGAAAGTGCCATATCCAGGCTGCCAGTATGGTAAACCACGAGGAGCACGAAGAATTTGAGGGTAGCTTCTCGTTGCAAAATTCAGTGCTGACTGTTTCGTATAATAACTTTGATCACATCTACACGTTGCAAAATCCACCCGCTATCAGGTTTTTAAAACAAGACCTCACCAGCTACTACCAGCAAAAATTTCCGGATAGCGGCGTAAAAAAAGTTACTATTGTTTTGGTGCTGCAATACTTTACTTACGGATAGGATTAGCTGCAATTAAAAAGACAAACACTTTGGCCCGGCGCCAATGTGTTTGTCTTGCTGTTTGATACAGACATTTTTGTCTGTGTTATATCATGGTTGTCAAATTCAGGCCTTTCATCCTTGAGCCCAAAACCTTGAAACTTGTAACTAGTACGTCAGCATCAGCCCTGCACCAAAGCCCATATCACTGTCGTAATGAGCACGAACACCAAAGTTTTTGTTGAACACGTACCCCAGCCCTACCTGGTATTCCGTGTCTGTATTCACCATGAAATTTGCTCTTAACCTTTTTGAAACAGGAATGTCTTCACGCGACAACTGCACTCTCACATTTCCATCGTGGTATACTTCTGTTTGCAGCCTAATGAGCATGGGTAAGGTATAGGCAAGTCCCAGGCTCACCTGCGTACGGTTGTCCTTCGTATTCTTTTGTCCGAAAAGATTTTTTTCCACCTCGTTATGCCCCAGTTTCCGGTATCGCCAGTCAAATCCAATAAAAGGCATCAGCCATTGCATCCGTCCAATGTAGCGCCCCACGTGGGTTTCTGTTTCGTAGCCGTGACTGTTGTTATAGCCCAACCGCCATTCGGTACCTATGCTCCAGCGGGTATTTTGCAGCATAGCTGCCCCGTCGTTGCCATTTGTGGCAAAATCGTTCTGTATCATAAAGTGCAGCGGGTTGCTTTCGCGCTGCAACATTTTGTAGGCTTTTGCTTTATCCGGTAACCGTGGATTTTGATAATCGCCCACGGCAAAAACCCGGTTCATGCCTGCCATCATGTGGTATAAAATGTGGCAGTGAAAAAACCAGTCTCCCTCCTCGTTTGCCGCAAACTCAATCACGTTCGTTTCCATCGGTAAAATGTCCATCACATTTTTGAGGGGTGCATAATCGCCCTGCCCGTTGATGAGCCTGAAATCAAAACCATGCAGGTGCATGGGGTGCCGCATCATCGAGTTGTTGTATAGGGTAATGCGTAATATTTCTCCCTTTTTCACTTTGATCTTGTCGCTTTCCGACAACACTTTATCATCCAGGCTCCACACATAGCGGTTCATGTTTCCCGTTAGTTCAAATCGCAGCTCTCTCACCGGTGCATCGGGGTTAAGGTTCGTTTTATGCGGCGATTTCAACATAGCGTAATTGAGCGTAACGATGCCACTGTTTGTAGTTGCATGACCGCTGTGCTGCGAATGATCTTGCATCTCTGCTGCCGGCATCTTATCTTCCTTCATATTCATTCCTGGCATCTTACCATCTCCCGTAATTTCCGGGTACATTACACTGTTCATGTCCATCTGTTGCAGGCTCATGTTCATGCCCATGTCCTTCATACTGCCGTTCATACGCATCATATTGTTCATCATCTTCATCCCTTCAAAATACTTAAGGCGTGGCAGGGGCGATATCGTTTGTTTGATACCGTTACCAATGTACAAGCTGGTAGATTGTGTACGGTCTTCGGTAGTAGCTAAAAATTCATATGCCATATTGTTGGCCGGAATGGTTAACACGACATCGTAGGTTTCAGACACACCGATGATCAGCCGGTCTACGTCTACCGGTTCCACGTCGTTGCCATCGTTGGCTACTACGGTAATTTTTCCGCCGGCATATCTCAGCCAAAAATAAGACGACGCGCCACCATTCGAAATCCTCAGTCGCACTTTGTCGCCAGCTTTCAATTGCTTGTTTTCTTCTTTCGACAGGTAATCGGAAAAATCGCTTTCGTTTTTCCCGTTAATCAGCACTTTGTCATAATAAACGTCGCTCACATCCATTTCACGCATCCGTTTCCATTCGTTCGTCACCTTCACGCCAAACTTGCCGGCAGTTGCCGCTTCTGCATAACTCTGGGTAGCGCCTTTTTTGATGGCCGCCCAATCGTTCGCATTGTGCAGCATCCTGTCTATGTTGTGCGGGTTTAAGTTCGTCCATTCGCTCAGCATAATAGGCACCGCAGGCAAATCATCAATGCCTTTTCTGAATGTAGGGTCATCCGCTCTTTTCAGCATTACAAAGTTTCCGTACATGCCTATTTGTTCCTGCAGGCCGGAATGAGAATGATACCAATGAGTTCCGTTTTGAATGATCGGGAACCGATAGGTATAGGTGGCGCCCGGCGCAATGGGCATTTGCGTAAGATAAGGCACACCATCCTCCTGGTTAGGCAAAAAAACGCCGTGCCAGTGCAGCGAGGTGTTTTCCTTTAACAGGTTATGCACCACAATTTCGGCTGTATCGCCTTCGGTAAAAGTCAGTGTTGGCATGGGAATTTGACCGTTTACCGCAATGGCATGTTTCTGCTTTCCTGCATATTGTACCAAAGTGTCTTTTACATACAAGTCGTAATGCACAACTTTTTGTGCGAGTATTCCTGTTGAAACCAACAGTAATACTGCTGTCATGGTCAGCACCTTTTTATAATAAAGCTCATTATTATCCATTGTAGAAAATTTAAACATCAAAGAAATGTATTAATAGCGATTGGCTGCCTTTATGTTGGCTAACCAACGGGTACAGCTACCTGCTATCATCTAAAACAAACTACCTCTTTTTTTATTGCCCGCCAATGGTTTCCTGCACAGAACCGCAGGACAGCATTTGTGCCCCATAATACGGATTTTGGATAGTACGCTCCTGGCTTAGCCAGTTAGCGCCTTTGCCATCGTTGAACATGGGGCAACGTTGATAATACGTTGGGGAGCTTTGCCCGGCTACTTTTACGAGTGCATACACATGCTCTGTGAGGGACGAAAAGATTGTTCTTTGCTTTGAAACATCTTTAGATGTTGAAATTTTTTGCGCATCCGAAGTAAGACCGTTCAGCACTTTTGCCCAAACCGGTTGCTCCGTTGCGGTAAGTTCATTTGCTTTTACAGCTTTGGCCGTTGCAAGTAGCTGCGCGGCGGCAGAAGATGCCATAGCCGCATCGGTTTTTACCAACGCATCTTTCAATGAAAAATAATGATTGAACAGGGCTTGCAACCGGCTGGCTTCTGTTGCAGATTTTTTGTTGTTGTCAGCCGTCATTGCATGATGATAGTGACCGGAATGACCTTCCGCAGTCGATTGGGCAGGTTCAGCCATAGCCTGTTGACCATGATTTGCATGGCTGCTTTTTGTAGCAGGCTCGGCCATAGTATGCTGGCTGTGGTCCGTATGGTCGCCTTTTGCAGCTGCTGTTTTGTTGACTCTTTCATATTTGCAGCAGCCTGGCAGTTGAGCATACACGTTATCCGGTGCTAAAAATTCGTCGCTGTCATAACCTGCCAATGCAATGCGTTTCAGAATTTCATCTCTGTTTGTTTTGCTTTCATCATACTCAAGCGTGGCCATTTTAGTATCCTTGTTCCAGTCTACTTTAGCCACGTTTTTTACATTGCCCGCTTTTTCGATGGTGGCTTCGCACCGGCCGCAATTGCCATAGATCTTTACGGTTTCGGTTTTTACATTTTTAGTTTGTGATATCGCTGCGGTTGCAGATGCGAGAAACATTGCTGTTGTTATAAGAAATTTCATTTTATTTGATTTTTTTATTGATTAGAATAATACCTGTTTAACCAATCACTCTGTACTGGTTGCTGCAATCAATAAAAAATCAGATCAGCAAAGCTGCATGTAAAATATAAATGCGGCTGCCCGCAGTTGCGTGTTGCGCCTGAGATAGTGGAGGAAGTAGAAAAACCCGGCCAGCTTCAAAGCGGAATGTTGGAAGAGCTGGCGGGAGAATCGGTGTATGTAATAATTGCGATGCCTGATCGGCAGCGGCTTTCTGGTGTTCATCTTCAAGCTTTACCTGTTGATATTTATCTGTACAACAGTCGCCTTTCTTTTTCATTCCGCATTTATCACATTGCTCATCGCTTTCGTTGTGCTGCAGGGTCAAGCTAACAAACTTGTTCCCGCAATAGTGTAAACGAACTGTAGCGCCAATGGCGGTAAAACCATAGGTTAATAAAAGCAATATGACGGCTAGCTTTTTCACTTTGGCAAAGATAGCTTTTTAAGCGATTAATGGTTCTGCTTTAAAACCCGCTTTCTGAACGGCTGCTATTACTTCCGCTTCGGTAATGCCTTTTGAGTGCACGGTAAGCACTTTGTCTTTATCGTTAATATTTACCTGCCAATGACAAATGCCTTCTGCATTGTTGAGGAAAGGAGTAGCTTTTTCCAGACATCCGCCGCAATTGATGTTTGTTTTGAACTGAAGGTTTTTATTGTCTTCCATTGTTATATTTTTTAGTTTGAAATAATACTGCAAAGGTGCGCCAGGCAAAGCGCGACTTTGTTATACTATTTTAGGTTTGATTTGTATTATTTACGGCTGCTGCTGCATCGCCGCTCAATAACAGTTGTTTTGCGGGGATGATGAAAGCAGCTTATGGCAACCAGATGGTTTGTGTAAAAGCCCCATTGGCTGCCGCATCCCAAACCTCCAGCCTCACCCATTTTCTGCCGGTTAAGTTTAATACTTCGTTAATAGTTTGCTGGCCGAAAGGCTGCGTTTTTGTTAGATCGATTTTATGGCGATAAGTTGTTTTACCATCGCCGGAAACGATCTCTGCAAAATTTAACGGGAAAGTCCATCGGAGGTTAAAGGAAATTTTTGCCTTTGCAGGATTGTCTAATGTTACCTTTTCTCCAACGGCTTGATTATTGACTGTAAAAGAGGGGATCAATACCTCACCGGTGGTAGTAAAAAATTTGCCAGCCTCCATCGCATCTAAAACAGGTTGCCATCCATCTTCATAGCGAGGCTGTTTGTCTAGCTGCAAATAATTCACGTTCAGGTGTGCGTACATTTCATTTTCAGGTTCAATCGTAAACAAATCAGCCTCTCCGATTACTTTTTTGCGTTCGCCCCAATTGTTCATATCGTCCAGTAAATCCAGTACACGCCCGTTGCCCAGCTTGGGTTGCGACAGATCTGCCGGCATAGCCTTCCATGCTGCTCCCATAAACCTGTCTGATTTAAAAAATGGCTCGCTCCTGTATTTATCCGGGAACCCTGTTGAACCCTTGGTTCTGGCATGAGCAGTCCAGGCAAGTCCACGCTCCTTTTGCAGCAACTCCAGCATTTCTTTTGCGTTGCCAATGTTGTATACTGTGCCGTATACGGGATGATTGGATATCATTGGTGAGCCTTCTTTCCGGGACATGATCCAATACACGGGCTTTGGAAATAGCTGCAGCCAGTGACCACCAAAAAATTCATTCGGCTCTTCGCCCGGCATCAGCAAAAATGCAGTGTCCGAGTATTTTTTGCACATGTCAAACAAATATTTCAATTCAAGCAAACGCAGCTCATCCGGACCCTGAGGGTGTGCGGTATAATGAAACTCTGCCAAATGCACCATATCTACCCCCGTTGCCTTAAATACCTTCACAAAGCTGGGCGTATCGGGCATAGGCTTATTTGCCATCATTACTTTCACCACAAACTCGTTGTGGAAATGGCTCGACATGGTTTTATACCCGGGTAAAGACACATATGAATCATTATGTGTCCATTTTTTTACATCTGTCAGCACTTCGTTTGATGTGCCGGCAGAGAGCTGGCAAAAGAAATTCAGTCTTTGCGCGGTATTAGGCGGCGCGTTAAACCAGGGAACAAAACGTTTATCGCCCTGCAGTTCCTGCCGGATGCCTATGCCATAACCATCAAATGCTTTTTTGTAATTGGAACCATACCAGGTAAACTTCAGGTTAAAAGCTTCATCCAGCGGATAAAAGTATTGATGCGGTGCAGGAAAAACGGCAATGCTTCCACCGCTGCTGCTGCCGATAATGGTGCGGTATTTCACATCCTGGTGTTTAACCGTGTCTTCAAGCTTTGCTGCAATTGTTTGTATTTTATCATGAACATCAGCATATGAAATGTTTGTAAAGGCAGGCTGTTTGCTTACCAGTCCGGCGTCATACACAATAGCTGTTGAATCCTGATCAGTGGCTAATACTGCCGCAACATTAAACAGGGGCACACCGTTATACAGCGTAATTTCTACTGCTCCTTTAAAATGCTGTGCCGCTACTGCTCCAATGCGAATAACCGTGCGTGAGCCGTAGCTACTCACGGCAGCCTCCGTTTTATTCATTTCAACTTTGTAGGATTGATGCGGCTTTGTGGGTACTTTATCAAAAAAAATGTTCCAGCCGTTTTGCGATATAAGGTCGCGTTTGCCAATGGTGAGCCAGAAAGCCGGATCTGCTTCCCGTGCAATTTCGTGTATGATTCCGTTTTTTAATAACCGGATGCTTTTGAATAAAGGGGCATTCTTTTCGAGGTTAATAACAAGTTGTCCGTATTCCTTATTGCCCGCTGGCCATTTTATGGAGAGCAAATTATTTTTTTCTACGGCAACGCGTACTCCATTCTTCTTATTGAATTGATCCATATTTACAGGCAACTGCGCTTTGCAGAATGAAGCACACGCCAGGAACACTACCAGGAAATTTTTTTTCATGCAATTTTTTTTAGCGGGACTCATGGATAGCAAACAATTTCTTTCCGGCGGGAGGGGAGCGATGAAAATACAAATTATCACGGATTTGTGAAGCCATCAACTTTTGGATTGAAGACTCAAAGCTGATTGCCAACAGCTTTTTACGCTTTACATAGTATTGCCGTTCGCAAAGCTCCTCTCTACAATATCATTGCAAAACACTAACAAACAAAATTCATGCAATTACTGAAAGATATTTACCAGGTAGGGGGCGACATTAACGGGCTAACATTTGATGAGCCCGGCGCTTTATGGAATGATGCTAACTCGTATGTGATCAAAACAGAGCAAGGGCTTGTTATGTTCGATTGTGGTTGCGGCGATACAATGGGCCAGATTTTTGACAATATGCGTTATTGGGGACTTTCGCCTGAGGATGTCCGTTATTGCGTATTAACACATTCTCATTACGATCATGCTGGCGGGGCGCATCTGCTGAAACAAAAAGGTATTGAGCTTGTTGCTATCAAAGAAACTGCCGATGCTGTAGCAGCCGGCGACGATCGTTGCTGTGGTTATTTATATCATAAAACTTTTACGCCTGTAGCTGTTGACAGGCTTATTGCCGACACAGAAGTTTTTGATTTGTGCGGAATAAGTTTTACGGCCATGTATTTACCGGGGCACAGCATGGGCTGTACCGCCTATTTCTTTAATTGGTATGGAAAGCGTGTTGTGATAAGCGGAGACGTTATTGGTACATTGCTGAGCGGCGATTTTGGCTGGAGCGGTTCCATAGATTTTGATAAAAAACAGTATACGGAATCGTTATTGCGATTTTCCAAAATAGATACGGATGTAATGCTGCCAGGCCATGGCATGAGCTATTTTTACAAGCCCCGGCGGCGGGTAGAAGAAGCGTTGAACGCCGCACTGATGTTGTGGCGTTAAAAAAACCACTCCGATATGGGAGTGGTTCAATATTTTGAAATCTAGTCAGAGGTTGGGTCGTGGATAACGGTTTTCAATAGTGACTGACGGATTTCGATTGGGCTTTTCCTGGATTGGGATATTATATTGAGGATGTTTTTTAACGATTAGCTGAGTCATGCGCTTTTCAAAGGATTCTGGCGGCTTTGGTTTTTCTATCGGAATATTTTATGGGTTGTGTTATTTTCTCAGGTTTGTGAATTTCAAATGAAATTGGATTGCGGTTTCGCGATATTGGTGTGATTTTCAGCAGGATTGGATTTCTTTCTCAGGGTTTAGGATTTTCAAAGGGGATCGGGGGGATTTTCCAGGATTTCTTTAGGATATTGTTATATCATTAATGACACTACAAAGATGTTCAATATGCTGTGCGCAAAGAACTTATTTCGCTAAACGACTGTTTTGCTTCGATGAACAGCCTAAATGCTTCGATAAGTCGTGTTTGCTAACGGTGAATTATACTCTCATGTAGTCGGGTTGCCAGTGCTTTATAGCCTTTTTTATCTCATCCGGCGAAAGCTTTTCGTGGATGGCTTTTTCCAATAAAGGAACAAACTCCTCATCGGAAGCAAATCTTAAGGCTGCCAATTGACCAAAGCTCAGTTGATCTTCAATGGCTTCGAGCCGTTTTTGCGTAAGCTGGTAATATCTTAATCTCAGTTCAAGCCTTACAATCCGATTTTGACACATCAGCGCATAATGCTGGCGCATCATAAAGCTCAACCAGGCAATCATTGCCACTAAAATTGCCATAAACAACCATAGCTGACTGTTGGGTTCGTATATGGCTCCCCGTATGCACAAAGCCAGTAAAATTCCTGCAATGGGGTAAAAAATAAAATGATGAGGAACGTAATAGCGTATGTGGTTGTTGTATTGCTGTTGCATGATGGCGATTGGTTGAGTAAGTTATCAAGGTAATGGAGTACAATGGTTAAGTGACTAAATCATTCAACTTATGTAGCCAAATTAACCTATTCTACTTATTTAACCAGTGCAGTCTATCGCGAGACTCCAGAACTGTCTTAATAGTGAATGTGTATTACGGCGGCGAAGCGATCTTCGTGTGGGGATAACAGTTGTTAAAGCGGAAGTTGGCTTCGCCGGAGGCTAACCATAAGGTTGATGGTAGGAGAACTTTAGTTGTTCCTTTTTATCTGTACTCTTTTGCCCGGCCCCTTCTTTGATGACTTAATTAGTCCCGCATCAATAAGTAATTTCAGTGAAGCCTCTTTTGATTTGAGTGCTTGTTCTGTTACACTTTAATGGCATCAAGTTGTTTTTGGATGGCGGAATCAGTCATATGGTGTCATTTTGCAGTGATGGATAGCGATAATAATTCAAATTAATATAAGAGCTATAAATTCTAACAAACATACTACACAATGTTCCACACTTTGTTAATAAGTGACTGTAGCAAGGGCAAAAAATAAACTTGCATTTTCTCAAACAATATCATAAGGATAGTCCTGGCATTCACACTATTTAACCAGTTCTTTCCATTTTCCTGTTTCTGCGTAAACTTTAATGCAGTCATTTCTTTTGGTCAACAGTCCTTTCATATAGCGGCGTAACACTATGCGGTCAAATAGTTTTCCAAACAGTCCAAACGGAACTTCATAAACAAAAATATCTGTCATTTCTGTCATCCCGTTTTTCTTTGAGAAAATGTGCCGGTGGGTAATGCTTTTAAAAATGCCTTTCACCATCCTGTCCTCAAAGCTGAAAGGATAATCCATTTCGGATATTTCCATTTCAAGTTGCTGGTATATGCCAAAGTGTTTTGCGCGCCAGGTAACGGTATCATGCTTTTCAAACAAACCTTTGCTTCTGCCCTTTACAACTGTTTCGTTTGTATGGCTTGTTGATTCCATATGCAGTTCGGCGCTCCTGGAGAGATCGAAGCATACCTGCATTGGTGCGTTAATAAAAGTGGTTAATTCTATACGGGGCATGCATGCAAGTTAGTACGCAATAGTTTACTTAACCCACTCAACTCACTTACCCAATACTACAACCCCAATATCCTGGCATCTACGCGAAACACACTGTTGATCTTCACCTCTATATCTTCGTTCAACACTTTATCGGTAGTAATTGACAGGCGCAACCTGTATTTGTCTTTTACCATGTATTTTTTTAGTTCCTCAGCACCCGTTTCAAGTACCAGTTCATTGCCTGTATTATCGCCGATATCATATTTCCAGGCGATTTTTGCTTCCTCTTCGCCGTTGGCAGACAAATACAATTCAATGTCGTTCAAAAAATCAAAGTTGCGATTGGAAGGACTGATAATTTGCAGCTTCATTTGTTTGAGTGTAACAGATTCTACAAGGCTGCTGTTGGTATTGTTGCCCTCAAATTCCGATTGCGACTGCGTGTTCACTTCAGGAGTAGATACATCAAACGGCAGGTTGGCAGCAGGGCCTGCCTGGATGGTGGTCTCTGTATTGTGTTTTATATCGAACTGGGTAAGCTTTGCTAATTTTTTGCAGGAAGAAAAAATAAAAAGAATCGCAATAAGCGATAGGAGATAATTCTTTGACATAGTGTTTTTTTAGATTAATGTATATAATGGATTTCAGCCATTATTATTGTGGCAAACACGAATATGCATAAAAAAAGCTGGCGACAAACCAGCTTTTTCTAATAGTAATTCGTTGTATCAACGAAAGATTAATTGAGCTTTTTGATCTTGATGTTTTTGTACCAAACCTCATCTCCATGATCCTGCAGTACAATACGACCTGTTTTAAACTTGGCGAAATCTTCGAGCGATTTAAACTTGCTTCCCGCTACCAGGTGGTTCCAGTGGTCATCCCACAAAGTGGTTGATACCACGTTTACTCCATTCTGCCACAGTTCCAGCTTACCTTTTTCCAGCTTGATCTCAACACTGTTCCATTCGCCTACAGGCTTTACATTTTCAGGAACGCTGGTAATAAGATCATATAAATCGCCTGCGCGATGCTTTTGGATTTTAGCATCGGGGTGACCGTTATTGTCCAGTACCTGCATTTCAGGCCCGGTGTAATAAGCATATTTGTATTTGGGATCTTCTTTGGCAAGAAACATAATGCCGCTATTGCCGTTGCGCGAAATCTTCCACTCCAGCTTCAGGTGAAAATCACCGTATTCTTCAGCGCTTACTGCATCGCCCGCTGTTTCGCCTTCTCCTTTTTTGGTTAAATGCAAAGCGCCATCGTCTGCCTTCCATGCGGTACCCAATGTTGGTTCGTTAAACGAATGCCAGCCATTGGTGGTTGAGCCATCAAATAGCAATTGCCAACCCTGTTTCTTTTCTTTTTTTGTCAGCGCATTATCGCCTCCTTTTTTCTGCGCAATAGCGTTGTTGCTGAATGCTACAGCAACCAACAGCAACCCCGCGAAAATTTGTTTTCCTTTTTTCATTTATGAATATTGCTGGTTATTTAATTGTGAGAATGTATTTTACCATGGCTTCGGCATCTTCAACACTCAATGCAGCATGCGGCGCCATTGGAATAGGGCCCCAAACGCCCGAGCCGCCATCAATTACCTTTTTTGCCAATGCTGCAACGTCTTTCTCTTTGTATTTTTTGGCCACTTCAGCATAAGCAGGTCCCACCAGTTTTTCCTTATCGTTGTGGCAGGCGCGACAGTCAGATGCAGCAATCAACGCTTTGCCATCTTTTGCAGGAACAGCAGTTGTTGCGGCTTTAGCAGTATCATTGCCTGCTACGGCTGTTGTTGCCGACGCTGCCGATTGGCTTTGCGATTCTCCTATCTGGGGGTTCACACTTACACTGATGGGTGCTTTAACTTCTGCCGGACCGCTTCCGCAGGCGTAAAAAAATGTAAGCAACATGGCTGCAGCTACCACTTTCTTCATGCTAAACTTTTTAAATGTCATCGTATTGTCAGAATTTTAGGGCGTAAATATCCGAAGAAAACTTACAGGTTGGCCATAATTTTTTGCAGATTAACGAACGGGTAATTTTTAGCCGCAGATGCGCAGATTATTCTTTGTTGGTTTCATCGGCGCCTCTGCGGCTATATCAATATTATTCCAGCCCCAGCACTTTGCGGTTGAATTTTTCATCGCTTCCTGTTCCTGCAAAATCGTCAAACGCACGTTCGGTAACCCGTATAATATGGTTTTTAATAAAAGGAGCGCCTTCTGCCGCACCTGCTTCGGGGTGTTTGATAGCACATTCCCATTCCAGCACCGCCCAGCCCCTATAGTTGTATGCGGCTAACTTGCTGAAGATAGATTTGAAATCAACCTGACCGTCGCCCAGTGAACGGAAACGACCTGCACGCTCAACCCAGCCCTGGTAGCCGCCATATACACCTTGTTTGCCGGTGGGATTGAACTCTGCATCTTTTACATGGAACATCCTGATGCGCTCATGGTAGTTATCGATATAGTCGAGATAGTTCAGGCATTGCAATACAAAGTGACTTGGATCATACAGCAGGCAGGCCCTGGCGTGATTGTTGACTTTTTCGAGGAACATTTCATAGGTAATGCCATCGTGCAGGTCTTCGCCCGGATGTATTTCGTAGCAAAGATCAATGCCATGTTCATCAAAAACATTCAGTATCGGCAGCCAGCGTTTCGCCAGTTCCGTAAAGCCCGTTTCTACCAATCCTGCAGGGCGTTGCGGCCAGGGATATACCGTATGCCACAGCAGCGACCCACTAAAAGTTCCATGAGCTTTCAGCCCCAGGTTTTGAGATGCTTTTGCAGCGTGCTTTAAATGCTGAACCGCCCATTCGGTACGGGCAGTCGGATTGTTGCGGTATGCTTCGGGAGCAAAGCCATCGAACAATTCGTTGTATGCCGGATGAACTGCTACCAACTGACCAATAATGTGCGACGACATTTCCGTAATTTGTAAACCTGCGGCGTTCACTATGCCCTTAATTTCATCTGCATACGTTTTGCTTTCCGCCGCTTTTTGCACATCAATGATGCGTGGATCCCATGTAGGAAGCTGAACACCTTTGTAGCCTAAGCCCGCAGCCCATTCGCAAATAGATTTTAAACTGTTAAATGGCGCTTGGTCGCCTAAAAACTGGGCCAGGAATATAGCAGGCCCCTGGATATTTGTCATGATTTTATGATTTTTAATTAAGGTATGAGGTATAAGGGGTAGGGTGTAAGGTAGAAGGCAAAAGGTGCAGGTATTCCTTATACCCTATACCCTTTGCCTTCTACCTTTTTTTACACTTTGAATTCCGTCCATTTTTCAGAGCTGGCGCTGCTGGCCACCACCAGGTCAATAAATGCCATGCCCCTTACTCCCTCCTGAACCGTTGGGAAGTCGAGCATTTCCGGAGTAGGTTTGGTACCATCCAGCCTGGCAGATAAGGTAAGCGCAAAATTGCGGTATATGTTGGCAAAAGCTTCCAGGTAACCTTCCGGATGTCCGCCCGGTGTGCGTGTGTTGTGTTTGGCAAAATTGCCGAGGTATCCGCCGCCCGCACGGTATATTTCTGTCGGCTTATCAAGCCATTTCACCAGCAATGTGTTAGGCTCGTGCTGTGCCCATTCCAGTCCACCCTTTTCACCATATACTCTTATTTTCAGTGCATTTTCCTCGCCGGCAGCCACCTGCGATGCCATCAGCACACCAGCAGCACCGTTGTCAAAGCGCAGCAATACATTCCCGTCATCGTCCAGCGGGCGCCCGGGAACCATAATGTTCAGGTCGGCGCAAAGCTTGCTGATCTTCAATCCCGATATATATTCTGCCAGGTGTGCTGCATGTGTGCCAATATCGCCCATGCAACCTGCCTTGCCCGATCTTTTTGGATCTGTTCTCCAGGCAGCCTGTATATTGCCTTCTTTTTCTGTAAGATTGCTTAACCATCCCTGCGGGTATTCTACCCATACCTTCCTGATCTTTCCAAAAGCGCCCTCCTTCACCATTTGCTTTGCCTGCTTCACCATAGGGTAACCGGCATAAGTGTGTGTAAGACCCAGCAGCAGCCCGGTTTCTTCTACCTTTTGCTGCAACTGTTTGGCTTCTTCCAAAGTAAACGTCATGGGTTTTTCAATCATCACATGAAAGCCCTTTTCCAGAGCTAACATTGCCGGGGCAAAGTGCGCAAAATTGGGCGTTACGATCGACACAAAATCCATCCGCTCTTCTGCCGGAAGTTTGCTTTCCGTTTCTATCATTTCTTCATAACTCGTATACGCCTTTTTCTCCGGTAAAAACAATCCTTTAGCCGATTCTTTTGCTACTTCCGGTCTTGAGCTCAGAGCAGCGCACGATAGTTCAATTAGCCCGTCCATATTGGCGGCAATACGATGAACGGCGCCGATGAAGGCATCTTTGCCCCCACCAATCATTCCCATTCTTAGTTTTCTGTTCATGAAAAAAATTATTAACGTAGTTAAAAAAATTCAGAAGCGGGTTTAAAAATAAAACATTTACATTTACTGCCAACTTGTTTTTTGTTGCAATAATTATATTGGAATGGCAGCGCTGCACACATAATTGTAGTATTGACATTTGCAATTTCTTAACCAAAACATAAAGCCAAAATCAACGATATGCAATCCATCTCTCATTGTTCCTTTTTTAATGCTCATGTTATTCCTATAACTGCTTTATTGTATGGCGGTAGCATAACCGCGTATAACAACCGCTTATAATATTTTTATTGTGACGGCTTAACCATTGCCTTAACAATTAAAAAGAATGCATTTATAAAACATTCCCTAACTTAACTGTCGATATCAGATTATGTCCACTTCATCTTCATCACAACCACGCAGGCGTGCCATAAAAAACATGGTGCTCGGATCACTTGCCATAGGCTCAGCCCCTGCTGCGCTGGCAGGTTTATCGCTTTCAGAAAAATCTAACGAACATACTGGTTATACAATGAAAGGAAATATCAATCATTCCGTATGCAGGTGGTGCTACGGCGGCATTCCCTTAGAAGAACTTTGCGCAGCAGCAAAAAAAATGGGCATCGTTGCCATTGACCTGGTAGGACCTAAAGATTGGCCTACTTTAAAGAAATATGGCTTGTATTCGTCTATGTGCAATGGGGCTGAAATAAACCTGGAAGATGGTTTTAACGAAAAAGCTTTTCATGAAAAACTGGTAAAGAACTATTCTGAAATGATTCCGCTGGTAGCAAAGGCGGGATACAAACAATTGATCTGCTTTAGCGGCAGTAAACGCCAATTGACCGACGAACAGGGGTGGGAGAATTGTGCAGAAGGATTGAAGAAAGTTATTGGTCTGGCAGAAAAGCACAAAGTGGTGCTGGTAATGGAATTGCTGAACAGCAAGATTGATCATAAAGACTACCAGTGCGACAAAACAGCCTGGGGCGTGGAACTGGCAAAGCGTGTAGGGTCGGAAAATTTCAAGCTGTTGTACGATATCTATCATATGCAGATAGACGAAGGGGATGTAATAAGAACCATCAGGGAATATCATCCTTACATTTCACACTACCACACCGGCGGCGTGCCCGGCCGGCGCGAAATAGATGATTCTCAGGAGTTGTATTATCCTGCCATCATGAAGGCAATTGTAGACCTGAATTTTAAAGGATATGTAGCCCAGGAATTTATTCCCACTCCCAAAGAGGCTGCGGGGCAATTGGCTTCGCTTGAAAAAGCAGTGAAGATATGTGATGTCTAAAGGAGTGGTAAGTAGTAAGGGATAAGTAATCGGAGTTCCGTTTTCTTTCCAGGTTTATAGCAATGGGCCGAAAAATAGCGTGCTTATACATGAACTTTGAAAATCCATCTTTAATAACCTAAAATACAAATTATGCCGGGCGACACCAGTAATGTAAACATCAATGGCAAAGCAGATGAGAACATGACCTACGATGCCATAGTAGTAGGTTCGGGAATAAGTGGCGGATGGGCTGCGAAAGAACTCACGGAAAAAGGACTGAAAGTTTTGATGCTGGAAAGAGGAAGAGATATTGAGCACGTAAAAGGATATGTAAACGCCACAAAAGATCCCTGGGATTTTCCGCACCGCGGCGGCCGAACGCAGCAAATGATCAAGGATTACCCGGTACTTAAAAGAGATTATCCGCTTAACGAAACCAACCTGGATTATTGGTGCAGCGATAAAGACAGTCCATATACAGAAGTGAAACGCTTCGACTGGTTCAGGGGTTACCATGTAGGGGGCAGATCGCTGATGTGGGGCAGGCAGAGCTATCGTTTCAGCGACCTGGATTTTGAAGCCAATGCAAAGGAAGGCATTGCAGTTGATTGGCCCATCCGGTATAAAGAAATTGCACCCTGGTACGACCATGCAGAGCGTTTTGCAGGCATCAGCGGTTCAAAAGAAGGGTTGCCGCAATTGCCCGACGGACAATTTTTGCCACCAATGGCAATGACCTGTGTGGAGAAAGATGTGGCTGCGCGTATTAAAGAAAAATATGCAGGTAAAAGATCGATGATAATAGGACGCACCGCCAACCTTACGGTGCCATACGAAAAGCAAGGCAGGGCCAACTGCCAGTTCAGGAACAAATGCTGGTTGGGTTGCCCTTATGGTGCATATTTCAGTACGCAGGCCTCTACGCTGCCCGCTGCAAGAAACACAGGCAACCTCACATTGCGTCCCTGGTCTATTGTAACCAAAGTATTATACGATAAGAACAGCAAAAAAGCAACGGGTGTGGAAGTGCTGGATGGCGAAAACAACAAGACCTATGTGTATAAAGCAAAGATCGTTTTCCTCAATGCATCGGCGCTCAATACTACCTGGATACTGCTTAATTCTGCTACAGACATTTGGCCCGATGGTTTGGGAAGCAGTAGCAATGCTTTGGGAAGAAACCTGATGGACCATCACCTGGGCGTGGGCGCTTCGGGTATTGTAGAGGGTTATGAAGATAACTACACTTACGGAAGAAGGGCAAACGGCATTTATATACCACGGTATCGCAATTACAATGGCGATAAGCGCGATTACCTGCGTGGCTTTGGTTACCAGGGTGGAGGCTCGCGCCAGGGCTGGAGTCGCTCGGCCGAAGAGCTGGCCATTGGAGTGGAGTTAAAAGATGCATTGACTGAACCGGGCGTGTGGACAATGGGCATGGGTGGTTTTGGCGAAATGCTGCCTTATCATGAAAACGTTGTTACGCTCGACAAGAACAAAAAAGATAAATGGGGATTGAATGTATTGTCTATTGATGCTGAGTGGAAAGAGAACGAGCGGAAGATGAGAAAAGACATGCAGAACGATGCCGCAGAAATGCTGGAAGCTGCAGGCGTTAAAAATGTAAAAAGCTGGGATGGCGACGGAACCATTGGAAGGGGCATTCATGAAATGGGCACGGCCCGCATGGGTAAAGATCCTAAAACATCGGTGCTCAACAAATGGAACCAGGTATGGGATGCCACCAACGTATTTGTTACAGATGGTGCCTGTATGACATCGGCTTCCTGCGTTAACCCTTCGCTTACCTATATGGCATTAACCGCCAGGGCGGCAGATTATGCTGTGACTGAGCTGAAGAAAGGAAACATTTAAAACAAAAAACAAGAACCCACTCTTTCATTTTAAATACATATTTATGAACAGACGTGAAGCAGTTGCCAGAGTTGCCCTTATATTAGGCGGTACCGTGGTTGGCGCCGGCGTTTTTTTAGAAGGTTGCAAACCGGGAGCAGACAAAAAAGCGGATGCAAATGATGGATTGTTTAGTGCGGACGATATTACTTACCTGGATGAAATAGCTGAAACCATTATACCCACCACCAATACGCCCGGGGCAAAGGCCGCCAAAGTGGGCGCCTTTATGACGGTAATGGTAAATGATTGCTACGATGAAAAAGACCAGAAGGTTTTTAAGGAGGGTATGAAGCTGTTGAACGATGCAAGCCAGAAAAAATTCAGCAAATCGTTCGTGGAAGCAGATGCCAGCCAGCGGAAAGAGCTGTTGACGGAAATTGACAAGGAAGCAAAAGACTACACAAAAAATAAAAAGGACAATGATCCTAAGCACTATTTCAGGATGATGAAGGAGCTGACATTGTTAGGCTACTTCACTTCCGAAATTGGCGCTACCCAGGCCTTGCGCTATGCACCCGTACCCGGCAAATACGAAGGCTGCGTTCCCTATAAAAAAGGCGACAGGGCATGGGCAACCTAGTAAAGCTGTCAGCTATCGGCGGTTAGCCATGAGCTATTAAAGGTTTTCAACTTTCTAAAAGTTGGAAACCTTGATGTATTACTACGGGAGATGAGTTTAGCCGTGGCCTTATACCCTACACCTCACCCCTTATACCCTTCTCACAAGATTTTCCTTCACCCAACGTTATTACTGTATGACATATAACCGGAGAACATTTTTGAAAACAGGTGGCTTGCTTGCCTCTGGCTTAGCTTTTTCTGCAAAAAGCCTGCGGGCATTGACATTAGATAACACCATCATTACGAAAAACATTGGCTTGCAATTGTACTCGCTGCGCGATGATTTGCCTAAAGACCCCAGGGGAATATTAAAACAGGTGGCAGCCTTTGGTTATAACCAGGTAGAAAGTTTTGAAGGAGCCCAGGGCATGTTTTGGGGAATGGGCAACACCGGCTTTAAAAAGTACATGGATCAGTTAGGAATGAGCATCGTTTCGAGCCATTGCGACATTAATAAGAATTTTGAAAAGAAAGCAGCAGAGGCCGGCGAGATCGGTATGAAATACCTGATCTGTCCTTATGCCGGTGCACAAAAAACGCTTGATGACTATAAAAAGCTGGCAGATAAATTCAATGCCTGCGGAGATATATGCAAAGCAAACGGATTGCGCTTTGCCTATCACAATCACGGCTACACGTTTATACCTGTTGATGGGGTTTACCCGCAGGATATATTGATGGAAAATACAAACGCCGATACGGTAGATTTTGAAATAGATATGTACTGGGTGGTTACAGCCGGCGGCGACGTTTCAACCTGGCTCGAAAAATATCCTCACCGCTTTAAGCTGTGCCATGTAAAAGATCGCGAAAAAGGCGCAGCGCCCGACAACCAGGATGCATCCTGCGATTTGGGCAAAGGAAGCATTGACTACGGTAAAATACTGCCTGTTGCTAAAAAGCAGGGCGTGTTTTATTATATTGTTGAGCAGGAAAAGTATACAGGTTCCACTCCGCTCAAGAGCGCCAAAGCGGGCGCCAGCCACATGCAGAAGCTGGTGTACTAATACAACACAATTTTTTTAAAGGGGCAACGAATATTTTGTTGCCCCTTTTTTATCAAGCCTTGTAAATAAATAACGAATATTTTTGGCGGTTTTTCCGCAATCAAAAGTTAAGCCTTGTAAAACCAGCATTGTGGTCGAACAAATATTTTTTTTGGGCCGGTATCATTGGTAGTTTTGAAACAACAACAATTTCATCATTATACCGTTACACAGGCTATGCAAAAATGGATACTGTTCGCTTTGTTGGCATTTATTTTTTCGGGTTGCGGACCAGGAAAAAACGTGCCGGATGTATCGGACATTAAGGTAAACCTGGAAGTGCAACGCTTTGAGCAGGATTTTTTTTCGATAGATACCAGCAATATTCCCGCTTCGCTGCCGGCCCTGCATCAAAAATACCCGGTGTTTTTGTCTGATTTTGTACAAAACATTCTTGGACTGTCCATCACCGAAGACGGAGCGGCAGCCGACTCGGCAATGAGAATGTTTATTCGCGATTACCGCGTTGTAAAAGATACTGCCGATAAAGTTTTTAAAGATTTTACCTCCATACAGGAAGATGTTAAACAAGGCATTCGTTTTGCAAAACACTATTTCCCGCAATACAAAGCGCCCGAAAAACTGATCACCTTTATCGGTCCGCTCGATGCCATTTTTCAAACCCCTACCGGCAAAACAGGCGATGTTATTACGCAGGATGCCCTTGCCACCGGCCTGCAACTCCACCTCGGCAAAAATGCTTCGTTGTACCAGGGTCAAACCGCTCAATCCATCTTTCCAAAATACGTGTCGCGCAAATTTGAGCCATCGTATATAGCCGTAAACTGTATTAAAAATGTGGTGGATGATATATACCCTGTAAATCCCAACGACAAATCGTTGCTGGATATAGCCATAGACAAGGGTAAGCGGCTATACCTGCTTGATAGATTTATGCCGCATGCACCAGATTCTATTAAAACCGGCTATTCGCAAGCCCAGTTAAAAGGCTGTTACGAAAACGAAGGATTTATATGGAGCTTCCTGGTGCAGAACGATCTTATTTACAACACCGATCCTTTGCGCATACAATCCTACGTGGAAGAAGGTCCTTACACGCAGGAACTGGGCGAACAATCCCCCGGCAATATTTCTTTGTTTATTGGCTGGCAGATCGTTAAAAAATACATGGAAGAATTTCCCGACACTTCACTTGAAACATTGCTCAGCCTTAATGCAAGGCAGATATTGCAGGATTCGAAATACAAGCCAAGATAAAATTGTGCTGAGGAAACGGATGGATTAATCCATCTTTACAATATGTGACCGGGCTTACAGCTCTCCATGTTTGGTAGAGCCATAGGCTCGCTAAGATATTGTTACCTGGGATTTAATCCCAGGTTGAAATCTTTAACTTCCACAAAAATTCTTTCGATAATGAAAAAAATCGCACTCGCTTCATACTTGCTTTGCACATGCATTAGCTTCGGTTATGCGCAACAGCCGGATGAAAGAGCTATACAAAAAATTATGGACGACCAGGTATATTACTGGAACAAAGGCGACCTGGATAATTTTGTGAAAGGGTATTGGAACAGCGATTCTGTAATGTTTATTGGCAGCAAAGGAATTGTTTACGGCTATAATAATACGTTAGAACGCTATAAGAAAAGTTACAAGAGCGCTGCCGAAATGGGGCAATTGAAATTTACCATCCTGCATTTGAAAAAGCTGTCGCCTGAATATTATTTTATGATCGGTCGCTTTGATCTGAAGCGGACTGTAGGAGATTTATCGGGGCATTTTACCCTTCTATTCCAAAAAATAAACGGAGAGTGGAAGATCATTTCAGACCACAGTAGTTAAATATATTTGATTTATTTCCGCCAAATCCTGAAAAAATAATAAATCAATCCTGCAAAGCTGATAACAAACCAGCCATAAAAAATAATATTAAAGGCGTTCAGTTTTTCATACACAACTGCCCAGTTAAGGTAAAGCCCCAGGAAGATGCAGATGACTGCCCATAATACCAAAGCCGAAACTGTATTGATAATTTTCCGGAAAAAGATTTTAATCTCCGGCTCTATCCCACTCTGGCCTTTTTGCCGGGTTTTTTGCTCGTAATACGCTTCCAGTTTGGGGAAGGCAATTTTAAACCATGCCGTATATTTTTCAGGATGATTGACCAGGTCGGCTTTTATTTCGGCCATAGGTTTGTACTCGTAGTCCGCCACTTCTGCCGGATTGGGAACAATCGCGCCCTCATATCCACCCACAAAAACATGATCGTATTCATTTTCTGTAAGCCCGTTATCAAATTCTGCCTTGTAAATAAAATCAAACGCTTTTTCCAGCGGAACAGAAAACCCCAATTCTTCCTTCAATCTTCTTTGCGCTCCTGCAATTGTTTCTTCGCCCGGTTTGGGATGGCTGCAACAACTGTTCGTCCACAATCCCGGACTATGATACTTTTCCATTGCCCTTTGCTGCAACAGCATTTCTCCTTTGCTGTTAAAAATAAAAACGCTGAACGCCCTGTGCAACAGTGCCTTACGGTGTGTTTCCATTTTTTCCATGGTGCCAATCTGCTCGTCGTTAGTATTTACCAGTATTATATCATGCGTTTGTTCTTTCATGTCCCTTCCGTGGCATTTAAAGTGCAAACCTAGGCAATTCTGCCGGCATGGAGCGTTAGTCCGCTGCAGGCGGAGCCCATTCTCCGCAAACATATTTTTTTCGTTTGTGTAACTTTCCATCCGTTCAGCCGTATAATATTCAAAATCACACATCAGGGAAGTAATTTTAGGCTGTTTAACTGACTGTAATGACTGAAAAAGAATATAATGAATGTGTTAACTGCTATGCAGATAATGTGTATAGGTTTATCCTGAAAAATCTCAGGAACGAAGAAGATGCCCGCGATGTAGTACAGTCTGCATTTGAGAAGTTATGGCGCAACAGGGAAGATGTGATACACGAAAAAAGTAAATCTTATCTTTTTACCGTGGCTTATAATCAAATGATAGACCACATCAGGAAAAGAAAAAGAGTAACATTAAAAGAAGAATTCAGGGAAGAAGCATTGGTGGATGCACCCAGGCAAAGTTTAAAAAAAATATTGGAGCGGGCCCTGGACCGGTTGAACGAAACTCAGCGGTCGTTGGTGATGTTGAAAGACTATGAAGGATATTCGTACGACGAGATTGGTATTATTACCGGGTTGAGTGAAAGCCAGGTGAAAGTATACCTGCACAGGGCAAGGCTGCAGTTAAAGGAATACCTGGTAAAAATTGAAAATGTTATTTGAGTAAATGTGCCGTACAGGCAATGAAGAACAACGACATGGAAATTAACAAACATAACTACGAAGCGTTTTTCCTGCTATATACAGACAATGAGCTGACTGGGGAAGAAAGGAAGGCAGTTGAAGATTTTGTAGAAATGTATCCGGACCTGAAGGTGGAATTGAACGCCATACTACAAACCCGTTTACCGCTGGAGGAAAGTGTTTTTTCTTTCGATAAATCCAATCTTTACAGATCTGAAACGACAGGCGAAACAATTAATACCGCTAACCACGAGTTGTATTTTTTGTTGTATGCAGACGATGAGTTGACTGCTGAACAGAAAGTGCTTGTTGAAGACTTTGTAGCAAAAAATCCTGATAAAAAAGCATCGCTTGACCTGTTACTTCGAACTAAAATGCAGCCCGATGAAGCAGTAATCTTTAAAAATAAATCTTTATTGTATCGTCGCGAAGCGCCTGTGGTGAGTATGACGGTTCAATGGAGAAGAATGGTAGCGGCAGCATCTATCCTTTTAATAGGCGCATTGGTTTGGATGAATTTTGATAAGGTAAAAGAGCAGTTGGAAGGCAATTCGCCGCGCACACAAATTGCTTCAACCCCAACTATTGAAAAGAAGGAAACTGCGCCTGCTGCCGATAATCAAAGCACTATTGCAGGCAAGGAGGCAAGCGCAGCAACAGAGGAGAATACTGCTCCGGAAGCAAGTCCTTTGGTAGCGGCGAAAGAAGAATTGCAGGTGAGAACGCAACGGGGGCAGCCAATAAAGAAGCCTCAGGTTGAAAAGCAGGCGATAGCTGCGACAACTAAGGATGGCAGTGAAGATATAGAACCTGAACCGGTAAAGCTTGCTGTAAATGACCCTGTAAACGATATGCCGGTAGCGGTTAATAAAGTGGTAGAGATCGACAATAAAATGCCTAATACATTGCGGTCGGAAGTAAAGCCTGTGATTCTTGACGAGGCGGCATTTAACGACGAGGACGACGATGTGAAACCAAACAACATAGAACTCGCTCTTTTAGAAACAGACAATACTGAAAAAAAATCAAAAGGAACCTTGCGCGGACTTTACAGGAAAGCATCGCGGTTTGTAAACAGGGCAACCAATGCCGATGGCGATGTAGCCGTTGTAAGGATTGCCAGTTTTGAGATTGCAAAAAAATAAATCACTATTAAATAGAGGAATATATGAAAAAAGTACATCTGCTGATGGGGGGCGCATTATTGCTATGCCTGGCCGGAAAAGCGCAAACAGATACAACTTCAGCACCTGCCGATGAATCGAGGGATACCATTCGGGTAGGCAGCATCGTTATCATTAAAAAGGGTAAAGAGAATAATAACGAAGCCTTATCGGAACCTCAAAAAGAAAACCATCACAATTATAACGGCAGGCGAAAAAGAGTGTCAACCAACTGGTTTGTGATTGATCTTGGTTTTGCCAATCACAACGATCGCACCGATTATACCACTGCAGAAGCTCAAAACTTTGTTCAGGGGCAGGCGGCTGGTCATCCCGCCGGCAAATCAGATTTTACTGTGAAACCCTTATCGTTTAACCTCAACATCTGGTTGTTTATGCAGCGTACCAGCTTGTATAAGCAGGTGGTAAATCTTAAATACGGTTTAGGGGTGGAATTGTACAAGTACTATTATAAATCAGACATACGGTATATAGACGGACCTGAGCCCTATGTTGAAAGACAGGATATTGATTTTTCAAGAAACAAATTGGCTTTCGATTACCTGACCGTTCCATTGATGCTGAACATCAATCCTACACCCGGTCGCCGCCATGGAGGCTTAAGCATAAGTGCGGGTGTGAGTGCCGGTTATTTATATGGTGCGCGCAACAAACAGAAAAGCGACGAATTTGGTAAGCAACGTTTCAGGAGCGATTTCAATTTTGAAAGGTGGAAGTTCGCATATGTAGGAGAGGTAGGATTAGGACCTGTTCGTTTGTATGGCTCGTACGCCATCACTCCGCTTCATCAATACGGCATTGATCAGCATCCATATGCAGTAGGCGTAAGATTGAGCAGCTGGTAAATTTTTTTCAGTTACAGTTCTCCTTGTTGTTTTGATCGCCCCCCGTTTACGCAGGGGGCTTTTTGCTGGCAGCTTTAGCGATCAGCAATCAGCGGTCAGCGATGAGCCTTCAGCGATTGGTTGGTTTGGGGTTTGTGGTTTATTTCAACGTCAAACTGCAAACACCAAACCACAAACTCCCAACTTCATCGCTGAAGGCTCATAGCAACAAATGATATTTTCTTTATTTTTGGTGCTATAGTCATAACCTCTGAACCAAAGCCAATACAAGTTTTGGTCAGGCAAACTTTACCAGAATATGAAATTTATCCAATTTGTCCTTGTATTCGCTGTATCGTCATTCTTACTTGCTTCCTGTGTTGCAAAGAAAAAATTTGTGGAAGCTACCAACATGATCAGCGCGTTGCAAAAAGACAGTCTGCGCCTTGAAAACGATTTAGCATCGGTACGAAACAACCTTCGCGATACCAAGCAGGCGGTAGAAGATCTTCAGAAAAAGTATGACGATCTGTCTTCAGCAAAATCGCTCCGGGAGCAGGAATTGAGTAATGCCCAACAGCAGTTGAGCAACACCAAACAACAGTTAAACAGTGCACAGGAAAATCTTAAAAGTTCTACGCTCACGGTAGAAGAACAGCAAAAACGGTTGGAAGCCTTGCAAAAGCTGATTGACCAGCAAAGAAGCGTGGTAGAGAACCTGCGCAAGTCAATTGACAATGCGCTCGGTCAATACAAAGCAGAAGACCTGGATGTGTTTGTAAAAGATGGAAAGGTATATGTATCGCTGCAGGAAAAATTGTTGTTTAAGTCCGGCAGTGCAGTTGTTGGACAAGAAGGTACAGAAGCGCTGGGTAAAATAGCGCAGGTGTTGAACAACGACCCTAAAATCAGCATTGTGGTGGAAGGACACACAGACAGCATTCCCATCCGCAGAACTTTTGAAGACAACTGGGCATTGAGTACCGCCAGAGCATTGTCGATAGTACGTATTCTTACCAAAAATTACCAGGTTGATCCTGCCAGGGTAATTGCATCGGGGCATAGCTACTTCGACCCTAAAGACACAAACGCTACTCCCGAAGGAAGAGCATTGAACCGCAGAACAGAGATCATTCTTTCTCCTAACCTCGATGAATTGTACCGCCTGATGAAATAAGCGTATTCACATATTCTTGTTCAAAGAGCGATCCATTAGTGATCGCTCTTTGCGTATATACAGGAAGTGGTGGTGCGTGAGACACGCCCCACGGCTGCGGATGGTGTAAAAAGTTTTCACCCTTCTGAAGGTTGGAAACCTTGCAATTTGAACTTTCGCTCTGACGCAATACACTTTTTATCGTTTCATAATTTTGGACGAATATTTCCATGTAATTATTTTCTGCCGTGGGGCGTGTCTCACGCCACACCATTTTGTCTTACGATTTTAGATGAAATAGTTAACTTAGAATGCTATGAATTACAATGAAAAACACCGCAACTCATTTATCCAACCAGGTGAGATATACTTTGGACTGCTACTATTAACAATTGGATGCCCTTGTTGAGCGATAGCTACAAGGGTATAATCATTCAATCACTTCAATATCTTAGCGACGCCGCCAAGATTGATGTATTTGCATTTGTGATTATGCCAAACCATATTCATCTGATATGGCGGATAAACCAAATGAACGGAAGAGAAACGGCCCAAGGCTCATTTCTCAAATATACAACCCATGAATTTAGAAAACTTTTGCTAAAGGAAAGTTCGTTCGAACTAAATTTATATGCTGTCGCTGCTCATAATAAACAACACGAATTTTGGCAGCGCGATCCCCTGGCAATTCATCTTTATGCGCGCGAGGTAGCATATCAGAAACTGGAATATCTGCATCGCAATCCCACTGCTAAACAATGGCAATTGGCAGATGATTACCTGTATTATCCATATTCATCGGTACGATTTTATGAGCTAGGTATAAAAGACTTTGCTTTTTTAAAAGATTTACGGGAAGAGTTTTAGGACGATTTATATGTGAGCGCCATTCATAAAAAGAAACCGGTGGGGCGTGAGACACGCCCACGGCCGGATTGCAAACAAACGTTAGATTTTTTCAAAGGGGGTGGCGATATGTATACTGGAAAAGGGTTTCCACCTTGAAGATTGGAAGCCTTTGAAAGCAAATACGTTTGTCGCCATGGAGCGTGTCTCACGCTTCACCATTTTTGGGTTCATGCCTTTAAGATTATCTATAATTTAGGTGAATAATTTCATGTAATTTGAAAAAGCAAAATTCAAACGATGAAATCCCTATTCATTGCAGCTGTCTGTGTACTCGCAACAACCAGTAATGTAAAAGCTCAGCCCCGAACAGCCGATGCAATTTTAAAGGAGGCTTTTGGTAAAGCAGCGGCAGAACATAAAAACGTAATGGTTATATTTCATGCATCGTGGTGTAGATGGTGCCATAAAATGGATAAAGCGCTGAATGATACCAGTTGCAAAAAATTCTTCGACGATCATTATATCATTACTCATCTGGTGGTTAAAGAAAGAAAAGAAAACAAGCATCTTGAAAATCCAGGCGCAGAAGCTTTGCTTGCTAAACATCATGGAAACGAATCAGGCATTCCCTTTTGGCTGGTGTATAACAGCAAAGGTGAGTTGATAGCGGATTGTCAGATAAGGCCCGACAGCGCCGGGTTAGATACTGCCGGAAAAAATGTGGGCTGCCCTGCATCGGAGGCAGAGGTAGCACATTTTATAAAAGTGTTGCGTAAAACTTCGTCGTTAAGCAAGCAGCAACTCGAAGTGATATACAAACGGTTTCGGCTAAACGAATCCCGTGGGCAACTGTAGCGGTTATTAAAGGAATGCTTATGAACAAAGAGCAGGAAAGACTAAAAGAACACAAGTGGAAAAAGTGGGGACCTTACGTATCAGAGCGGCAGTGGGGCACTGTGCGGGAAGATTATAGTAAAGAAGGAGAGCCCTGGTTGTATACAACACACGATATAGCCCGAAGCAAGGCCTGGCGTTGGGGAGAAGAAGGAATAGCCGGGATATCAGACGATCAGCAACTGCTTTGCTTTGCATTTGCGTTCTGGAACAAAAAGGACAGCATCCTTAAAGAACGGTTTTTTGGCTTATCGGGATACGAGGGCAATCATGGAGAAGACGTAAAGGAGTTGTATTATTATCTGGACGCTACTCCTACACACTCCTACATGAAAATGTTGTACAAATATCCACAATCTGCTTTTCCATACGATTTGCTGATAAGCGAAAATAAAAGTCGGAACAGATCAGAGCCTGAGTTTGAAATAACAGATACGCACGCTTTCGACAACAATGCATACTTCGATGTTTTTATTGAATATGCAAAAGCAGCGGAAGAAGATATTTTAATAAGAATAACGTTGCACAACCGGTATGCCGAAGAAGTGGCAATAAATGTATTGCCCATGCTTTGGTTCAGAAATACATGGAGCTGGGGTTACAACGATAGTAAGCCCAGGTTGTATGCTAATAGTAAAAACGTTATTGAAATTTTTCACCCCCTCCTTACTTCCTACAAACTATATTTTGAAGAAACACCTGAGCTGCTTTTTTGCGACAATGAAACCAATACCGAAAAGCTAAATCAATTCAAAAGCAGCAATCGGTTTTATAAAGATGGCATCAACGATTATATTATTGCCGGCGCCCCTTCAGTCAATAAAGATCTTACAGGCACAAAAGCTGCATTGAATTATGATATATCCATTCCGCCGGAGCAATCGCATACCATCAGGTTACGGCTTGGAAAAACCTCAGCCGAAAATCCTTTTTTGAATTTCGATTCCTTATTCGATCAGCGAAAAGATGAGTCGGATGCGTTTTATGCTGATATTCAAAAGCAGGCGTTAAACGAAGATGAACGGAATATTCAAAGGCAGGCTTTTGCAGGTATGCTTTGGAGTAAGCAATTTTACTATTACGACGTAACAGAGTGGCTGAAAGGCGATCCCGCTCAGCCACCACCGCCTCCAGAACGTTTAGGCGGCAGGAACAAGGAATGGAAACACCTCAACAATGCCGATATCATTTCAATGCCCGATAAATGGGAGTATCCCTGGTATGCAGCCTGGGACCTGGCTTTTCATTGCATTACGCTTGCCACAGTAGATCCTACGTTTGCCAAAAAACAGTTGTTGCTGCTTACACACGAATGGTATATGCATCCTAACGGACAATTGCCGGCATATGAATGGGCATTTGGAGATACAAATCCACCAGTGCATGCGTGGGCAGCCTATAAAATATACAACAATGAAAAAAACAGCAACGGAGGAAAAGGTGATGCAGCTTTCCTGGAGACGATCTTTCACAAACTCATTCTCAACTTTACGTGGTGGGTTAACCGGAAAGATGAAACGGGCAACAATATATTTGAAGGTGGTTTTCTGGGCATGGACAATATTGGCGTTTTTAATCGTAACGAGGTGCTGGCCGATGGACAAACACTGAACCAATCGGATGGTACAAGCTGGATGGCCATGTATTCGTTAAACCTGATGCGCATTGCATTGGAGCTGGCGGATATAAATCCCGTATACCAGGACATGGCAACAAAATTCTTTGAGCATTTTATGTATATAGCCGGCGCAATGGCCATTATGGGCGACGGCAGTGACGGCTTATGGGATGATGAAGATGAGTTTTATTATGATGTATTGACCGCTGGCAACGGCAGGCGTGAAAAGCTGAAGCTCCGGTCGATGGTTGGATTGATACCACTGTTTGTTGTTGAAATAATTGATGATGCCCTGCTGCAACGCCAGCCTGCATTTGCCCGGAGGCTGAGGTGGTTTTTAAAGCATCGCCCCGACCTTGCAAAGCTGGTATCGCGTTGGGGCGAAAAGGGGAAAAATGAAATGCACTTACTATCGTTATTAAGAGGGCACCGCATGAAAAGAATATTGTATCGCATGCTGGACGAAACTGAGTTTTTGAGCCCTTATGGTGTCCGTTCACTCTCAAAAGCCTATCAACAGGAGCCTTTTACTTTTCAGTGCGATGGTGAAAGTTTTACAATAGAATACTCACCTGGCGAATCGCCGGTGGGTGTATTTGGCGGAAATTCCAACTGGCGCGGCCCTGTGTGGATGCCCGTTAATTACCTGATTATAGAATCGCTTCGCAATTTCTATTTGTATTATGGAGATGATTTCAAGATTGAATATCCCAGTCGCTCAGGAACTTATTTGTCGTTAAAGGAAATAAGTGATGAACTTGCAGCAAGGCTGAAGCGATTGTTTATACGCGATGAAAACGGGCAACGCGCCATTTACAATGGTATCGAAAGATTTCAAACCGATCCGCTGTTCAATAACTATATTCTATTCTTCGAATACTTCGACGGCGAAACAGGCAAGGGGTTAGGAGCCTCCCATCAAACGGGGTGGACAGGGTTGATTGCAAATATGATATAATAAAAAGAGATGTGCTGTTTAAGCACATCCCTGAAATATTAATTTGTAGAATAGTTATTCACAAGAACCTACAATATCGTAAAGTTGATTAAAAAGGTCTTTTTCCATTTGACTTAATCCATCAAGGCAGGAGCTGTTTTTATATTCATCTATGGCTGCTTTATAAGCTTTGCAGTTTTCTTTGCTGGGATTCTCACCATAAGCCTTGCCTGCCTTTACATAATTTTCGGCGGCAGCTTTACAATCTACTGCCTTATCTTTTTTGCAACTGGTTGTGGTAATAGCAGCCATCATTAAAAGAGCAATGAATGCTTTCATTTGGTTAACTTTTTTTAGGGTTTATAAATTTTAAAAAATGCAGACAAATGTATAATAGTGTGGCGTTACATTCCAAATAATTTTTAGGCTGTGTATAACATACACGTATTGCAGTAGGGCACTGTCAAAGCCCATTCCTGTAGGTATAATTTAGAATGCGGATGGTGGTTTAAGATGCGGTTGCCAAGCAGGTAATTGAAATAAAAGAGGATGCATTAATCATGCATCCTCTTTTTATTGATTTATAGAATAACTACTCGCAGTTACCCACCATACCAGAAATTTGATCAAAAGCATTTTTTTGTTCCTGTGAAAGATTAGAATAACAGGAACTATTTTTATATCCCTCAATTGCTGCTTTATAGGCCTCGCAGTTTTCTTTGCTGGGATTAGCACCATAGGCCTGACCAGCCTTTACATACTTATCAGTAGCAGAAACGCAATCTTCCACCTTGTCTTTTTTACAAGCGGTTGTGGCAATAGTAGCCACTGCAAAAAGAGTAATGATTCTTTTCATTGGATAAGAGTTTTTAGAGTTATTAAAGGTTTAATGAAACGTTAAATGTATAATGGTATTGCGTTGGATTTAGAAAATTCACTTTTTATACCTTATAGGTAAGCCGGTTACTCGGATGGATTGAAATTCCATCCTTACAATATGCTACCGTGTCTACGACACTGGCTGATTGTGATGGGCAGAGCCGTAGGCTCGATTGAATATTGTAACATTGGATTTCAATCCAATGCCGTTTTAATGAGCCGCATCCGCAGATGATCCTTCATCTGCGAATCTGCGGCAAAAATGGGTTTTTGCTAACTAAATCCAACCTTCCTTTGGTTGTTCTATCAAACAAGCATACCCGAGAATTGAAGTTTGTTAACAGATTTAACAAAATCCGAAAAAATATTCAGGTTCATTAACATTAAAACACACTCTATATTTTCATCGCTGCATAAAACAGGCTAGTTTTGCCCTTCCTAAATCGAGTCGGTACTTACAGTACCCGTAACCGATAGCTAAACCCATATCTGCCCTGTATTAATAATTTCAACCATTAAAGTATGAGATTGTGTGTATTGCTTTCAGTCTGTCTTTTTTCTTTTTTATATAGTAATGCCCAGGTAGAGCAGGAACCTGTTCAGGACGCGGGAATATTGCAGTTTAAAACCAGCAAGCTATACGGCAAACTGGTTGATCCCGGTTCAGGCAAAGGCATAGAAGCGGCTTCTGTTCAGTTATACCTCCACGGAAAAGACAGCCTGGTTGACGGGATGCTTACAAAAGGCAATGGCGATTTTAGTTTCCGGAATTTGCGCGCCGGCACCACCTACCAGTTGATCATTACTGCCCTCGGCTTTGAACCTTACGAGCAACTCATTCAAACAGATCCCGTTGAAAAAAGCGGTACAGGAAATTTTCAAAGAGACCTGGGCAACATCACCCTTCAACTGGAAGTGAAGCAACTGGCAGATATTAAAATTGTTGCTACCAAGCCCGCTTTGGAAATGGATATAGACCGGAAAGTTTTCAATGTTTCAAAAAGCCTGACCGCAACCGGTGGTACGGCTGTAGACATTATGAAAAATATTCCCTCTGTTTCGGTAGATGTGGATGGAAACGTTCAACTCCGCAACAGTCCTCCGCAAATATTTGTTGACGGACGACCCACGATACTCACGCTCGATCAGATACCGGCTGACAATATTGAAAAAGTTGAATTGATCACCAATCCCTCTGCAAAATTCGATGCTGCCTCAGGTGCTGGCATTATCAATGTGGTGCTTAAAAAAGACAAGCGCTTTGGATTGAATGGCATTGCCACTGCATCTGCAGGGTTCCCCAAAATTTTAAATGGAAGTTTGAACCTGAATTTGCGAGAAGGGAAATTGAATTTTTTCATGAGCGGCGGATACAACCAATCGGGGGGAATAGCAAAGGGTGAAGCTTTCCGCGAAAACAAGCAGAATGGTATTGTGCAGGATTATTTCAACCAGATCTCTTCCAATGATCGTTTGCGTCGGTTTGGTTTCATAAACTTTGGGGTAGATTATTACCTCGACAACAGGAATACGCTTTCCATTACGCAAAACTTTGGCAGGGGACGTTTTACCAACGAGGAAAAACAGGAACAACAATATTATACGAGCAGCAAAGAACTCGACTATTACGGCTACCGTTCCGGCAATACCTTATCTAACTTCAAACGAAACAGTACCCGGCTGAGCTATAAAAGAACTTTTCCACAAAAAGGAAGAGAGCTAACTGCCGATGTTACTTATAACAGCGGCGGCGGCAATTCCAATTCCCGGATCATAAATACATACGTTAACCCCGACGGGTCGGAATACAAACCTGTAAATACGGTGAGGAATGAAGGAGATAATAACAGTCATCAGATCACTTTCCAGGCAGATTACTCAAACCCGTTGAGCGAAAATTCTAAATTGGAGATCGGCGTAAGAAGCTATCACAATATTTTTAAAAGTCACTACAATGTATTTGGTATAGACAATGGAATGGAAACCAAGTTGCCATTAAGCAATAATTATGAGTACAACGAAATGATCAATGCGTTATATGGAACCTACTCAGAAAAAATAGGCAAGTTTTCGTACCAGGTTGGTTTGCGTGGAGAGTATTCAAAGTTCGACGGATTGCTGGTGGATAGTGCATTTAAGTTCGGGTATCAATACCCGGCAAAACTGAAGAACATTATGGATGCGCTTTTCCCGAGTTTGTTTTTAACGCAGGAGTTGAGTGAAACAGACCAGGTGCAGGTAAATTTTTCGAGAAGAATACGCAGACCCGATTTCTGGCAATTGAATCCGTTTATTGAGATCAATGATCCTTTGAACCTACGCCAGGGTAACCCGCAGTTGCAACCGGAGTTCATCAATTCTTTCGAGCTTAATTACAGCAAAAGCTATAAAAACGGAAATTTCCTTGGTGTGCTTTATTGGAGAAATAATCCTAAGGACATTACGCAATACAGCGATACCATTACAGCAGAGCAATACGATCAACTGCAAAATGCAGCAGTAGATCCTAATGCAATATTGAACACCTTTGTAAATGCGAATACTACTAACCGTTATGGTGCTGAATTTACCTTGCAGCACAAAATGGGCAGCAACTTCGACATTACTCCTACAGTGAATTTGCAATACAGAACCGTGAAAGCCAATTTCGATAACCTGAACCTGAGCAACCAGGGGCTGAACTGGGAGGGCAAGCTGATCATGAACTATAAGATCAAAACAAAAACACCTTCACTGGCCAACAACCTTAGCTTCCAGGTGATTGGTGAATATGAGTCGGCCCGTGTTATTCCGCAAGGAAAGATGTTGCCGCAATACGGTTTCGACTTTGCACTGCGGAAAGATTTTCTCAAAAACAACAAAGCCACTGTAACGTTTGGCATAAACGATGTGTTCAATTCCAAACGCTGGGGTGTAATATATGACACAGAAACTTTTTACCAGGATTCTTATCGCCGGTGGAATGTGAGAAACTTCCGCATTACATTCAGCTACAAGTTCGGCAAGGCAGACTTCTCCCTGCTTAAACAGTTAAGAGGCGGGCACCAGAGCGGTGAGGATTCTTAACCTGCTTTGGCAGAATTACCTGAAATACTTTCTATAAGCATACGTACTTCTTCTTTAGAACGCTTTAGCTTACGGCCGAGGCGTTCCAGCAATTCATCTTCTTTACCTTTTTCATACACCAGATCCTCATCGGTAAGTGTATGATCATTTTCTTTCAGCTTTTCTTTTACTTCTTGCCAGGGGGCTTCTATTTTTAGTGTCATAACAGGAAGGTTTATACGAAAATGCATCAATATTCAGGCCATTAGGTGGCCAAAGGTGAAAAGTGAAAGATCAAAGATCTTTCACCTCTCACCTCTCACCTTTGACCTTTGACCTTTGACCTTTCACCTTTCACTTGGCTTCACTAACGGCTACCGCTATCTTAGAATCTGCTGTTCCATAGTACAAATACCAGCGCCCGTTGAATGGCACCAATCCTTCCAGGAAGCAAACATTATTTACCTGCCCTGTAATTTCATAAGGCTTGTCTGGCTTAATAAAATAATTATCGCACCGATCTTTCACCACCAGTGGGTCATTTTTGTCCAGCAATATTTGCCCGGCGGCATAGGTGCCATCTGCCAGAGTTTTATCGCCGAACGAAGGACTGTTTTTGCTGTTGTATATAAAAACAATTCCGTCATCTGTAAGCACAGCCGGTGGACCCGGCTCAACCAGCTCGCTATCGAATTTCCCCCTGCGAGGGCCAAATATAATTTTGAAAGCTTCGTATTTGCGAAGTGAATCATATTGTTTTTTAGCCGGATCCGTTTCCGGTAACGGTGTCCAGTCAACGAGGTTTTCTGAAACGGCTGCATATATATTCGATTCGCCCCAATACATCCAGTATTTGCCATTTATTTTGGTGGCTATCAATTCGCCATTCTTTACAGCGCATACAATAGAGCCTGCTTTTGTCCAGTAGTTGTTATACTTGCCGTTTTCGGCTTTCTTAAATACCGATCCGTGTTTTTGCCATTTCCTCAGGTCTTTTGAAGAAGCGATGCACAACCTCGCAGTAGTGCCATCGTATGCGGTATAGGTCATATAGTAAGTGCCATTTTCATCGCGCACCACCCGCGGATCTTCCACGCCGCCTTCAGCTTCCCACGATAGCATATGGTCGTTATCTGGATATAGCACCGGGTGCTTTTCAGTAGTGAATGTTAGTCCGTCTTTGCTATGTGCCAGTCCAATACGCGAAGTGCCGGCGTATTTTTTCACGGTATCCTCAGCACGGTAGAGCAGGTAAATTTTCCCATCTTTAACAAGTGCTGCAGGATTGTATACATCCTGCGCTTCCCAGCCAACCTGCTTTTGAAGCACCGGATCGAAGAAGCGTGTTTGTTTAGGCTTCAATACGGGATTCACTTTGTCTTGTTTTACAAACGGACCCAGCATCCAGGGTTTTTGTTGCGTATACCCGATGTAGTTAGCAAGGATGAACGCAAGGGAAATGATAGATTTTGAATATCGCATGTGTAAGTGTTTTAAATAGCCGCAGGTTCGCAGGTTAAAAACAGTATTCAATCTGCGCGTCTGCGGCTCACCAAATTTAATAGCCATTGTTTTGCCCAAGCCCCAGCAGGTCAACCTCGCGTTGCGGTACAGGCAGCAACGCATTGCGGGTTTGCCAGCCATCTCCGTAATCCTTATAGCCCGTTAAGGGATCTGCATCGGGAGATTTAGCAAGCACTGTTGCTGCGATGTTCCAGCGCACGAGGTCATAATAACGCTGACCCTCAAACGCCAGCTCCACTCTTCTTTCGTGGCGGATGGCTGCTAACAGATCGTCTTTGTCTGAGGTGGTTACCGCCGGTAAAATCGCATTGTTTCCTCCCCTTGCTCTTGCCCTTACCAGTTCCAGCGCTGTTTTGGCATCGTCAGCATTATTGAGCTGCGCATAACATTCTGCCTTCCACAACAGCACATCCGCATACCGGATGTATACATAGTCAATACCACCGTCGTCAACCGGGTTAAAATTGCCCAGGAATTTTTTTACAGCATAGCCGGTTATAGAAGTGGAAGCATCGAAAGGCGCCCCGTTGAAATAAGTATCTCCTCCTTTAAAAATAGTAGCACCCAGTCTCGGATCACCGGTTTCATATTCGTCTACCAGGTCTTGCGTAGGCAAATTAAAACCCCAGCCTATACCCCGTGGTGCAAATACGGCATTGAGGATAGAGCCCTGCGAGGGAACTTTACCTGCATCGTGACGTGCAGCAAAAATGATCTCTTTGCCCTGTTCGCCAACGCCATTAAAGTTGTCGGCATAATTGGGCAATAATGCGTAACCGCTTTTTTCTGTTTCGGTAATTTCATCGAGGCATTTTTGCCATTGCCCACGGTATAAAAATGTTTTTGCCAGTAAGGCATGCACCGCACCGCTGGTGGCCCGGTGATAGTCGCTGGCCGGATACGATGCAGGCAGGCTCTTAGCCTGTTGCAGGTCTTCTTCTATCTGCGCATATACTTCGGCGGCAGTTGCTTTTTTAGTATTGTCTGTCAAACCCTTTTCCGGAATCAACAACGGCACATCGCCAAAATTTACTACCAGCCTGAAATAATAAAAGGCCCTCAGGAAATATGCTTCTCCTTTTATCCGGTTAAAAGTTGCAGGGTCAAGATCGGGTGCTTTACTGCCATCCTGCTGCAAAATAATATTGGCAGCATTAATACCCTTGTAGTTATAACGCCATATACCCAGCACGTTGTTATTGGTAGCAAAAACAGCAAATGTTTCCATGCGCCGCATATCCTCCTGGTCGCCCAGGCCACCGCCACCCTTTACCGCATCGTCACTCATATCGTCGCCAATTACCCAATCGCGCGATATAGAAGCGCCCAAATCCCAATCCCAACTACCACGCCAGCGATGGGTGAGTGGCTCATAAGCGGCATCTATGGCAAGCATAAAATCACTCGCCATGGTGAATACGTTGTTTTCCGTTAGCTGGCCTTGCGGAAATTTTTCCAGCTTTTTGCTGCATGCAAAAAATGCAGTGATTAATATTATGAAGAGTATCTTTTTCATCTGTAATGTTTTTATCTGCCTGGTTTAGAAATTGAGTTGCACGCCGAACGTAAATGTTTTGGCGGGAGGGTATGTGCCCATGTCAATACCTATTGCCAGATCGCCGTAATTGGCCAGGTTTTCGTTTGTATACATTTCCGGGTCCATGCCCTTGTACTTTGTAATGGTGAACAGGTTTTGCGCACTTACGTAAATACGGGCAGACGTTAAGCCAGCCGATTGCAACAACCGTTGAGAAAAATTATATCCCAGTACCGTATTTTTCAATCGCAGGTAAGCGCCGTTTTGAACATATCTGTCCGAGGTTCGGCGATTGTTGTTGCCATCCTGGTAAGTGGCGCGCGGCATACTGTTGCTGGTTCCCTCGCCATGCCAGCGATTTTCATAAAAATCCAGCTTGCTGTTAAAGCCTCTTGAATCAAAGCTGTTGATGATGTTATCCACTTCGTTATAGATCTGGTTGCCCGATACTCCGTAAAAGAAAAGGTTCAGGTCAAACTGTTTGTAACGCAATGTGCCGTTCAGGCTATACAAAAATTTTGGTAAGCCGTGCCCAATGATGCCCCTGTCTTTATCATCCAGCACACCGTCGTTATTAATATCTACAAAGCGGATATCGCCCGGTTTAGCAGAAGGCTGCAGCAACTCACCATCTTTGTTTACGTGGTTATTAACGTCTGCCTGATTCTGGAAGATGCCCGCTGTTTTGTAACCATAAAACGAGCTTACGCTTTCTCCCTCTTTCAAAAGAATATTAGCATTGCCAGCGCTGATGATCTGTTCTTTGGCTTTGTAGAGCGATAGTACTTTGTTATTGACAGAAGTTACATTGGCGGTAATGTCCCACGACCAGTCCCTGGTTCCCTGTGCATAATTCACGGTCACGTCTATTCCCTTATTGCGCATGGTGGCACCGTTTACATAAGGCGGTGCTGCATCACCGTTAGTAAACGACACCGGTAATTGAATCAATATATCTTTCGTGTTGCGTATATAATAGTCGAGAGAGATCCTGAATTTTTTATTGAGCACCGCCGCGTCAAATCCAATGTTGGTTTGTGTGGTGGTTTCCCATTTTACATCGGGATTTCCCTGGCTTATTACCTGCAGTATATTGTTGCTGGTAGAATAGATAGTAGCAAATGGATAGTAGCCGATTTCCTGGTTGCCCAACTGCCCCCAGCTTCCTCTCAGTTTCAGATCATCCAGCCAGCTTGAATTTTCCAGGAAATTTTCCCTGGTAATATTCCATCCCAACGAAAAAGAAGGGAAATAGCCGTTCCGGTTCTTTTCGCTGAAGCGCGAAGAGGCATCTGCACGAAGACTTGCTGTAGCAAGATATTTATCCCTGAATGCATAAGATACTCTGCCGAAATACGACATCAATGCCCATTCCTGTTTAATACCATCAGTAAACTGCTGGCCTGTTCCATAGCCAAGGTATTGCAGATCGGGACTCATGTCCGATCTCATATCATAACCGTTACGCGAACCTGACAAATAATCTACCGTGAAACCTACATACTCCGAACCGGCGGTAACGTTCAGGTCGTGCGCATCATTCCAGTTGTGAGAATAGTTGATGGTATTCGTCCAGTTAAGTGTTGTATAACGGTTGCGGAATTTGTTTACCGATTTGCTAAGATTGTCCAGCGTTGTTCTGTCGCCCGGTATTTGGCCTGCATACATTTGCTGCTCATTGGTATAATAGTCGAGTCCCAAGTCGGTTCTCAGCTTCAACCCCTTCATCAAGGTGGCTTCTGCAAATACATTGCCTACCAGGCGGTAGCGATGCGTTGTATTGTTACGGTATTGCGCAATTGCCAATGGATTTTTTCCATCGCCGTACAGGTTGGCATTTTCATACAACGATGTGGGCGGCAGGTCGGTATACAAACCAGTAACAGGGTCGTATACCGGAATGGCATTGGGACGGATCAGCGCATAACGCACAACTCCCGGCAAGCTTCCAGGTCTTCCGCCATCGCCGGAGGCGCCTACATTTTGCGTTTGATCGTAGGTGATATTCATGTTTTCGCCAATGCGCAGCCAGCTTTTTACGTCCGATACAACATTGGTACGTACGCCATAGCGTTTAAACGAAGAGTAAACAATGGTTCCCTTCTGGTCGACAGTGTTGCCGGAAATGTAAAACCTTGTTTTATCGTTGCCGCCCGAAAAGCTCAGGCTGTACCGTTGTGTAACGCCTTGTTGAAAAATGGCATCTTGCCAATCGGTATTGGGAAGCGAGCTGGCATTGTCGTTGTTGCGGTTACTCACCCCATCGTTGGCGAATGCTTCATTCTGCAATTCTATGTATTGCGCAGTGTTGATCATTTCCGGCAAATTGGTAGGGTTGGCAAGTCCAAGCGATGCATCCAGCGAAATAATCGTTTTGCCGGCCTTGCCCGATTTGGTGGTGACGAGTATAACGCCGTTGGCTGCCCTGGCTCCGTATATAGCCGCGGCAGAAGCATCTTTTAATATTTCCATCGATGCAATGTCGGTAGGCGAAATAGTGGTAAGTCCGCTGTTAACCGGTATGCCATCGATAATGTACAACGGGTTATTGTTGTTAAGCGTGCCAATACCCCTGATGCGAACCACCGCATCTGCCCCCGGCGCACCGGTAGGCGTTGTTACGGTTACACCCGCGGCCATGCCCTGCATAGCACTTCCCAGGTCAACAGCCTGTGTTTTTACAAGGTCGGCGCCTTTTACCGACGACATGGCGGCAGTAACCTGCGATTTGCGTTGTGTGCCGTAAGCAACGATTGTAATTTCTTCCTGTTGTACATCTTTAGAACGAAGCGATACATTGATTTGCGTTCTTCCGTTTACATTCACTTCCTGCGATTCCATTCCTACAAAAGAAAATACCAGCACCTTTGCTGCGTTTTCCGGAATGTCTATCGAGTATTCTCCGTTGGCATTGGTATTAGTGCCCGAGGCTCCTCCTTTTACCTGGACAGAAACACCTTCGAGGGGATTACCGCTTTCGTCGGTTACCCGCCCTTTTACAGTAACCGGCGGTATCTCCTGTGCTGTTTGCCCTGTTGCCGGTTCTGCGATCTTTGGCTTAAGCACAATCGTGCGGTCGATGATGGAATAAGAAAGTGGCCTGTTCTTTAAACACAGATCCAACGCCTGTTGCAGGCTGGCATTGGTTACTGTTATGCTTACTTTTCCGGCTTGCTGCAGCAACTCATAGCTATACAGAAACTCGTAGCCCGTTTGCTTTTGTATTTGTCTGAATACTTTTGAAAGAGATGCGTTTTTTTCGTGCAGGGTTATTTGCGAATAACTGCCTGCACTTACAGTAAGACTAACGGATAGAAGTAAGATTGCTGTAAAATTCATGATTAACAGCGCCCCGCGTAACCTTGCGGGGCAGGTTTTGGTGCAGATCCGCCGCAGGCGGAACAAGCAATTCGTTAAATACATACCTTTGGTTTGTTTGAGTTAAACAATGATTCGTTCCTTCACTTTAGTGAGGAATACAGTTGTGACAGATTGTATCATGATATTGGCTCAACGCTGGCCAGGAGTGGCTCAAACACTTCTGGCTTTTATTTTGCCAATGAGTTAATGCTTTTCCAACATCACAGTTACTTTGCGCCCTTCAATGCTAAACTTTACCGCACCCGTCATCTCCAGCATTTGCAGCACTTTTGAAACATTCTGGTTGCGCGATATAGTGCCGCCGATATGCCCGCTTACCTGATCCCGGTATTCTATCTCTACATCGTACCACCGTGCTACCTGCCGCATGATCATATTGATATCCGCCGCTTCGCCAAATTGAAATTTGCCGTTTTTCCAGGCCATTACTTCGTCTACATCAATTTCGCCGGCTACCTGTATGCCCGTTTTCATTGCAGCCTGCTCGCCTGGTTTCAGCACAACAGAAGCTGCTCCTTTGTTTACTTTTACAGCGCCTTCCAGCAGCGTAACTTTTATATCTTTTTCATCTTCATAAGCATTCACATTAAAATGTGTGCCTAATACTTCCACTTCGCCGTTGTTGCCCGAGGGCAAAGTGGTTGCAACGACAAACGGCGTTTTGCCGGCACCGTTTTTTAAGGGTAAAGACTGAACTTCAAAATAAGCCTCGCCAATCATTTCCACCCGGCGTTTGTCCTTTTCAAATGAGACAGGGTAACGTAACGATGATCCTGCGTTCAGCCATACCCTCGTCCCATCCGAAAGGATTATGTCGGCAATTTTGCTTCCTCTTGGCACTGTAAGCGTGTTGTATTGCAGCGAGCCATTTTCGTCGCCTGTATATATTATTTCCCCGTTTTGCCCTTTTTGAATGTTGATATTTCCCTGCATGGCCACGGAGCCCATCGTAGCAGTGTCTAGTACAATTTGTTGTCCGTTAGACAATACCAGTATGGCATTGCTGGAAGCCGGTGCTGCTACATCTTTTGCAATGGCTACAGGAGTATTGGCAGGGGTTGTATCTTTTTGTTTTGGTAAGAAGAAGAGATAGTAAGCAGGTAACAGGACAAGCAATACAGCAGCGGCTGCGCTTAACCGGTATATCCATCTTTTGGGCGATTGCGCGGGCTCAGGATTGTCGGAAATTTCTGCCGCCTCTTTTTCCATCATTGCATAAAACCGGGCATCCCAATGTGGCGACCCTTTTTGCGGAGCGGTGGCACTTTTTTTCCAGTGTTCATTGAGGGCTGTCTTTAATGCAGGATATTCTTTTTCATCCTCGGCCATGCGTAACAGCTCCACCAATTCGTTTTTGGAAATGGTATTGGCCAGGTATTTATCTAAAAGGTGTGACAAGGTCTGTCCCATATACAGGTAGACGTAATAAAAAAGGGCTGTAACTATCGGGTCTGAAATTTTTTTTAGTTGCGCAGGAAGAAAACAAAAACGGTAGCAATATCGAGCCTGCTTACAAGATAACTACGGATGAATTGTTTGGCTTCTACCAAATGATTGTTAACGGTTGCTTTTGAAAGCTGAAGCCGGGCAGCAATCTGGTCGTGCGTAAGGTCGAGCTCCCGGCTCATCTGGTAAACTTTTTTACGTTGGGGAGACAAGAGGTTAATGGCTTCCCTCAGTTTTTCCTCGTATTCATGCATATAAAGAGTGGCATCGGCCCGCATATCCGATGCAGCCTGTATTCCCTCCCATAATAGTTCAGTGAATTTCTGATCGCGGGCGGCACTCCGGAAAAAATCGATTGTTTTATTGTGTGCCACCCTGAATAAAAAGGCGTCGAAGTTTTTAATTTCTGTGAGCAGCTCTCTTCCAACCCAGAGTTTGGTGAATACATCCATTACCAGCTCTTCAGCAACCTGCTGAGATTTTACCAACCCGGAAATATAAGTATAGAGGCGCGAACGATAGGCATCGAACAGGGTTTTGAAGGCGGCCTGACTTCCATCAGCAATTTCCTGCAACAAAACGGATTCATCATATGGCAAAGCAGTAGTCACGAGCGTGCGTCTCGATTTGACTGCAAGTTAGCGAATGTTGAGAAACATGAGATGAATGTTTCCTTGCTTAAATAGCGAATGGCGGGTCGTGAGACACGACCCACGGCTTAAGTCCTGTGCCCGGTTTCGTGTCTCACGAAACCAGTTACAAATGATAAATGCTGAGATGTAAAACACGAACGCAGTAAACACATCCGCAACCTAACGGTCTTGCTTAAACGGAATAACTACGGTGTCGTAATTTAGTCCCGTTGTGGTTCCGGAGGTAACATCGATGGTTACACCGGTAATAGCGCCGGCCATTTCAGATGCGAGAAAGACAGCAGTATCGGCAATGTATTTCATTACCGGCATTCTTTTCAGCATGGTATCGTTGGCGAGCTTTTTCAGGAAATAATCGGCCAGCTCCTTGTCTTGTTCTACTGCTTCCACAAACGGCCTGGAATCAGGCGATCCACCCGACCGGATGTTTACAACCCTTATCCCATAAATACCTAATTCGCTGGCAAGATCTCTCGAAAAACTTTCCATTGCACAGCATGCAGGACCAAAACCCCCCACGTTGGGATAGCCTATGCCGCCGGGTGTAGCCGTAAGCGACAATATAACACCGGACTTTTGCCGCTGCATGATCCTGCCGGCAGCAGTACTGGTGATGAATTGGGTGCGCATGGCTATGTCTATTGGTCGTACAAAATCGTCGAGCGCCATATCTACCAAAGGAATATTTTGCGTATCCTGCAGTCCAATGGCATTAAATACAATGTCTACCGATCCGGCTTCGGCTACTACCGCTTCTATATGATTTTTTACTGCCAGTTCGTTCAGCGCGTCTACCACATTTGCCTGCGCCTTACCGCCAGATGCAGTAATGGCATCTACTGTTTTTTGTACAGATTGTATATGGATGCCGGTTAAAAAAACAGCGGCACCGGCAGCAGCGAAAGCTTTTGCTACAGCTCCGCCGAGTGAACCGCCGCCACCATATATGATCGCGTTTTTATTTTGAAGCAACATGTATGTAGATTTTAATTGAAAATTAATTATAATAACGGAACGCTGCAACGGATATCCGTTGCGTTGGGATACTCTTCCAGGCAATAACCATTCATATCTATTCCCTCGTATTGCAGCAACCGGTGAAAGGCTTCTGCCACACTGGTTTCTTTCAGCATCCAGTTTTTGATGTAGATGCTGATGTATTTGCCTTTGCGGATAACAAAACTTTCGGCGACCTCTTTTTGATCGGGTTCTCCCGGCAGCTTCGAAACTGCGGCCCAGTAAACGATCTGCCCGCCTCCTGCGCCTTGCGATATGCCATAATACTTTCTTGCTTTATCGTGTGGAAACAACGTGTGTACTTTTTCGTGAGCCGCCTTTATTCCCGCCGGAAAAGAACTGGCTTTGATGCGGTACACGGGGATATCGTTTTCAATCCGTATTTGTTCCATATGGCTGTATTTTATGGTACAAACTTATTGTGTTGCAAAGCATTTCTTAATGGGCGATCGAGACAATATGGGGGTTGTTTGCGACAATGTGGTACATTTAGGCATGACTATTTTGAAAGGCATACACCACATCGCCATCATCTGTTCTGACTATGAACAATCGAAACGATTTTATACTGAAATACTAGGGTTTAGCATTGTGAGGGAAGTGTATAGAGAAAGCAGGAAATCTTTTAAGCTGGATCTTGCATTGAATGGCAATTATATCATAGAACTTTTTTCATTTCCTGAACCACCACCCCGTCCCTCCACCCCCGAAGCCTGCGGACTGCGGCATCTTGCATTTAAAACGGATAATGTGGAGGCAGCCAAAAAATTCTTTGAACAAAAAGGAGTACTGGTAGAATCCATACGAATAGATGAGTTCACTCAAAAGAAGTTCACCTTTTTCGCTGATCCTGATGGTTTGCCTATTGAATTGTATGAGGCGGGGTAGGATTTTTTGCCGCGGTTTCGCAAATTAAACTCATCTGCGAATCTGTGGCTAGAACTGTTTGTCTACTAGCGCCGGTCTGTCGCGAAGGCCTGGGCGTTAGCTGACCGGTGATTAGCTTTACTTGTACTCCAACACGAATAAAAGTCTGAGTCAAGCAATAATCAACACACAGGTCTGGCAACGCAGCAAAGCCATGCCATCAGAACTGCGCCAGTGAATAATGATTGAATTGTACGAGGTTGGTAGGATTTTTTGCCGCAGATTCGCAGATTAAACTGTATCATCTGCGAATCTGTAGCTATAAAACTATTTTATGCTTTCTTAAATATAGACGTTGCTGTATGTCCACCGAATCCAAACGTATTGTTTATCACATATTCAATCGGGCGTTTTACTGCCTTTCCGGTGACGATCTCAACGCCTTCGGGTACTTTTTCGTCAAGCGTTTCGGTATTAATGGTGGCGGGTATAATGCCATGCTTAAGCGAAAGAATGCTGATGATGCTTTCTACTGCGCCGGCTGCACCCAACAAATGCCCCGTCATCGATTTGGTGGCACTCACGGTAACGGGCACCTGTCCAAAAACTTTTTTGATGCCTTGCAGTTCGCTCATGTCACCCAAACCAGTTGATGTAGCGTGGGCATTCACATAACCAATTTTTTCCAGGGCTACCTGCGCTTCTTTTAATGCTTTGGCAACGCCCAATGCTGCGCCCGAGCCATCGGGAGGTGTGCCGGTTAAATGATAGGCATCGGCAGCCATACCGCCACCTACCAGTTCCGCATGAATGGTGGCGCCCCTTTTTATTGCATGCTCCCATTCTTCCAGTATCAATGCACCTCCGCCTTCGCCTACTACAAAACCATCCCGGTTTTTATCGAACGGACGGGAAGCTTTTTGTGGCTCATCGTTGTGTTTGGATAGTGCCTGCGCTGCTCCGAATCCGCCCACCGACGAAGGCGTGATGGCGGCTTCAGACCCACCTGCTACCATGATCGTTGCTTTGCCAAGCCTGATGGTGTCGAAAGCGCTGATGACTGCTGTGTTGGAGGAAGCGCATGCCGACACCGTGCAGTAGTTAGGACCCTGCAGTTTATGCCTTATTGAAATAACGCCTGCTGCAATGTCAACAATCATTTTAGGAATGAAGTATGGGTTAAAGCGTGGTGTGCCGTCGCCGGTGTGGTATTCCCTCAACTGTTCTTCAAAAGTGCCGATGCCGCCGTTGCCCGATGCCCATATTACTCCTACTTCCGCAAGCTGCTCATCATTCATTGCTGTAAAATCTAATCCTGCATCTTTAATAGCCTGGTCGCTTGCAGCAATAGCGTATTGAGTGAACAGGTCGAATTTTTTAAGTTCTTTTTTGTCGATATATGCTTCAGGATTGAAATTCTTTACTTCGCAGGCAAATCTTGTCTTAAACTTGGAAGCATCAAATTTGGTGATCGGGCCGGCCCCGCTTTTTCCATTTGCTATATTTTCCCAAAATTCATTTACGGTATTACCTAAAGGACTAATTACTCCCATTCCGGTTATAGCTACTCTTTTCATTCGAAAATTTTTTGTTTGCAGCTTCGCTGCGATTTTTTTGACTAATGCCTGACCAGGAATTCATTCATGGTGGCAGGAAGCGCCTGCATTGTACAGCTTTTTAAGCCGATTATTTTGCGATGCGTTCCATTCGGGCTTTTACGATCTGCAATAATATTCTGAAAAACGTTATCCACCAACATTTGTGCTGCTGCTGATATAACAGTAATGATCATCCCACAACAAAAATGTTTGCAAAAGATCGGCCGCCTGGCAGTTTGGCTAATGTAGCAAACCGCCAGACGGCTGAAGATCGGAACTACTGGTTTCAGAGAAAACTCAGGAGGGGTTTTTAAAGCGACAGACGAAGCCCTCCTGTTATATTAAAGCGCATGCTGCTATAGCCGTATATTTCAGTAAACCTGCTATTGGTAATGTTTTTCACATCGGCGAATAGCTTAATGCGGTTACCAATAAATGCATATTCAGCATACGCATTCCACAAGGTATAAGCGGCGAGGGTAACCGGCCGTTGCGAAAAAGTGTTCATGTCGTAAAAAAGATCACCTCGTTTTGAGTAATTGCTTATTTGCGTGCTTACAAAAAATTGCGGCGTAACCTGGTAGCCAATGTTGGCGCCAAAACTATGCTTAGGGCGACGTATGAGGTTAGCGTAAGTGGAATCTTTGCCGTTATTCTGTGTGGTCACTTCTCCATCTACATAAGCATAAAACAATTTAACGGTGAGGGCTTTATTAATATACAGCGTTGGCTCAATTTCAAAGCCATGATCTTTTTGTCTGTCAAGATTGACCTGCTGATAATTGGGGCCATATATAATTACATTTTCAATTTCTCTTGTAAAATAAACTGCCCTTATGTCCAGCAGTTTGCCAAGGCTTGCCTGTATGCCACCTTCAAGTGTGGATGATTCTTCTGGCTTAAGATCCGGATTGGAACCATACATGCCATACAGAGAGGTAAGCGACGGTGCTTTGAAAGCCGTTGCATAATTCGCAAATATTTTTACGGTTTTGCTGATCGTGTAGGAAGGGTTGATGCTGTACGTAAAATTCTCGCCGTATTTGGAATGCTTGTTGTAACGTCCTCCCAATTCAAGATTAAATCCGCCCAGGTTGCGCAGGAAGAAAGCCAGATAGGGGCTGGTGAGCTCCGCTGTTGGATTTTTAGGAGAAGCGGTGGTGTCGTTCATTTTTTGTTTGTTATAATGGATGCCTCCCAGCAACTGGATATGATTCCCGATAGAATAATTGCCGTATGCTTCCAGTGTATGCTTTGTGCCCGCATACGGATATACCCCGTAAGCATCTGAAAAACGCCGGTTTATTTCATCGTAATCATAAAAAGCAGTAACCGATCCCTTTGAAAAACTGTACTGCGCCTGCGAACCGGTCGTAAGCAGTTGTGCTGTATACTTGCCATCGCCATCTGTAAAAGAGCCACCATCGTAATCTCCCTTAAAATAAGAGTAGCGGAAATACGGTTTGATGTGCAGCCCCTTTGCAACACGTACATCAAAATCGCTGTTGAATGCATTTTGTGTAAACCCGTCTTTATCAAAACTTTTGGCGCTTGTGGTATCTTCTGCTTCTGAAAAGCCATTTGTTTTGAAATGCGTAAATCCAATGTTATACGATGCACCCTCGGCCGAGCCACTAATGCCGGCATTTGCTTTTAATGTGCTGAAGCTGCCCAGCGACAATCCTCCATATACGTTGGCTGGTTTATCTGCACTCTTTTTGGTAATAATGTTTATGATTCCCGCAATGGCATCTGAACCATACAATGTAGACTGCGCGCCTTTCAGTATTTCTATTCTTTCTATCTGGTCAACAGGGAACAGCCTGATATCGAAAGCGCCGCCTGCACCGGATGGATCGCTAACGGGTACGCCATTGATGAGTATAACGGTGTAGTCGGCTTTTGCACCTCTTAAAAAAATACTTTTGTCTTTCCCGGGATTGCTGTAAGCGCTGTTGATAAGAAGACCAGCCTGCTCGTTCAGCACTTGTGCCAGGTCTTTTCCTGCGCTATGTTCTATGTCTTTTTTCCCTATCACATTCACTACTTTCCCCGTTTCACTTACTTTTTTGGGAAATCTTGTAGCAGTAATTACAATTTCATTTAAAGAGGTAGTTCTGGCAGTGTCTTCCTGCGCTATTGCTGCGCTACTAAACAATGATAGCACGGTTGCACATGCGAAATTTCTGATGTTCATTTTTTGTCCCGAAGGATGTTTAAAGTAGAAAATAAGCAATAGAGTGAGCGGGAAATTAAGATACCTGTGCACGAGGCATTTTCATCTCCGGCCTTTCACCCGAAAGCCTCTTGATAAATAACCGTATTATGGCAGGTCTTCTGGCTTAGTGATGACTGAACACCTTCCCGTCGCGCCAAAGCGCGACAGTGGTACGAAGATTCAGTAAAGTGAAGATGAGCATTGCAATGTTACTGCTCACACATTCACCACCTTACAGCTACGGGGATAGCGCCGGATTTGCACCGGACTTCCCTTTTAATGACGCCGTGGCGTCAACCAAATACGCTGCAAAGATGGTGGTAGCAAATGGAAAAAACAAAAAAGGAATGAGGTGTAGGGTGGAAGGTATAGGGTGTAAGGTAGAAGGAGTAGGGTATAAGGTGGAAGGGAAGGAACTGAATAGCTGATGGCTCATAGCTGATGGCTGATCGCTGAAAGCTGATCGGCCGCCTGCTTTGCAATTTCAAATCTTTGCTGATAATCGCCGCTGATATCAACCCACGGAGTAGACTGGTTGATCATAATGTCTTTATAGATATTGTAAAGCTTTTGGCGCGAAACAAGATCGGGGTATTCTCTCAACTCATCTTTTACCCAGGGAAGGTCCGTATTGCACAACAGGTAAAGATCGTATTGTTGCTTTACCACCTGCTCCAGTATCCAGTTGTGGCACTTCTCAAAAACAAATTCGCACCAAACTTTCATCACATACATATCTGTGTCTATAAACAGCAAAGGATGGCCATTTTTAATGGCTGTTCTGCTGGTGCTTTCTTCCAGCGCAAGCTGCCCCTTTGCAATGGTCAGCAGGTCATCAAAACTATAATTGGTACCGTGTTGTAATAAATACTCCCGTGCATACTCGCGGCACCAGATGGTTTGATAATGTTGGGCCAACTGTTCGCATAGGGTACTTTTTCCGGTTGACTCAGGACCGATAATGACTATTTTTTTCAATGACGTCATATTTCTAGCAAATTGCCAAGGTAGAGATTTATTGGCTTTCGCCGATGATTATTGCCCGGCGGGCTGCCTGTTTACTTACAAAAGCGATAAACTTTCGCCTTACACCTTTTACCTTACACCTTATTAATATCTTTGCCACCTTTAAAATTGTTAAAATGAAAATTGCTGTTTTAGGTGCGGGAATGGTAGGTGGAGCGATTGCTGCAGATCTTGCAGGAGCGTTTGAGGTTACATCTATTGACAGAAGCCAGGAGTCTTTGAACAGGCTTGCTGCTGCTAATAAGAAGATTGCCGTCCAGCAATATGACCTTGCAGATACCAGCGGGTATAAAACACTGTTAGCGGGCTTTGATCTGATAGTAACTGCCGTGCCCGGCTTTATGGGATATGAAACGCTCAGGCATGTAATTGCAGCAGGAAAAGATGTGGTAGATATTTCGTTTTCGCCGGAAGATATGCTGCAAATGGACGATTGGGCAAAACAACACAACGTTACGGCTATAGTTGACTGCGGCGTAGCGCCCGGTATGAGCAACCTGGTACTAGGCAGGTATAATGAGGAAATGACCATTCATAACTTTGAATGTTACGTAGGGGGATTGCCTAAACAACGGAAGAAGCCCTTTGAATACAAGGCTCCTTTTTCTCCTATAGATGTGATAGAAGAATACACACGTCCTGCACGATTAAAAGAGAACGGACAAATAGTTACAAAGCCTGCATTGACCGAAATAGAATTAATGGAGTTCGACGAAATAGGCACGCTCGAATCGTTTAACACAGATGGGTTGCGCTCCATATTGTACACAATGGATCATATTCCGAACATGAAGGAGAAAACCCTTCGCTATCCCGGGCACTGCGAGTTGATTATCGCGTTGCGGCGGAGCGGCTTTTTCAGCGCCGATCCTGTAACTGTAGACAACGCCGAAATATCTCCACTTGCATTTTCGACTCAAATTCTTTTTAAAGAATGGAAGTTGCAGCCCGGCGAAGAAGAGTTTACTGTAATGAGAATTATTGTGCAGGGGGAGAAGAATGGCGTGCAAAAAACTGTTGAGTACAATCTGCTCGACCGTTATGATGTGCATACGCAAACCACTTCCATGGCACGGTCTACAGGTTACACCTGTTCGGCGGCCGTTCATTTAATTGCCAGTAAATTATTCACACGTAAAGGTGTTTTTCCGCCGGAAAAAGTGGGAAACGATAAAGCCTGTTTCGATCACATGCTGCAATACCTCGCCGCAAGAAATGTAAACTGGATGAAAAAAGAACATTAACGATTGTTGCTGTTAGATCTTGTTCTTGCTATTTGGATCTTGTTATTTGTTTCTTGCTTCTTTTCATTTGCTTCTTGTTCCACGTATCTTCGCAGGATATTTGGCTTTTATGGCAGAACGTAAAGGGCGGTACACCGGCAAAGAAAGAGGCGAAGAATCGCCTAAGGCAAAAATATCCAGGGAGAATCTGAAACAGGCTTTAGTGCTGTTTTCCTACATCAAACCCTATAGAGTTCAGTTTTTTGGAAGTTTGATATTCATCGCACTTTCTGCATTTACTACCAGCCTTTTTCCCCTTTTTCTCGGCAAAATGATAGATGCGGCTGCGCCGGCAGGAGCGAGTGCAACGACTAACCCAACCGCTACGGCTGGTTTGGGTATTAACCTGAACGATATTCACTGGAGTCTTAATACTACTTTGCTGCTTATTTTTCTGCAGCTGGCGGCCCAAACATTTTTCTCTTACATGCGTGTATACTTACTCACCTATGTAGGCGAACATTCGCTGGCAGATATGCGCAAAGATGTATACAGCAAGCTCATTTCAATGCCTATGACTTTTTTTGCCGAAAAGAGAGTAGGTGAACTAAGCAATCGCATCTCATCCGATCTGTCGCAAATACAGGATGCGGTTTCTTTTACACTGGCAGAATTTCTGCGTGGCATATTTACGATGCTGATAGGATTGGTGTTTATTTTCTGGATCAAGGCAAAGCTGGCGTTGGTAATGCTGAGTATTGTGCCCGTCATTGCCATACTCGCTGTGGTATTTGGAAAACGCATTCGCAAAATGTCGGCAAAGGCGCAGGATCAGTTGGCCGAAAGCGGCACTATTGTAAATGAAACCTTCCAGGGCATAACAGTAGTGAAAGCGTTTACCAGCGAATTTTTTGAAATTGGGCGGTACGTTAAAAGCATTTATGCTTCTGTAAATACATCTATTACAAATGCAAGGTATAGGGGCGCATTTATTGCCTTTATGATTTTTAGTGTATTCGGCGCCGTTGCCTTTGTAATATGGTATGGTGCCAATATGATCAAAACCGGCGAGCTTACTTTTGGCTCGCTGGTAATGTTTGTAGTGTTTTCTGGTTTTGTAGGTGGAACGTTTGCCGGCTTTGCCGATATGTTTAGCCAGTTGCAAAAAACATTAGGCGCAACGCAAAGCATCAGGGAAATTCTGAAAGGCGATAGCGAAGCGGTGCAATTAACGCAACCGGTGGCAGATCATAATTTTAAACTGAGCGGTAATGTGAGATTTGATCATGTTGCCTTCAGCTATCCATCGCGTAAAGATGTGCAGGTGTTGAAAGATGTGTCGATGACGGCTACCAACGGGCAGCAAATAGCAATAGTGGGACCCAGCGGTGCAGGCAAGAGCACCATCGCTGCATTGCTGCTGCAATTTTATACGCCTGAAAGTGGAACTATTTATTTTGATGAACGAACTGCCTCCTCGTTTCCCTTGTCGCAGCTTCGGTTACAGATGGCATTGGTTCCGCAAGAAGTAATGCTGTTTGGCGGCAGCATTAAAGAAAATATAGCGTATGGCAAACCAGGCGCCAGCGACGAAGAAATTGTAGCGGCTGCTACCAAGGCAAATGCGCACGATTTTATATCCGGCTTTCCTGAACAATACAATACGATTGTAGGCGAACGCGGCATTAAACTCAGTGGCGGACAACGGCAACGGGTGGCGATTGCAAGAGCTATCTTAAAAGACCCTGCCATTCTTATTCTCGATGAAGCTACTTCCTCACTCGACAGCGAAAGTGAACAACTGGTACAGGAGGCCCTCGAAAATCTGATGCAGGGAAGAACCTCTTTTGTAATAGCCCATCGTTTATCCACCATTCGCAATGCCGATAAAATAGTTGTAATTGATAAAGGAATTGTAGTGGAAGCCGGCACACACACAGAGCTGATGACGAAAAACGGCTTGTATAAAAAGCTCAATGAAATGCAGTTTGAATTTGGAGAAATTACGCAATCGCCCGTGACCCGCGATTTTGATGTGATTAATTAAACAGCTCTCTTTTAAAACAAGTTTTCTATTGGGCAGATAATACTTTTGGCTAAATATAGGTTTTTATATTTGTCCAAAACTAGCCGGTTTAAATCCTTTTTAGAATATTATCGCTACTATGTCTTCAACAGTTTTAATACTCGGCGCTAATTCAGACGTTGCGAAGGCCGCCATTCCGCTATATGTCCAAAAAGGCTGTTACGTTATTGCAGCCTCAAGAAACATTGGAGCGCTAACAGCTTTTGCAGCACAGCATGGAATTGCATCCACTTCGCTGGAAATTCTGCATTTTGATGCCACTGCATTTGAAACCCATGCAGATTTTTATAACAATCTTTCGCGTAAACCTGCCATCGTTGTTTACGCAGCCGGCTTTCTAAAAAACAATGAGGAAGCACTTAGAGATTGGACTGGTAGTTTCCAGATGATGAAAGTGCACTACTGCGGGGCGGTTTCTATACTTAATATCATTGCAATGGATGATGACAATCCTCACCTCCGACAGATCATTGGCTTGTCGTCGCTTTCGGGTGTGCGTGGCAGAAAGAGTAATTTTATTTATGGCAGTACCAAAGCGGCCTTTACCCAGTACCTGGCAGGGTTGAGGCAATATCTTTTTACCAGGAACATACGCGTAAACGTTATTGTAGCTGGCTATATCAGGAGTAAAATGACGGCTGGATTAAACCTTACAGAATCGTTGATGCTTGAGCCTTCGTTTATTGCCAGGGCGGTGGTGAATGCGGGCAGCGGGTTTGTAATTGTGCCCGGTTTTAAATGGAAGCTCATCTACCACATACTTCGTTTACTCCCGGAAAAATTGGTAGCAAAGCTGCCTTAACAGCTCTTCTTCTTTCACCTATCCGACTGGCGTCAGGCCGAGCGGGCTTTTCATTTTTCACTTTTTTCATACAACAAAAAATGCTGTATCGGTAAAAAGTCGCCTTTATAAAATAACCTGAAACCGTTCGCTTCCATTTCCTTGTTCAGTTGCGCAACAGTCATTTTATGTAGCGCCTTTATAGGAATGGAAAGGTCTTCGCCCCGGTATTCGATAAACAGTATTTTACCGCCGGGTTTTAAAGCTTTTTTTATAGCCTGTATCATTTCCCGCGGGTATTCCAGTTCGTGGTACACATCCACCATGATAGCAAGATCAATAGCTCCTGCGGGCAGATTGGGCGATGTTGCCGTTCCCTTTACCACTTTTACTACCGAATCGTTCTGTGCTTCTTTTTCGTTGATGAGCGCCGCAATCATTTCATCCTGCACTTCCACCGCATATACCTTTCCGTTAGGAACTTTCTTAGCCAGCCTGAAGCTGTAATACCCGCTGCCCGCACCAATATCGGCTATCATCCCGTTTGGGGCAATCTCTATCTTTTGTATAGCCAGTTCGGTATTCTCTTCTTTATTTCTTTCCGGTCGGTTCAGCCAGTCAATGCCCGCAGCTCCCATCATGTGCGCAATCTCCCTTCCATGATAAAATTTCCCTATTCCGTCGCGGCTACCGGTTTTGTATTCGTACACGCTTTCCTGCGCTTTTTTTGCATTTTTTTGAGCCTGGTTATTACCGCAGGCCCCCAACAGTGCGAAACATACAAGGATTGCAAAGCGAAATAAGCTTTTCATCATAGCTATAAATGTAAACATTTGGTTTGCAATTGCCTGCCTAATAAATTGTCAACATCATATTTTCATCACATCCCCTTAACATTCAGGTAATGCACCCGTTGTTCTTTTGTGTGGTAGAAGAACAATGAAACGGAGCACCATAATTCTTTCCTGTTGAAAATGAATATGCGGAGTTCTATTAGACAATAAAAACGTTCACCTCTGTTGAACAATAAAATACACGAATGAATTAATTCGTATTCTCATGTTTGTTAAGTAAATGGGTAAATCAATCGTTTGAATCGCAGCGACCCCGGTTTCTACCGGGGTTTTTTCATATAGCAGTGTTTCAGGCTCTGCCGCTTGAGAATTATGAATTACCTTTGCGCCTTGCTGCAAAAAGATGTGGCTTTAAAACAGGAGTATACATGATTACAGTGAATAATGTGTCCTTATCCTTTGGTAAAAGGGTATTGTTCGACGAAGTGAACCTGAGCTTCAGCAAAGGGAACTGTTATGGCGTAATTGGCGCCAACGGGGCTGGAAAATCTACTTTTCTTAAAATATTGTCGGGAGAAATTGACCCCAGCAAAGGAACAATCGATATCACCCCGGGCGAGAGGATGGCGGTATTGAACCAGAACCACTTTGCCTTCGACAACCAAACAGCCTTGCAAACGGTGATGATGGGCCACAAAAAACTGTGGGATGTAATGCACGAGCGCGATGCTATTTATGCTAAAGAAGATTTTTCGGAAGAAGACGGTATGCGTGCCGGTGAGTTGGAAGGAGAGTTTGGCGAGATGGGTGGTTATACTGCCGAAAGCGATGCCGGCACCTTATTGGGCGAACTGGGGGTGCAGGAAGAATATCATAATACCCTGATGAAAGAATTACCGGGCAGCGTTAAAGTGAGGGTGTTGCTGGCACAGGCATTATTCGGAAACCCCGATATTCTTATCCTCGATGAGCCTACCAACGACCTGGATGTTGAAACCATTGGCTGGCTGGAGAATTTTTTGGCTGAATACGAAAACATCGTGATTGTAGTAAGTCACGACCGTCACTTTCTGGATGCAGTTTGTACCCATGTGGCAGACGTTGACCGGCAGAAAATAAAAATATACACCGGTAACTATACCTTCTGGTACGAAAGCAGCCAGTTGGCAGCCCGTCAGCAAAGTGACAAGAATAAGAAGATGGAGGAGAAGAGAAAGGATTTGCTGGAATTCATTGCGCGATTCAGCGCCAATGCCTCTAAAAGCAAGCAGGCTACTTCCCGTAAAAAAGCACTGGAGAAACTGGTTATCGAAGACATTGAACCTTCTAACCGCCGTTATCCTGGTATCATCTTTAAGCAGGATAGAGAAGTGGGCAACCAGGTGCTGAACATCGAAAAACTTTCCAAGAAAGCGGAAGACGGACGGTTGCTATTCAGCGATGTAAACTTTTCGGTAAGCAAAGGCGATAAAATTGCTTTTGTATCAAAAGATCACCTGGCACTGACCTCTTTCTTTGAAATAATTAATGGCGAACAACAGGCCGACTCCGGCAAATACGAATGGGGTACTACTATCACCAAGGCATACCTGCCAAACGATAACAGCCAGTATTTTCAAAACTCCAGCCTTAACTTAATGGACTGGCTTCGTCAGTACGTACCACCTACTGTAACCGATGTAGACGAACCATTTTTAAGAGGATTTTTGGGTAAGATGTTGTTCAGTGGCGATGAGATCCTGAAAAAAACAAGTGTGCTCAGCGGAGGAGAAAAGGTAAGGTGTATGATCAGCCGCATGATGATCCAGAATCCTAATCTCGTCATTCTCGATGAACCCACCAACCATCTCGACCTTGAAAGCATTCAATCCTTCAACGAAAGCATGGTAAATTTCAAAGGCGTTGTGTTGCTTACTTCGCACGACCACACTTTTATGCAAACTGTTGCCAACAGGGTGATTGAACTTACGCCTAAAGGCATCATAGACCGCCTCACTACTTTCGACGAATACCTCGAAGACGAGCGCGTTAAACAACTACGGGAAAGCATGTATGAAACGAAACGGGTATTGGCTTAGGGTTTGTTGTTTGAAGGTTTGTTGTTTTGACATAAAATATTAATACAAAACTTTGAAAAGTGGCTACAGCAGCGCGTTTGGCTTGTAGCCACTTTGTTTTTGCACACCTGTTGATAAGTCTTTCTTTTTGCGGCGGAGATGATTTCTATATTTGATGTCCACTCTGGTTCTATTACAAAAATATTTGTAGGGATTAAAAGGGAAACCGGTGTAAATCCGGTGCTATCCCCGTAGCTGTAAGAAACTTGTGAGTGACTGGTGTTAAACCCCGTCGCCCGCTTGCTGGATCTTCTACCACTGTCCCGGATGTGTAATTGAGAAGGGGCGGGAAGGTATTCAGTAAAAATTAAGCCAGAAGACCTGCCAGTGTGGATTGATCACTATTTGCTTTCGGAGGAAAAGCAAAGGTGGGTCAGGCATTGTTATCTCTATATGTAAACGTGTCGTCTCGCCTTGTCTTCGTTAGCCATGTTTTATTTTTTTTGTTCATCTAAAAAGCATTTGTACATGGAAACAGAAGTATTGTTAAAAGAAAACAAAGACCGGTTTGTTATTCTGCCCATCAATTATCCCAAAGTGTGGGAAATGTATAAAAAACATGAAGCCAGTTTCTGGACGGCAGAAGAAATTGACCTTAGCGGCGATTTGCAGCATTGGGCAAATATGAACGACGGTGAACGCCATTTCATTTCGCATGTATTGGCATTTTTTGCAGCCAGCGATGGAATTGTAAATGAGAACCTGGCAGTGAACTTCATGAGCGAGGTGCAATTGCCCGAAGCAAGATGCTTTTATGGTTTCCAGATTATGATGGAAAACATTCACTCAGAAACATACGCGCTGCTCATAGATACCTACATCAAAGATCCTGTAGAGAAAGATAGATTGTTTCATGCAATAGAAACAGTACCCGCTGTAAAGCGAAAAGCGGAATGGGCATTGCGTTGGATAGAGAACGGAAATTTTGCAGAACGCCTGGTAGCCTTCGCAGCCGTAGAAGGAATTTTCTTCAGCGGAAGTTTTTGTTCCATCTTCTGGCTGAAGAAACGTGGCTTGATGCCGGGGCTTACCTTCAGCAACGAACTGATCAGTCGCGATGAAGGGTTGCATTGCGAGTTTGCATGCCTGTTATACAGCATGTTGAGCAATAAACTATCGCAAGAGCAGGTGTATAGCATTATTGGCAATGCAGTAGAGATCGAAAAAGAATTCATTACCGAAGCATTACCTGTTGCTCTTATTGGTATGAATGCCAAACTCATGCAGCAGTATATTGAGTTTGTAGCAGACAGGTGGTTGAGTGAACTAGGGTATCCTAAAATGTTCAATGCCACCAATCCATTTGATTTTATGGAAATGATCTCACTCGAAGGCAAAACCAACTTTTTTGAAAAGCGTGTGGGCGACTATCAGAAGTCGGGCGTGATTTCTGGTAACAAAGAAGCACAGGCGTTTAGTTTGGAAGAAGACTTCTAACGGTGAAAGGGAAAAGGTGAGAGGTGAAAGATGTTCAACTACAGTTCTATCTATAATATTTAAAATACTAACCTATTAACCTATGTTTTTGAACCTGAATCATAAAAAGTTGCAGGTGTACGAAGTGGCGAGACAGTTAACAAAAGTTTGTCACCTGGTTACACTAAAGCTGCCGCCTGATGAAAAATTCAATCTTGTTCAACAGATTCGCAGAGCTGCACTATCGGTCAAACTGAACATAGCTGAAGGCTCTTCCCGGAAGTCTGAAATAGAGAGAAAGCGTTTTTGGGAGATTAGCCGAGGCTCTGTTATAGAATTAGATGCTGCAGCAGAAACAATTGTTGACTTGAAATATTTAAACGAATCAGAATTAGCAGAGATGGGAACTCTAATCAACTCAGCCTTTGCATTATTAACTAAAATGACTGGTGCCAAGTAAGTGAACGGTTACCGCCTTCATCTTTCACTTTTCACCTTTCACAAAACATCACATCATGCAGGTAATTAAACGAAACGGAAAAAAGGAATCCGTAAAATTTGATAAGATAACTGCCCGTATTGAAAAACTGAGTTACGGGTTAGACAGGCGGTTTGTAAATTCCATCGACGTAGCTAAAAAAGTAATTGAAGGATTGTATGATGGCGTTACTACAACAGAATTGGACAATCTTGCAGCAGAAACGGCTGCTTCTCTTACTGTAAAACATCCGGATTATGCATTGCTGGCAAGCCGTATTGCGGTGAGCAATTTGCATAAAAATACTACCAAGAGTTTTTCGCACACTATGCAACTGTTGCATAAATGCAAAGATTCCAAAACAGGAAAGTCCGCCCCGTTGCTGGCAGACGATGTATGGCGTGTAATACACGACAATGCAGAACTGCTGGATTCAACCATTATTTACGACCGCGATTACAGCTTCGATTATTTCGGATTCAAAACACTGGAAAAATCTTACCTGCTGAAAATAGACGGCAAAATAGCAGAACGCCCGCAGCACATGTACATGCGCGTTGCCATCGGTATTCATAAAGATGATATCGACAGCGCCATCAAAACATATCATATGATGAGTGAGCGTTGGTTTACGCATGCTACGCCAACGTTGTTTAATGCAGGCACGCCTAAGCCACAAATGTCTTCCTGCTTTTTGCTGACAATGAAAGAAGACAGCATTGATGGTATTTACGATACATTAAAACAAACAGCAAAAATTTCGCAGAGCGCCGGCGGAATAGGGCTTTCTATTCATGGTATACGCGCTACCGGTAGTTATATAGGCGGTACCAACGGAACAAGCAATGGTATTATACCTATGTTGCGCGTGTTTAACGATACTGCCCGGTATGTAGACCAGGGCGGGGGTAAGCGAAAAGGAGCTTTTGCCATTTACCTGGAACCCTGGCACGCCGATGTGTTTGAGTTTTTAGACCTGCGTAAAAATCATGGTAAGGAAGAAATGAGAGCCAGGGATTTGTTTTATGCATTATGGGTGCCCGACCTGTTCATGAAACGCGTGGAAGCCAACGGAGAGTGGAGTTTGTTTTGTCCACACGAAGCACCAGGCCTGCACGAATGCTGGGGAGAAGAGTTTGAAAAACTGTATGCGCAATACGAAGCGGAAGGCCGCGCAAGGAAAACAGTGAAAGCACAGGATCTTTGGTTTGCCATTCTGGATGCACAGATTGAAACAGGAACGCCTTACTTATTGTACAAGGATTCGGCCAACCGCAAATCTAACCAGCAAAACCTGGGCACCATCAAGAGTTCGAATCTCTGTACCGAAATACTGGAATACACTTCGCCCGATGAAGTGGCAGTTTGTAATCTTGCTTCATTAGCGTTGCCCCGTTTTGTAACAAACGGGCAATTCGATCACGAAAAGTTGTATGAAATTACCTACGAGGTAACAAAGAATCTTAACAAGATCATCGACTACAATTATTACCCGGTAGAAGAAGCGAAAAATTCAAACCTGCGCCACCGCCCCATTGGTTTGGGTGTACAAGGTTTGGCAGACGTATTCATTTTGTTGAGATTGCCTTTTGAAAGTGACGAGGCTAAAAAGCTGAACAGCGAAATATTCGAAACCATCTACTTTGCTGCAATGACGGCGAGCAAAGACCTGGCTAAACAGCATGGTGCTTACGAAACGTTTAAAGATTCTCCCGTATCGAAAGGCATTTTCCAGTTTGATATGTGGGGCGTGGAACCTTCTTTGCGTTGGGACTGGTATCGTTTAAAAGATGAAGTGATAAAACACGGTGTGCGCAATTCTTTGTTGCTGGCGCCTATGCCCACTGCCTCTACTTCGCAGATATTAGGCAACAACGAATGCTTTGAGCCGTATACATCTAACATATATGTACGCCGGGTATTAAGCGGAGAGTTTGTAGTAGTAAACAAACATCTTTTAAAAGACCTGGTTGAACTGAACCTGTGGAGCGATGACATGAAGAATAAAATAATTGCACAAAATGGTTCTATCCAGAAAATTGATGCCATACCCGACAAGATCAAAGAGATATACAAAACCGTTTGGGAGATCAAACAAAGAACCATCATCGATATGGCGGCTGATCGCGGTGCATTTATTTGCCAGTCTCAATCGCTCAATTTATTTGTAGACAGTCCTAATAGCGGCAAGTTGACATCTATGCATTTTTATGCGTGGAAAAAAGGGTTGAAAACAGGCATGTATTACCTGCGCACCAAAGCTGCCACGCAGGCTGTGCAATTTACCGTTGAAAAACAAGGCGGTAAAATGGTAGAGCCGCTGGTGAGCAAGGACAGCACTGTTGCTGTAAACGAAGATGAAATATCTGGCCCAAGTTGCAGTATGCAGGATGGTTGCGTTACCTGTAGCGCGTAGTTATGAACATTATTAAGTTAAAAAGCCGGACCACACATATTGGTCCGGCTTTTTTGTAAAGATGATGAAACATTTTTCTACTTGTTTCTTCGGGTACCCTGCGGATCATTGTGTTCGTTCTTTTCGCCTATCTTCAATGGCTTTTTATTATTGCCGCTCGGTTGTTCGTTGATCTCAAGATCGCCCCTGTCGTCCAGCTTATCTCTTGCCGGCGGCTTCGAATTGGTAAATCCCTTTTTGGCATCAACCCTGGTATTCACTGTATTTTTCATAACATTTCGTTTAATGAATAAAGAAGTATGTATTAAAAACATCGTGCCAACACCGTGAGTAAGGGCAAATCAGTAATATGTATTTCGTGTATATTTGCGTTTCGTTCTTTACTTATATCGTTTCCTGGTTGGCAGGGTAATACCTGATAGTAAAAAGGAATCATGTGTAAATCATGAGCTGTTGCGCAACTGTAATCCTGCTTCGGCAGGAGAGCCAGATACTTACCCGGAAATGAAGGCAAATGCTTTCGCAAACTGAAGCAGTAGTCTGGTATGGGCATTGATATGCAAAAAGCAAATTTTTCATTTGCTATCGAAGGTATTGTGCCTGCTATCTTACACTCCTCCTTTCCGAAAGCATACTCATTAAACATGTAAAGGGCAATAATTATTTATTGTTTCATCAAAAAGTTTATGCGTATGCTCAAAAACAATCTCGGCTACCCGCGAATGGGTGCCAAACGTGAACTTAAAAAAGCCTGCGAACAATATTGGACAGGCAACATTTCAAAACAGGAACTTTGGCTGGCTGCCAAAAAAATTCAGGAACAAAACTGGCTGTTACAAGCTCATGCCGGAATAGATCTTATTCCCTGTAACGATTTCAGCCTGTACGACCAGGTGCTGGATATGTCGCTTTTATTAGGCGCCATTCCCCAACGCTATGCACCGGTAGTAACCGATGTGAAAGATAACAGTGAAATTGATCTGTATTTTGCTATGGCAAGGGGTTACCAAAAAAACGGATTGGATATTCCTGCTATGGAGATGACCAAATGGTTTGATACAAACTATCATTATATCGTACCCGAATTTTTAGAAGACCAGGAGTTCAAAATTTTTTCTGATAAAGTTTTTAAAGAATTTGGTGCAGGAAAACATGTGTTGAGCAAGCCGCCAAAAGTGGTATTGATTGGCCCGGTTACTTACTTGTTGTTAGGCAAAGAAAAACTGAAAGAGGCAAGTGCAGGTAATTTCCACAGGATTGATCTCATTAAAAAGCTTGTTCCCGTATATGTTCAAATACTTAAAAAACTGGAAGAACAAGGGGCAGCATGGGTGCAACTGGATGAACCTTTTTTAGCAATGGATCTTTCAGAAAAAGAAAAGAAGGCGTTTGAATACGCTTATAATACTATTCGCGATAAATGCCCAACGTTAAAGCTTATGCTGGCTACCTACTTTGATGGGCTGCGTGATAATGCAACGCTAGCAACCAGTTTACCTGTATGCGCACTGCATATAGATCTTGTAAGGTCGCCACAACAATTGGAAGAAATATTACCTAAGCTTTCTGCCAAAATGAGCCTGTCGTTGGGCGTTATAGACGGTAGAAACATCTGGAAGAACGATTATCAAAAATCGTTACAACATATACAGAAAGCCCTTACGCACATCGGCAGCAATCGCGTAATGATTGCGCCCTCCTGTTCTTTGTTACATACTCCTTTCGACCTTGAGTTTGAAACAGGAATAGATGCTGAAATAAAAAACTGGATGGCTTTTGCCAAACAAAAATTGGATGAGGTAGAAGAGCTCTATAAAATTGCAGACGGCGATACATCGCTGCTGGAAAACAATAAACTGGCAATTGAAAGCAGGCAGCGGTCAACCCGCATTCACCATTCCGCTGTAAAACAGCGAGTAGAGTCGCTAACGGAAAAGGATGATCGCAGGCAATCCATATTTAGCACACGGCAGCAAATACAGCGGTTGAAATTTAAGCTTCCTGTTTTTCCAACCACTTCCATCGGATCTTTTCCTCAAACAGACGACATCAGGCGTTTGAGAACGAAGCTAAAAAAAGGTGAGCTAACCCCGCAGCAGTATGACAAAGCGATTGAAAAGGCTACCCTGGAAGCGATACGGTGGCAGGAGGAAATAGGACTGGATGTGCTGGTGCATGGCGAATTTGAACGAAATGATATGGTAGAATACTTTGGGGAACAACTCAGTGGATTTTTGTTTACTCAAAATGGCTGGGTGCAGAGTTATGGAAGCCGATGTGTGAAGCCGCCGGTGATCTATGGAGATGTATATCGCCCGGCGGATATGACAGTACAGTGGAGTGCCTTTGCTCAAGCCAACACCAAAAAAATAATGAAAGGCATGCTCACTGGCCCCGTTACTATTTTACAGTGGTCGTTTGTGCGCGATGATCAGCCACGTTCTGAAACTGCTAACCAGATAGCCTTGGCCATACGTGATGAGGTAGTGGCGCTTGAACAGGCCGGTATACAAATGATACAGATTGATGAGCCGGCTATTCGCGAAGGATTGCCGCTTCGGAAGGCAGACCGCGAAAATTATCTTGACTGGGCAGTGAAAGCATTTCGCATTTCGGCTAGTGGCGTAAAAGATGAAACGCAAATACATACGCACATGTGCTATAGTGAGTTCAATGATATTATGGCGCACATTGCAGCAATGGATGCAGATGTAATTACCATCGAGACCAGCAGGTCTCAAATGGAGTTGCTGAACGCCTTTGTTGATTTCAGGTACCCTAATGAAATAGGACCGGGAGTATACGATATACATTCGCCCCGGATACCTTCAGTTGAAGAAATGTATGCTTTGCTGGAAAAAGCAGCGGTTCATATTCCGGTTAAAAATTTATGGGTAAATCCCGATTGTGGTTTGAAGACCCGGAAATGGGAGGAAACAAAGGCTGCTATGATAAATATGGTGCAGGCAGCTAAACTGGCAAGAAAAATGCTGAAAACTCCGGTAGAGCAAGACTAGGCTATTATTGATTAATTTTAAATGCTTTGCCGGCTCAGCTGGCAAAGCATTTTGTTTGAGAGCGAAGATGGGAATGTTAAATATTTATAGAACAAAAATTGTTTTTTCCTGATGACCTTTTATTCATTTGCCGTATATATACCTGCAAACAACCAACATAAAAGGATAAACGAAATGTATGAAACAGTTATTTCTTATCGCATGTATTACAATTGTATTGTCTGGCTTTAAAGCCCGGGCACAAACCACTTTTGGTCCATCCGCATCTTTAAATATCGCCACCCAACATTGGAACGGTAATTATGCGGACAACTATCGGCTGACACCATTGATCGGTTTCCAGGCAGGGATATTTGCAAACTATAAAGCCAATGAAAAAATAGGGGCACATGCAGAGCTCTTATATTCTGTAGAGGGCACACGTGAGAAAAATACAGCGTTCGGAGGATCGGGCCACATAAAGTTTAATTTTTTGCGGTTACCTCTATTGATTCAATATTACGTTATCGAAAATTTCCATGTTGAGGCCGGACCCAATGTTGGTCTTTTCATAGGAGGCCGGGAAAAATGGAACGGTCATTCAGAAAAAATCGAAGACGGCTACAAAAGGGTGGATGCTGGATTGAATGTAGGAGCCGGGTACGATTTGTCGCAGTTTGTAAAAGGCATTACGGCCAATTTGCGGTTTTATTATGGCTTAACCAACATGGTACAAGCCGGAAACCTCAATGGCGGCGGATTTAAAAATCGTGTGATCTCGATAAATTTGAGGTATGCGTTACCGGTGGGTAAATAATATAAATGAAACACGTAGCTTCAAAAAGATTCACAACCCTTTAATTCCAAATAGCGGGCCGGTCATGGTAATGCAAGTGGCAATATTTTCTAGTCTTTAAAAGGCTATCGAAAAATTGTATACTACAGGTAAATGTCGTGACATACCAAACGAAGTAAAAGCAAAGATTTATAAATTGCTAAAGGAAATAGACGATGAGGTTGCATTGAACTATCTGATGGAAGAGGCTGCATTTTATGCTTCTAAGAAAGACATAGTTGATAATTTGGACAAGCAACAATTAGAGGAACTTGATAAAGCCATTAGCGAAGCAGAAAATGGCGATACCATTTCTCTTGATGATTTTAAAAAGGAAATGGATGAATGGAGAAAAAAATAGTTGTTACAAAACGTTTTCGTAAGGATGTGCATGCTATTTATGAATATCTCCAGAAAGAATTTTCCACTGCAACCGGCTTTAAGTTTCTTCAAAAAGTGGAAGAGAAACTAGACTTTATCGCCAGGCACCCAGAAGGTGGGCAGATATCGTTGAAAAGAACAAATGTGCGGAGCATATTATTACGCCTCACAATAGAATTTTTTACAGAATCAAAAATGATCAGATTCAACTTTTATCCATTTTTGATATGAGAAAAGATCCGAAGAAAAATCGGTACTAATATTTTCAAAGTTGGGAACTCTATTCACCCTTTCCATTTCCTCAATTGTTGCAAAAATGCTCTTATATCTTTAGGAGACGGCGCTTCTAATGCATGCAGTTTTTTTTGCTGATCTCTGAAGATCAATTTTTCGGCATGCAAAGCCAGGCGGTTGAACAAAGGGCGTTCCTCCTCTTCGTTTTTGGAAAGGTTGAACTTTTTTTTGATAGACGAAAGCAACACAGGTTCGCCGTTACCATAAACAGTATCACACACAATCGGATGTCCAATGTGTTTCATATGCACCCGTATCTGGTGCGTTCTGCCGGTATGAATGCGGAATCGCATGAGAGAGAAGGTTCCGAATGTTTCTGCCACTTCATAATCTGTTAAGGCAGGTTTGCCTTTTTTATTGGTAACCATTATACCTTTTTTTACAGGGTGTTCCGCAATAGGGGCGTCAATACTGCCTTTTTCAGTGGGCGGAACTCCATGTACAATTCCCGTATAGTATTTTTCAACATCTCTGCCTTCAAATAATCCCGACAGGTATTTATGTGTTTGCTCATTTTTGGCAAATACAATCACACCACTGGTATCCTTATCCAACCGGTGTACTGTCCATATCTGTCCGTATTTTTCTGCGAGGATGTTTTTAAGAGAAATTTCATTACCTTCTCTTGCAGGAACAGACAACAATCCTGATGGTTTATTGATGGCAACAAAATGTTCGTCCTCTTCCAGGATCTCGATTTTATTTTTTTGCACCTTGTTGCGGAGATTTTTTGTTAGCAAATGAGGTATTCAAATGTTTAAGCAGGCGTATTTCTTTTTCGGAAAGAAAACGCCATTTACCGCGGTCTACATTTTTTTTGGTAAAAATGCCATACATCACACGATCCAGATTTTTTACTTTGAAACCAAGATGCTCAAAAATGCGTCGCACAATGCGATTGCGGCCACTATGTATCTCTATGCCTATTACACTTTTGTCTTTAGTATCAGCATAAGCTACTGCGTCGGGTTGAATGAATCCATCTTCTAATGTTATACCCGTGGCAATCGTATCTAATTGCTGCTTAGTAACAGGTTGGTCTACCCGCACTTCATATATCTTCTTCACTTCGTATTTGGGATGGGTAAGACGTTGTGCCAGTTCTCCGTCGTTGGTGAGCAGCATTACTCCAGTAGTATTCCTGTCAAGCCTTCCCACCGGAAACACACGCTCAGTGGTAGCATGTTTGATCAGGTCCATTACCGTCTTTCTTCCCTCCGGATCGTCGGTGGTTGTAATGTAGTCTTTGGGTTTGTTTAAAAGAATATATACCAGGTTTTTCTGAAGCGCGATCTTTTTGCCATTCACCCGAATGTTATCCTGCTGACTAACGCGGTGTGGCGGTTCAGTAATAACCTGTCCGTTTACTAACACTTTACCGGCTTTTATCAGGTCGGCCGCTTCTCTTCTGCCACATACGCCACTCCAGGCAATAAATTTGTTGAGCGGCATTTCGGAGATCTCTGATTTGGGATTTGAGATTTGAGATTTGGTAGAGATTTCTGATTGCTGATTTTTGATTGCTGATTTTTGATTGCTGCTGATATTTGGCCGTTGACTATTAACCGCCTTTCTTTGTTTGTTGACCATTACCCGTTCTCCACCAACTGCTGATCGTTTACTGGTTTCTGCTGACTGCTGACCGCTAACTGCTGCTCGCTGACCACCGGCTGCCGCTTTTTTACTCTCCCGCTTCAAACGCTTTTGCTCCTCGAAGTAGGCATTTTTTTCTGCTCTTATTTGTTTCTTTTCCTGGCGGATACGCTCTTTCTTTTTAGCGCCGCTTTCTTTATTGATGAATTTATCGAAGCCTTTTTTACTCATAAAAAAAATTAGAAATCACTTTCTGCGATTACCAAATAATATTTGATGTATATTTTTCAAATACCCCATTTTTTGTAACGATCACCAGGTCCTGGCTGATTGCTTGCGAAAGAATAAGCCTGTCAAAAGGATCACGGTGATGAAAAGGCAGAAGAAAAAGTTGTTTCAAATGTTTGAACTCAAGAGGAAGTATTTCAATGTTGTTAATATTTAAAAGAGCTGGAATACCATCAAAAGGTTGATTGAGTTCAAGTTTATTTAAAGACAATTTAATAGTTAGCTCCCATAAGGAAGCGATGCTCAGAAAGCATCTGTTGTTCATGTTTTCTATTTCACTTTTGGCAAGTTTGCTCAGTTCTGAAGAGTTTTCAGCAAACCATAAAAATGAATGGGTGTTTAAGAGAAGGTTCATTATTGATAATCTTTAAAATCTTCAAGCGGATCATCAAAGCCATCCTTCATAACAAACATTCCTTTTGCAAAACCGGCTTTTCGTGTTTTGAGCGGTACAGTTTCTTCGCTTGCTTTTATTTTCAAAAAATCTACAAAATGCTCTACCTCTTTCTGAAAATCCTCCGGAAGCGATTCAATCTTTTTGATCAGATCACCTTTCATGTGTTTTATTGATTTTATCCAGATGGAATTTACGTATAAAAAACATTACTGTGTATCCTTATTTGCCAATTGCCCGCAGGCTGCATCAATGTCCTTGCCCCTGCTTCTTCTTAGCCTGGCGTTTACCCTGTTTTTTTCCAGATGCTGCATAAACTGTTCTGTTGTGCTTTCATCAGGCTTCGAAAACGAAGCCAGATCAATAGGGTTGTATTCAATAATGTTTACCAGGTCTGCAGGAATTTGCCTGTAGATCTTTATCAACTCATCAGCGTCCTGTATAGAGTCGTTAAAATCTTTAAAAAGAATGTATTCAAGCGTTATTTCATTACCCGTTTTCTGATAAAAATAATTGAGTGCTTCTATAAGCGACTTGATATTGTTGGTATCATTGATGGGCATGATCTCGTGGCGTTTTTCATCGTTAGCTGCATGTAGCGATAAAGCCAGTTTAAACTTTACACCATCATCGCCCAACTGCCTGATCATTTTTGCTACGCCCGCGGTAGAAACAGTAATCCGGCGGGGACTCATGCCCAGCCCGTCGGGGGATGAAATGCGTTCAATAGCTTTGAGTACATTTTTATAGTTCAGCAAAGGTTCCCCCATGCCCATAAACACAATATTGCTCAGCTTCTTCTGGTAAGTTTGTTCTGCCTGCTGATTGATATGTACTACTTCATCGTAAATTTCATCATAGTTCAGGTTGCGCTTCCTGTCCATATAGCCGGTAGCACAAAATTTGCAGCTAAGGCTGCACCCGATCTGTGAAGAAACACAGGCAGTTTGTCTCGACTCTGTCGGAATCAACACACCTTCCACCAGGTGGCCATCTACGGTTCTGAACCTGCTTTTAATCGTCCCGTCTGCTGAATATTGCGATGTATCAATAGTAAGGGCAGGCAAATCAAAATCGTTGGCAAGCTTGCTGCGAAGCTCTTTGCTCAGGTTGGTCATAGCATCAAAGCTATGGGCATGCTTTTGCCATATCCATTCATATACCTGTTTGGCTCTGAACTTTTTATCGCCCGACTGCTCAAAATAGTCCTGTAAAGCCTCAAGGCTCAGATGCCTGATATTTTGCCTGTTTGTTGCCTGCATGAAGTTGCAAAGATAGGCAAAGGCCGCGCGGTTGTGAAATTTGAGCCATAGCCCATTTAGTGAGGCTGTAGCAAAAGCTGGCGATCTTCCTGTCTGTTTCTATATACAAGCAATGCCACTATAACCGTAGAAAGTATAAAGTAGGCAATGAGTAAGCTATTTATCCACGGCAGGCCGGGATAAAGCCCAAACCAGTTTCCATACTTGCAAATGACGGCTACTCCCAATATATTTTTCGCTACTTCGCAAAACAGTGCCGAAAAGTTCCTGTCTGCAAGGTCCGTTAATGCATATACTTGCAGAAAAATATAGAAGCCGTATACAAACATGGCCGGGCTGCCAATTACTGCAATGTTCGCGAACAGGCCGGAGATGAAAAGTAGCAGAAGTGCGAGCTGAACCCAGCTCCATACCAGCAGCGCTTTTGAACAATTAGGGTTGTACTTTGCGAAGTTGTAAACATCCTCAATTTTATACACGGGATAATTTTCAGATACGTCTGCCGGACGCCAGCCGGTTGGCATCAGCCAGATGCGGAATTTGTCTCTTACACGTTTAGTACGCCAGGCGTCTTTTACTAACAATGCTATATGTTGAAAATTGATCTTAAGCGGGTTCCAGGTGCGTACGGGGCGGGTAATGCCGTATACAGGTTTTACGCTGGCCAATTCCTCCTGGTAAGTGCCGAACCATTTATCCCAGAAAATAAATATCTGTCCGTAATTTTTGTCAAGGTACTCTTTGTTAATGGCATGATGTACGCGGTGATGAGACGGTGTTACGATGATTTTTTCAAGAAAACTCATTTTGCCGATGTGGGTTGTATGATACCAGAATTGTGCAAACAGGTGAAGTGGTGCCACCACGGCAATTACTTTTTCGGGAACACCCAGCAGAGCGGCGGGAATGAGGAGTATTACAAAAATTCTTACAAAAACGGATACGCTTTGTCGTAAGGCACAGGCCAGGTTAAACTCCTCGCTGCTGTGGTGAACGATATGGGCATTCCATAACAGGTTTATTTCATGGGTTGCCCTGTGCGTCCAGTATCCCGCAAAATCAAGGGACAGGAAGGCAATGATATATACGGGGATGGTGGCAGTAATATGTATAATTGCCAAATGCTGCACCAGCCAGCTATAGGAGATGATGGAAAAGCTTAACCCAAGAACATCTTTGGTAACATTGGTAATACCGCTGCTAAGGCTGCTGATCATATCCATGTTTCGCACAGCCTCTTTTTGTTTCCTCCACCCGTACCATTTTTCAAAAAGCACGAAAACAAGGAAAACAGGCATGGCAATCAGCAATATTTTTCCGTAGGTTTCCATAAAAGAATATATTTTATAAAGTTACACATCTTTAAAATTTTGTCATAACAGTTACGCATATCCCACTAAATAGTTAATTCTACTGCGCGAATGCATATTTCGTGTACATTGCGCCGTTATTAAGCTGCGATAAACAATAAACGATTCATGATAACCCTTGGTTCGGCTCGGGCCAAACTACCTGTATTGCAGGTTTTTATACGTCACTACCTTTTTTGGCTGCTCGTTTTTTTTATTCAACGGCTCACCTTCATATTATATTATTCCAGGGCATTTTCCGAAGCAGGATTTAACAGGGGAATAGAAAGTTTCTGGCATGGGCTGCAACTGGATATTTCGCTCAGCGGATATTTTGCTATCATACCCTTTGTATTGCTCATTGTGCAATACCTGGTGCAACGCCCCTTCTTCGAAACCTTTATGAAGTGGTATACGTGGGTGCTGATCATCTTCACCATTCTTATTTCGGGTGGCGACCTGGGTATATACGAAAACTGGGGGGTTAAACTGAATTACCGGGCTATTACCATGTTAGCGCACCCGGCAGAAGCATTTGAAACCATTAAATCTGCACCGCTGCTTTGGCTGGCACTGGCAATGCTTACGCAGTGCATGGTTTGTTGGTTATTGTATAAACTTTTAATTGCGAGGATAAATGTGCGGGGTATTTCTTTGCTAAAGCGTCTGAAGTTTTCATTGTTCATGCTGCTGATGGGAGGCATTATTGCCATCACCATTCGCGGGGGGGTACAACAGATACCAGTTAACGAAAGCACTGCTTATTTCTGCTCTGTGCCAGCCGCCAATCACGCTGCGGTAAATACCACCTGGCATCTTGTAAAAAGTTTTTTAAAAAACAGCAGCCATGGCCTAACCAATATTTACAACTACCTGCCCGAAAAGGAAGCTGCCGAACTGGTACAACAGCTTTACAAGACACACGTTGGCGATACTCAACTTATTTTAACCGAGCCACGGCCCAATATTGTGTTTATACAATTGGAGAGCTTTACGGCCGATGTTGTAAAAGAGCTGGGCGGCGACAGTAGTGTAACGCCGCGATTGAGCGAATTGATAAAGGATGGGTTATTGTTTACCGATATTTATTCGAGCGGTGTAAGAACCGACCAGGGCATAGTTGCTTTGCTCAGCGGTTTTCCTGCACAACCTCAAACAAGCATCATTTATCAGCCCGATAAAATTGAACATCTTCCCTTTATTTCTCTGGAGTTAAAAAAGAAGAACTACCAGAATTATTTTTTTTATGGTGGCGAACTGAGCTTTGGAAGGTTTAACACTATTGCTTACCGTGCGGGATTTGACAGGATTATTGGTGAAAATGATTTTGAAGATTCGGGTTACTTCAGCAAATGGGGCGCTGATGACCTGTCGCTTTTTAAAAAAGTTGATAAAGAGCTTGCTGCTACAAAGCAGCCGTTTTTCTCTTATGTAATAACCTCCAGCAGTCATGAACCTTTTAACGTACCTATGCCGCCCGTATTTACGGGCAGTGGTACAGAACAAAAATTCAGGAACGCCTGTTACTTTACCGACAAATCCTTAGGGGCATTTATTGATTCAGTTAAAAATAAAGACTGGTACAAGCATACTTTATTTGTGCTGGTAGCAGATCATGGGCATTTATTGCCGCGTTACCGAAAGTTTGACGAGCCTGCACGGTATCATATTCCGCTGTTGTTTTTTGGAGAGGTTTTAAAGCAAGAGGTGAAAGGGAAAAGAATAAATACGCTCGGTTCACAAACAGATGTAGTCAATACCATTGCTGCGCAGTTGCAGCTCGATACTTCCCTGTTTCCATGGAGCAATAATTTGCTGGCGCCGCAACGGCAGCAGTTTGCCTTTTATACGTTTGACGATGGTTTTGGCTGGCTTACACCCGGTGACACTATCATTTTTGACAACCGCGCTCAGAAACTCCTCCATACCCGCCCGATAAACGATGTGCAACCTAAGCTTACTACCGGCAAAGCGTATATGCAAATGGTATACAATGCATTTCTTAAATACTAAGGAGCTCTGAGTTATCATTAAGTGGCAGGTGGTAAGTCATAGGTGATAAGTTTTGGAGTTCTTGGTTTTGGTTGCCAAGACAACACTCACTGATAGCTGAATGCTGATGGCTGACCGCTACCTTGCTACATGTTGCGCCGGTATTGACCTCCGGCTTCGTATAAGGAATGCGTTATTTGCCCCAGTGTGCAATATTTAACGGTATTCATTAATTCTGCAAAAATGTTCCCGTTTTGTGCTGCAACTGCTTTCAAAGAGTTTAACGCCTGTATACTTTTAGTTTCATTTGTTTTTTTAAACAACAGCACGTTTTTTATTTGCTGCTCCTTTTCAGCCTCGGTGCTTCGTATTACCTGGTTTGGAATAATAACGGGGCTTCCTTCACTGCTTAAAAAAGTATTTACGCCAATTACCGGCAACTCGCCTGTATGTTTTAAATGTTCGTAATGCAGGCTTTCTTCCTGTATCTTATTGCGTTGATACATTCTTTCCATAGCTCCTAAAACGCCGCCCCGGTCCGAAATGCGATCGAACTCTTTTAATACTGCTTCTTCAACAAGATCTGTCAGTTCTTCGAGCGCAAACGATCCCTGCATAAAGTTTTCTGTTTTGGCAGAGCCCAGTTCGCGGTTAATGATCAGTTGAATTGCCATTGCCCTTCGCACACTTTCTTCAGTAGGAGTAGTAATGGCTTCGTCGTAGGCGTTGGTGTGCAGTGAATTGCAGTTGTCGTAAATAGCATAGAGGGCCTGAAGCGTTGTTCGTATATCGTTGAAATCAATTTCCTGCGCGTGCAGGCTGCGCCCGCTGGTTTGAATGTGATATTTTAGTTTTTGCGACCGTTCGTTACCGTTATATACACGTTTCATTGCCTTTGCCCATATGCGCCGGGCAACCCTGCCAATTACACTGTATTCAGGGCCCATTCCATTACTGAAGAAAAAGGAAAGATTGGGCGCAAAATCATCTACGTGCATGCCCCGGCTCAGGTAATACTCAACGTAGGTAAAACCATTGGCTAAGGTAAACGCCAACTGCGTAATAGGGTTTGCACCTGCCTCGGCTATATGGTAGCCGCTGATGCTTACACTGTAAAAATTTTTTACTTTGTTTTCAATAAAATATTCCTGCACATCGCCCATTAATTTTAAAGCAAACTCCGTTGAAAAGATGCAGGTGTTCTGGGCCTGGTCTTCTTTCAGAATATCTGCCTGCACTGTGCCACGCACTTGTTGCAGTGCCGTTGCTTTCAATTGCTCATATACATCCGGCGGAACAATTTCGTCGCCACAAATACCCAGCAGCATAAGCCCCAGTTGGTTGTTTCCTGCGGGAATTTTTCCGGGCGAGGATGGATCATTGTAAACAGGCGTTTCACCCGGGGCAAACTTTTCAGTAATATATTGAGATGCTTTATCGAACTGGTTATTTTCCGCAATCCATTTTTCGCACAACTGGTCAATAGCCGCATTCATATAAAACGCCAGGATAATAGGGGCGGGACCATTAATCGTCATGCTTACAGAAGTAGCAGGATCGCAAAGGTCAAATCCACTGTATAGTTTTTTAGCATCGTCAACTGTTGCAATGCTTACACCCGCATTACCAATCTTTCCATAAATATCCGGCCGATGCGCAGGGTCCTGCCCGTACAATGTAACACTGTCAAACGCTGTAGATAATCTTTTAGCAGTTTGCCCGGCAGAAACATAATGAAAGCGCTTGTTGGTTCGCTCCGGGCCGCCCTCGCCCGCAAACATCCGAGTGGGGTCTTCGCCCTGGCGCTTCAATTCAAAAACACCAGCAGTGTATGGAAAAGAACCTGGTATATTTTCCTGCAACTGCCATCGTAAAATATCTCCCCAATCTTTGTATTTAGGTAACAACACTTTTTTAATAGTAGTACCGCTTAGCGATGTGGTAGTCATTTCCTGGCGAATGACTTTGCCACGCACCTTGTATTCAAATACTTCGCTGTCGTATTTTTCCTGCAATTGCTTCCATTCCTGTAAAAGCTTTTGTAGCTCAGGTGCGAGCTTTTTTGTAAGCGCTGTATATTTTTCTTCCAGTTCCAGGTAAGACATTGTTATCGTTTTTTAATACACGGTTGCTTTTTCTGCATTATCCGTTTTTCATGATTTCCATTGCACCATTCAGTTGGTACATTTGCGATGCGATGTTGCTCTGCTCCTCTGCCCAAACGTTGTAGCCGCGAACACTTTTGCTTATCTCGCTCAAATACCTCACGCGGCTTGCCGGTATAATAACATCACTGGTTTGTTCAGTTTGCAGTTTCGAAATATCCTTCGCTTCGTCTATCCACGGCAGTTGCAATTTGTTCTTTACTGTTTGCAGCAGCAAATGAAATAAGCGGTTAACACCTGCATCATTAAACTTATTGGCGCACATGCTTATTACGGGCAATTGGTTGGCTGTTGCCGAAAATAACTGGTGATTGCGTTTGTACTGTTTTCTTACGTCATTCAATGCATCCTCGGCTCCTGGTTTATCTGCTTTGTTAATAGCAATGATATCTGCATAGTCGAGCATATTTATTTTTTCCAGTTGAGAAGCTGCTCCGTATTCCGGCGTCATTACATATATACTAATGTCGCTGTAGCCCGTAATGCTAACATCACTTTGCCCTGTGCCGGCTGTTTCGAGTATAATACAGTTGTAGCCGGCTTTTTTACAAATATCAATGGCTGCTTTGGCAGACCGGCTGACAGAAGCATTGTCTTCTCTTGTTGCCAGCGACCGCATATATGCCCTCGGGCTACTAACAGCGTTCATCCTTATCCTGTCGCCCAGTAAAGCGCCGCCCGTTTTTCTTTTACTGGGATCAACAGAAATAACAGCAATCGTTTTTTCGGGAAAAAAGTGGAGATACCTTCTCACCAGTTCATCCGTTACAGAAGATTTGCCTGCTCCTCCTGTTCCCGTAATACCAATAACCGGTATACCTGCTTCCACATCCGGAGCTGACAGGCTTTCCAAAACAGCGCTGTATGCTTCATTATTTTCTGCCAAAGAAATAGCTCTCGCCACTTTGCGTATGTCTTTCAACTCCGCAAGCGGTGGTTTATTATTCCATTGTTTGTGCGCATTGTAATATTTATCAGAATTGCTGCATTGGTCCAATAAGTCCTGTATCATTCCTTCCAGGCCCATTTTCCTTCCATCGTCGGGACTGTAAATGCGGTTGATGCCATAGGCGTGAAGCGCTTCTGCTTCGTGGGGGAGGATAGTACCGCCGCCGCCGCCAAATATTTTGATATGTTCGCAACCACTTTCGCGAAGCAGATCTTTCATGTATTTAAAAAACTCCATGTGGCCGCCCTGGTAGCTGGTAATGGCTATGGAGTGAACATCTTCTTCAATGGCACATTCAACAATATCCTGTACGGAACGGTCGTGCCCCAGGTGTATTACTTCAGCTCCTTTTTGCTGCAACAGGCGGCGCATAATGTTAATGGCTGCATCATGCCCGTCGAAAAGGCTGGCGGCGGTTACAATTCTTATCGGCGAAGCGTCTCGTTTATTCATGAAAGGTTCTTGTACCTTAAAATTAGCACTAATGCGCGTTAGCCTCACAAACGATTGCGAAAAATTGGTTTGGCGTACCAAAAAAATGGAAGTAGTTTAGTCCACTCAAAAAGAAAGATTTAATATGAAATTGATTCGCTTTGGACAGGCTGGGAAAGAAAAGCCAGGCGTTGTTTTGCAAGACGGCAAACGCATTGATGTTTCTGCTTTTGGTGAAGACTATACCGAGCAGTTTTTTGAAACCGACGGATTGGAGCGTCTTGCCAAATGGCTGAAAGACAATGCCGCAAAAGCCCCGGTAGTAAGTAATACAGAAAGGTTAGGAGCCCCGGTTGTTCGTCCTTCCAAGCTGATATGCATTGGATTGAATTATTCTGACCACGCTGCTGAAAGCAATATGCAGCTACCCACAGAGCCCATCATATTCTTTAAGGCAACCAGCGCTATTGTTGGCCCTGAAGATGCTATTGTGATTCCAAAAAACAGTGTAAAAACCGATTGGGAAGTAGAATTGGCAGTAGTAATAGGCAAGAAGGCATCATACGTAGAGGAAAAAGATGCAATGAACTATGTTGCTGGTTATATGTTGCATAATGACTATAGCGAACGCGCATTTCAACTGGAAAGAAGCGGGCAATGGGTGAAAGGCAAAAGCTGCGATACTTTTGCGCCGCTCGGTCCCTGGCTGGCAACCAAAGACGAAATTAAAGATGTTGACAATCTTCGGCTATGGCTTACCGTAAATGGTAAAACCATGCAGGATGGCAACAGCAAAAACCTCATTTTTAAAATTCCTTTCCTGGTTTCTTATTTAAGCCAGTTTATGAGCCTGCTGCCGGGCGACATTATTACCACCGGAACTCCGGCAGGTGTAGGGCTGGGCCAAAAGCCCGAACCTGTTTATCTTAAAGCGGGCGATGTGGTAGAATTGGGTATTGATGGTTTAGGGCAGGCAAAACAAACCCTGGTGGCCTGGAAGGGATAATAAGCACAAATAACTTGTTACATGAAACGATACTGCCTTACGCTCGACCTGAAAGATGATCCCGCTGTTATAGAAGAATATAAAAAGATCCATAAGAATGTATGGCCCGACATCCTGCAAAGAATTAAGGCGGATGGTATAACGGTAATGGATATCTACAATACCGGTAACCGGCTGTTCATGATCATGGAAGTGAGAGACGATTTTTCCTTTGAAAAGAAAGCTGCTTCTGATGCTGCTGACCCGCGTGTGCAGGAATGGGAAAACTTTATGTGGACTTTTCAGCAGCAATTGCCCTGGGCAAAAGCCGGCGAGAAATGGGTAATAATGGACAAGATTTTTGAGCTTGATTAAACCGCTACATCTGACAATGAAACGATTACTTCTGATATTTACCGGTTCTCTCCTGGTACTTTTGTCTGCCTTTTCTGTTATGCAAAAAAAGAAAGTGATTTTTTTTGGTGATTCTATTACCCAGGCGGGTGTTGGCCCAACGGGGTATATTACTGTGTTGCAGCAAACGCTTGCTAAATCTGGCAAAGCCAGCCAGTTTGATCTGATAGGCGCGGGCATAGGAGGCAATAAAGTATACGATCTCTACCTTAGGTTAGAAGATGATGTGCTTTCTAAAAAGCCCGACCTGGTGTTTATTTATATAGGCATTAACGACGTATGGCATAAAAGAACGCATGGTACGGGCACAGATGCCGATAAGTTTGAAAAATTCTATAACAAACTGATCGACAAAATACAGGCTGCCGGTGCAAAAGTGGTAATATGTACGCCTACTGTAATAGGTGAGAAGAAAGACAATGTGAATGAACTGGATGGAGACCTGAACAAGTATGCAGAGATCATCAGGGGAATCGCTAAAAATAAAAAGGTTGAGTTGTTAGATCTGCATAAGAATATTGTAGACTACATCAACCAGCACAACCCGGAAAACAAATATTCAGGCGTATTAACATCAGACGGGGTGCATATGAACGAAGAAGGGAATAAGTTTTTGGCAGAGCAGTTTTTGGGTTTTATAAAGTAGTAAGTGGTATGTGATAAGTGGTACGGAAGAAAGCTAACTGTTAATATGAATGCCCCAGTAATAAAATTTGAAGATTTGATAGCCTGGCAAAAAGCTCAGGATTTGGCGGTAGAAATATATAGTTCGTTTAAACAAATCAACGATTATAGTTTTAAAGGCCAAATATGCTCCGCCGCTGTTTCAGTATCAAATAATATAGCTGAAGGTTTCGATTCGAGAAGTAAAAAGGAGTTCATCCGATTTCTAAACATTTCTAGAAATTCTTGTAATGAAGTGAAATCGATGTGTTATCTGGCGGAACGCCTGCTGTATATAAACAAGGAAAAAATGAATGAACTGGTTCTTCTTTGCGGCCAGGTAACAAAAATTATTGTAGGTTTATCGCGTTCAGTTGAAAAACAATTAAGTGCTTAAACATTCAACTACTTATCACTTACCACTTATGACTACTATAGACACTCACGTTCACTTTTGGAAATACGATCGCAAGCGCGATGCCTGGATGGACGGCATGAAAGTATTGCAGCAGGATTATGTTCCCGAGACAATAGCGTCAACGCTTAAGCGTAATGGAGTGGACGGATGCGTAGCCGTGCAGGCAGATCAATCGGAAGTGGAAACCAGGTTTTTGGTGGAGCTGGCCAATACACATCCTATTATCAAAGGTGTGGTGGGCTGGGTAGATCTTAAAGCGCCCGACGTGGAAGAAAGATTGCAGCATTTTGCGCCCCACACTATCATAAAAGGGTACCGGCACATATTGCAGGCCGAAGCGCCGGAGTTTTTTTTGCGGGAAGATTTTCAGCGGGGCGTGGCTGCTTTAAAACAGTTCAATTATACTTTCGATGTTTTAATATACCACCATCAGTTAAAGCCGGCGCTCAAATTTGTTTCTCTGTACCCCGATCAAAAGCTGGTAATTGACCATTGCGCCAAACCAGATATAAAGGACAAGGAAATAACCGAATGGGCAAAGCTGATGAAAGAGATAGCGGCTCAACCCAATATTTATTGCAAACTTTCGGGGCTGTTTACCGAAGCAGCCTGGAAAGAATGGAGCGCGGGAGATTTTTATCCCTACCTGGATGTAGTGTTTGAAGCATTTGGAACGGACCGTTTGATGTTTGGCAGCGACTGGCCGGTAATACTGGTTTCGGGCATGTACGTGCAATGGAAAAGCCTGTTGGAAAAGTACATGGAGAATTATCCTGAAGAAGAAAGAGAAAAGGTATTTGGTGGCAATGCCATTGATTTTTACAATTTATGATGTTGAGGTAAAGAGTATAAGGCGATGCCCTATTGCTCTTTGAATTGTTTATCTTTTACAAAACAAACCGCATAGGTAAAAAGATTTATCGTTTGTCGTTTATGGTTTTATCGTTGACGCGACTAACATCAAATAACAAACGCTAAACTTACTTCTGTGGCAAAACAAACGAATATGAATCTCAATTTAGCAAATAAGGTATTTATAGTAACAGGTGGTGCAAAAGGTATAGGTGCTGCAATCAGCAAAACCATTGCTGCCGAGGGAGGTAGTGTGGTAGTAGTGGGCAGAGGCAAAGACGATAATATTAAAATTACCGACGAAATTGTAAAGGCTGGTGGAAAGGCAAGCTATTTTACGGCAGAACTATCTGTTGCACAGGTATGCCAGGACGTAATAAACTTTGCGGTGGAAAAATACGGCAGGATAGACGGGTTGGTAAACAACGCCGGCATTAACGACGGTGTGGGGCTGGAACATGGTTCGCCTGAAAAGTTTTTTCAATCGCTGCATAAAAACCTGAGTCATTATTATAACCTGGCTCATTATGCATTGCCGTATCTTAAAAAAGTAAAAGGTACCATCGTAAATATCGGATCAAAAGTAGCTACTACCGGGCAGGGCAATACCTCCGGTTATGCTGCCTCGAAAGGCGCCATCAACGCATTAACAAGAGAGTGGGCAGTTGAATTGCTGCCTTATTCCATCAGGGTTAATACGGTGTTGCCAGCCGAAGTGTGGACGCCGCTGTACGAAAACTGGATCAACAGTTTACCCAATCCGCAGGAAAAGCTCGACCAGATCGTATCTAAAATTCCCCTGGAAAAAAGAATGACCACTTCGGAAGAGATTGCGGACATGACCGTATTCCTGCTGAGCAGCCGTTCCAGCCACACCACGGGGCAGATTATTTATGTTGATGGTGGCTATACGCATTTAGACAGATCATTGTAAACGATACATTCCCAAACTAACAAACAGATTGCATGGCACTACAATCAACCGCCGCCAAGGCTACAGCAGCATCCGATGCATCAAAAAGCTACCTGTTCCCCCTTATTCTTGTTACAAGCCTGTTTTTTTTATGGGGCTTAGCCTACGGTCTGCTTGATGTGCTGAACAAGCATTTCCAGGAGGCATTAAATGTAACAAAAGCAAGATCAACCCTGCTCCAGGCTGCCTATTTCGGGGCCTATTTTTTGATAGCGCTGCCGGCGGGTTTATTTATGAATAAGTTCGGGTATAAAAAAGGCATTATACTAGGGCTTTTGTTGTACGCATTCGGCGCTTTCCTTTTCTTTCCGTCTGCCCAGGCAGGGAGTTTTGATTTTTTCCTCATCGCTCTTTTCATTTTAGCGTCGGGGCTAACATGCCTTGAAACGGCCGCCAACCCATACGTAACCGTTTTAGGCAAGCCGGAAACTTCTGAATTTCGCCTTAATTTATCGCAATGCTTCAATGGGGTTGGATCGTTCGTTGGGCCAATAATAGCCGCAGAAGTATTTTTTGGAGAATCGTCTGCTAATGATCCCAGCAATCTTGATTCTGTAAAAATGGTTTATATCATTATCGCCATCGTTGTTTTATTCATAGCATTTTTGTTTTGGAGAACTTACCTACCCGAAATCAAAGAAAGCGAAATGGTATCGGACAAAATTCAGGATACCAAACCGCTCTTTCAGCACAGTCACTTTGTATATGGGGTGATAGCACAATTCTTTTATGTTGCTGCACAGGTGGGGATAGCTGCACTGTTTATTAACTATTGTACCGAGGCAAAACAAGAAATCGACAATGCAAAAGCTGCTTACCTGCTTTCTATAAGCCTGGCGCTTTTTACAGTAGGACGTTTTGTGGGTACTGCATTAATGAGAACGATAGCTCCAAATATATTATTGATGGTTTTTGCCCTGATTAATATTGTGCTTTGCGCCGTGGTAGTGTGGGGCAGCGATTGGCTTTCTGTTTATTCACTGATGGCCGTTTTCTTTTTTGAATCCATTATGTTTCCAACCATTTTTGCATTAGGTGTAAAAGACCTGGGGCATCACACAAAAAAGGGTTCATCTTTTCAGATAATGTCAATTGTAGGTGGAGCTTTGATGCCTTACGTTATGGGATTGCTTTCCGAAAAAGGAACCGCGCACTCCTACATTGTTCCTCTGCTTTGCTTTATAGTAGTGGCCTGGTATGGCTGGAAAGGGTACAAAATAAAACCGGGTAAAGCGTGAGAGCTGTCAGCCGTCGGCTATCAGCTTTCAGCAAGGTTGCCATGCCAGTAGATGTATAGGTCGAAGTCATTATTAGGAGCAGCTCATTAGCTCATTTAACTGAAGCTGACTGCTGACTGCTGACCGCTGATAGCTGATAGCTGATTGCTATTGGTTGCTTTTAGGCTTGTTGTCGCGGGGTGGTTGATTGCCGCCTCCACGGTTGTCCCGGTTACCGCCTCCCCTGTTCCTGCTGTCTCTGCGGGGATCGTTACCACGTTGCTGTTGAGGAGGGCGGGGACCCTGCGCATTGGGCTGTTTGGGGCCGCCTTGTGGCTTATCCCTGTTATCTCTTTGTTCGGGCTTTTGCTGATCCCGGCCTTTATTGAATTTGCGCTTTTTATCATTCTTTTCAAGGCTGCGGAGGCTGATCTGCCCTACCACATCCACAAATTCCGGTTCAATTTCCTTTGGCTTATTGCTTACAATCTCTTCGGTTTCCAGCGTTTCTGCCTTCACGCCCTTCACGTTCATGCTCTTTATTTTACGTACAGTGGCAATAGACAAAGCATATTGCTTGTTACTGTCGGGCAGTGTATACCACATCATGCTCCGGAAAATGTCTTTCTTTATCAGCAGCGCATTTCCCTTCACTGTTTCCAGCATGTCGGCATTGTCGGGAAATCCCTGGAGCGCATCCAGGTAAGTATCCAGCTCATAGTTCAGGCAGCATTTCAGGCGCCCGCACTGGCCACTTAATTTGGTTTGGTTAATGCTGAGGTTTTGATAACGGGCGGCAATGGTAGTAACGCTTTTAAAGCTGGTAAGCCAGGTGCTACAGCACAGTTCGCGCCCGCAACTGCCTATGCCTCCTACTTTGGCGGCTTCCTGGCGGGTGCCAATCTGCTTCATTTCCACCTTTACCTTAAACTCCGACGCATAAGCTTTAATCAGTTCCCTGAAGTCTACACGTCCATCGGCGGTATAAAAAAAAGTAGCTTTCCTGCCATCGGCCTGAAATTCTACTTCCGATAATTTCATTTCCAGCTTTAATTGCCTGGCTATAGATCTTGCTCTCATCAGCGCCTGCGGTTCGCGGCTTTTGTTCTGCTTCATTAATTCCAGGTCGCGGTCGCCGGCTCTGCGCAGGATCTTTTTGATATCAGGGTTGTTCTCCTCCACTCCCTTTTTCTTCATTTGCAGCCGCACCAGTTCACCGCTCAGGCTCACTTCTCCGGTATCAAAGCCGCTTACGCCCTCTACCGTTACCATATCTCCCTTTTCGTACCAGTGCACGGTAGTATTTCTGAAAAAGTCTTTGCGACTTCCTTTGTTAAAAGATACTTCTACAATGCGACAGGTAGTGTCGGCATCGGCTATCGGCAAGTTTGTAAGCCAATCGTGAACATTCATCCTGTTACAACCACCCGTGCTACAACCTCCATTGCTTTTGCACCCGTTTGGTTTTCCGCCCGTGTTAGTGCCACAGCTACTGCAACCCATATATGCTCAAACATTAAATAGTTAAAAATAGCCTGGCAAAGGAATACTGTTAAGGAAGGAATAAACACACTTTTACCCTGATGATGAACATCCGAGGCACAATATGGATGTCGTATCAAACAATCCGGTTTACTGAAAAAGTATATAACCGGTTAAATCAGAATAACTTATATTGAAATATGATAGACGTATTCAATACTTACAAGCACACTCACAATTCCGTAACAATATATATTTAGAATCCTTTGCAGGACAATTGTCTCCAAAAATAGCGAAATATGTTTACAATTAGATAACCTCATCAGGAAAAGAGGCCAGGTTAACCCAAAACTTCCTGCAGTACCGGCAGTGATTTTATGGTCCCGAAATCCTGCACATGCAATGCGTAAAATACAAGCAGCGATTCAGTAAGCTGCCTTCTTATAGTATTGTTTAGCGATATGTGGTGTAATTCTCCGGGGTGCATCACTTTTAGCAATTGAGAAATGAACCCGCCTTTTGATGAATCGATGTAATAAGGATGCAGTGGGTTTTCCTTTACAAAATTGCCTTCCTTTAAATCCAGCACCTGGTTATGTGCCGAATAGTTATCCTGTAAATTGAACCCAAAAAATGCGGTAAAGTGCAGCAAAAAGAACAGCGGGTAATTCAGCACAATCTGCTTATCTGCCTTATCCAATTCTATATACGCATCTTCAATGAAATTGTACAAATCGGGATTATGCTCAGGCTGGCGGATTACCTTTTGCAACAGCTCCGTCATAAATAAGGCAACTGCATTTTTGTGTACGTCGAACAATATTTCACGAAACAGGTAATGCCAGCGGGCTTCTTTGATGCGTTGCAGGTTTTTAAGTTCGTTGTGGTAAACTTCTATTTCAATAATAGAAGCGGGCTGAAACAGGTTGCCTTTATTGTTCGACTTTTTGCTGCTTCTTACCCCGTTCACCAGGTACGACTGCAGACCAAACAGTTCCGTATATACAGAAGCAATTACCGACGTTTCGCCGTAGGCAACCGTTCTTAAAACTATCCCCTTTGTTGCATGCACCATAAAACAAACAACGAAGGTACGATTTGAGGCCTGCCGCCCGCGGGTAGGTTTGAAATTTGAGAGCTGTTCACCCTTTATCGTTTCTCTCTTCCAAAAACTAAACCCAGCTTTAACTGTACAGTAAAGTAGGAGTCTTTTTTGCCATCGTTTCCCCTCACGGTGCCGGGTACCGTAATATGCTGCATATTGATTTCATTTTGCCTGTCGTGAAGGGTACGGGCGATCAAAGCGTGGCTGGAGGAAAGGTATTTATCGAATAAAGAGGGATCAATATAGCGGGTGCTCACATCATCCAGGTAGTCGGTTCGGGTAAAGCGGTGCAATATCTCTAGTCGAAAATTGAGGAGGGCAGACGCCTCGTATTTGCAACCTATGCCAAAAGGGAAATTGAACTGCGTGAGCGCATAGGGTTTTCTTTCGGGATATTCTGCAAAGCCCTGCCCTTCCGTGTGTAGGGGAGCAAGGTCTATCCATATTCCGTTTAAATTGGTTTGAGGGCGGAACCTGAAAATGCCTAGACCGCCCGTTATATAAGGTGCAAAAACCGGCGATTTTTCTTTTTCTGTCGGATAAAACAATTTCAGCGGGTATAGTTCTGCCAGTAACAGCAGTTCAGCAACAGGACTTCTGAAACTCAGGTTGCGGTTATACCGGTATTTGCCCTTCGATTGGTCGTTCTTTAAAACACTGTCGTATGCCTGGATGTTGCCCATATTGGCTTCTACTCTTAAGCCAACTGCATAGCGGTATACAAAACCAACCCCAATGCCGCCCGAAAACTTTGTGTTGCCAATATTCAGGTCTTTAAGAAAACCTTTTCCCTCTCCGCTCGTTCCGCCAATGTCTGTAAGGCAATTGATCGCTCCCAATGAAGCGTTGAGCTCAAATAGAAAATCTTTGTCGTAATAGCGGTTATTGTAAAAGTAGTGTTGGCAATAAGAGAGCGTGCTGATCAAACAGCAGTAAAGCAGCAATAGTTGCGACCTGGTGTTCATGGCAGATGTTTTACAGCGGTTAGCGTTCTAGCGGAAGTTAAATAAAACGGCAAAATATTTTTGCTGTGTTCAATTTTTTTTCGTCGAAAAAATTTTACGCTTTGCTTTTTCTTCAACCCTTAAATTTGGCTTTGCGAACTATTTTAGTTGCAGCGATAATTTGTTTTCATGACCAAGTTTTTAACTATACTGATTGATTGCCCCGACGAAAAGGGATTGATTTACAAAATCACTGGCATATTGTATAACCGGGAGCTGAACATTATTAAGAATCGCGAATTTGTGGATCGCGACATCAACCGTTTTTTTATGCGCACCGAAGTGGAGGGCGTGGTGGACGAACTGGCATTGGAAAGTGAATTACTGAACGTATTGCCACCGCAAAGCAAGATCAAACTCGTATCCGACAGGCGTAAAAAGTTGGTAATACTCGTTACCAAAGAAAACCATTGCCTGGGCGATCTGCTGGTGCGCAATCATTTCAACGAATGGAATGCCGATATTTTGGCTGTAATAGGAAATTATGATGTACTGAAAAACTTCACTGAAAAGTTTGATATTCCCTTTCATTTTGTTGATGCCACCGGCATTTCGAGGGATGCGCATGAACAGGCCCTGATGAAAATAATTAATAGCTATGCGCCCGATTACCTGGTGCTGGCCAAATATATGCGGGTGCTTACGCCTGAATTTGTAAAAAATTACGAGGAGCGGATCATCAATATTCACCATTCATTTTTGCCTGCGTTCATCGGTGGACATCCTTACAGACAAGCCTACCTGCGCGGCGTAAAAATTATAGGAGCCACTGCCCATTTTGTTAACAACAATCTCGACGAAGGTCCCATTATTTGCCAGAATGTAATACCGGTAGATCACTCGCAAAATGCAGCCGATATGGCCCGCGCAGGAAAAGACATCGAAAAAATAGTACTGGCCCAGTCGCTAAAACTGGTGCTGGAAGACAAGGTAATGCTGAGCGGAAATAAAACCGTGGTATTTTAATCAAAAAATAATTTTAGCCGCAGATTCGCAGATGGCCTTCTTTTATCTGCGGATCTGTGGCTATTCCTTGCCGGGTTCGTGTCTCATAAACTCCGGCAAGGAGCTTTATCCAGTTCACAATGAATTATACTATTTTTGCGCCTCTTACCATACAAAACATATTTTATGAGCAAAGGTCCGGTGTCTCAATACATTCAGCATCATTATCGTCATTTTAACGCAGCAGCTTTAATGGATGCTGCAAAAGGTTATGAAACACATTTGCTGGAAGGTGGTAAAATGATGATTACACTGGCCGGCGCCATGAGTACTGCCGAGCTTGGCTTATCGTTGGCTGAAATAATAAGGCAGGACAAAGTGCACATTATTAGCTGCACGGGAGCCAACCTGGAAGAAGATATCATGAATCTTGTGGCGCATAGCCATTATAAACGTGTGCCTAATTACAGAGATCTGAGCCCGCAGGATGAATGGGACTTGCTCGAAAATCATTACAACCGCGTTACCGATACCTGTATCCCCGAAGAAGAAGCCTTCAGAAGAATACAACAGCATATTGCCAAAATTTGGAAGGATGCTGATGCAAAGGGAGAGCGTTATTTCCCGCATGAGTTCATGTACAAATTGCTGCTGAGTGGTGTGCTGGAGCAGTACTATGAAATAGATCCTAAAAACAGTTGGATGCTGGCTGCGGCAGAAAAGAACATTCCTATTGTTGTGCCAGGCTGGGAAGACAGCACCATGGGAAATATTTTTGCGTCTTACGTCATCAAAAACGAAATAAAAGCTACTACCATGAAGAGCGGTATTGAATACATGGTATGGCTTGCCGACTGGTACCGTAATAACAGCAGCGGAAAGGGCATTGGCTTTTTCCAGATTGGCGGCGGCATTGCGGGAGACTTCCCCATTTGCGTAGTGCCAATGATGTACCAGGATCTTGAATGGCACGACGTTCCTTTCTGGAGTTATTTCTGCCAGATAAGCGACTCAACAACCTCTTATGGTTCTTACTCCGGCGCTGTTCCCAACGAAAAAATCACCTGGGGAAAACTGGACATTAACACGCCTAAGTTTATTGTAGAAAGCGATGCTACCATTGTAGCGCCATTGATATTTGCGTGGTTGCTGGGTTGGTAAAAGTAACCGGTTAGCCATCATTGCGAGTACTGCCAAGCGTATTAACCAGGTTTTTATTATAGCGGTACCAGCCATTCAGTTCCGGCAAAAACATTTCTGTATTTTGCTCGCCTAAAAACAGTTTGTAATCAAAGACCGGGTATCCAAAAGTGATATAACCGGGATAGTACCACTTGCGCTGGGAAGCCCTGGCATATTGTGCCTTTAAAAGAACAAGGTATTTTCCGAGGCTGAACTTTTTGTATTCCGGGTGGTAGAAGTTCATAATACCGGCTATGCTGTTTTTCCCGTTGTCGTATATGCCTGCGGCAATCAGCCTGCCATCATCCCGTATTTCAAAAAGGTGCGTATCGTATATTGATTTGTCCGGCTCCTCGCCATACAGCCACGACGCTACAGTGGGCGACGGCTCAAAGGCGATAGCAGTTCTGTACAAGCTGTATAAGTTTTCCAGTTCTTCGGTTATGCTTATCTGTTTGTTTATTACTTCGAACCGGATATTCTGCTTCAGGAGCTTTTCATGCTTTTTACTGAACTCCATGGCTTGCACAGGATAGCGCAGCCAGAACACTCTTAAAGTTCTATCTTCTATAAAAATATAGTTAGTAGTAAAAACGCTTTGGTGCATACGATACCATCCCATGGCCAGTAAGGCATCCAGTTGTTCGGCGGTAAGGTGTTCAGGATTATAATAGACAGGGTTTGTCATTGTTCGAAAAATAGGCATTTTATCTGAAAAGGGAAATGCTGCCGGTGTTTCATTTAACATAACGTAGTGAAAGATTTTCAGTACACTGAAATTTTTTGCCAAAATTTCAGATTTTTTTGATCTGGCACTGAGGTTGTATTATGTCCGTTAATTGAGTTTTCATCTTAAAAAAAGGAGGACATTATGCCAAACATCATTAAAAAAGATCATGCCCGCCCGGCTACTTTTGGAAGTGTTGTTGATCAGATCTTCCAGAATAATTTAAGCCGGTTTTTCGACGATGACAACTGGGGTTTCAGTAGTTCATTTCATCGCCAGAACGTCCCGGTAAACCTGCGCGAAACAGACAAAAGCTACGAAATGGAAGTAGTGGCGCCCGGATTGAAAAAGCAGGATTTTCAATTGAATATTTCGGGCGATATGCTCACCGTATCGTTTGAGCACAAACAGGAAAACAATCAACAGGATGAGTCGGGCCAGTGGATACGCCGCGAATATAAAACGCAGGCGTTCAGCCGCAGTTTTACCCTCGACGAAACGGTAGATGCCAATGCTATTGTAGCGCGTTATGAAGATGGAGTATTGCATGTGAGCATTCCTAAAAAGGAAAACAGCAAAAAAGTTTCACGTACTATCAACATTCAGTAAATGCGTTGGGGCAAATGGTGAGGCGGGTATTCCCCGCCTTGCTGTTTTAATACATGTAAAACAATTAAACATTGGTATGGAGAACACATTTTACGTGCAGGCAAAAATTAAAACGGCTGAAGGATATAAAACTTTCTGCCAGTTCTTTTTGGGCAACAACAAACCGTTTGCCTACAATATTTTTAAACAGCTAAAATGCAATGACGATATAAGTGATAATGACATTTTGCATATTGATTTCGTAGAGATAAGAAACGGCTTGCCGGTTAATTTAAAGCTGATCAGTTGCACCCTCGATGATTTTTGCACCAATACGAGATTGTTGACAAAAGAGTCGTTCAAAAATTTTAATATCAACATAAACGATATCAAGGACACTACAGAAGCATAAAAGAAAAGCCCGGCACAATGCCGGGCTTTTCACAAATAGTTAAAGGCGTTAGTCAGCCAAAGGTTTCACCATTATATCCTTATAATATACAATGCTTTTGGGATCGTGCGCCTGCAGGGCAAAAGTGCCGCCTGTTATTAAACGCAAAGGATGGTTGTCTTCGCGTTTTACGTCGCAAGGCTCGGTATAATCTACCACTACCTTATCATTTATTTTAATGATCACATGTTTGCCTTCTACCTTTATATATTCAGTATACCACTCGCCGTCTTTCGCATAATTTTCTTTAATGTCAACAATATCATATAAGCTGCCGGTTCTGCGCCAGTCGGTATGCGAGTTGTTTACCTGCACTTCGTATCCCCTTTCAGGCCATCCGCCTTCTTGGTAACTGGTGTGAAAATAAATTCCTGAGTTAGATCCGGGTTTTGTCATCACCAGGGCCTTGAATTCAAAATTTCTGAAAAGGTGTTTTTTTACCGGTCCGTCATAATACAGATGTGCCACCGGTCCGTTTACTTTTATCGCACCATTTTCAATGCTGAAGCTGGATGCATTGTTTCCCACTTTCCAGTTCGTCATCGTTCCGTCGAAAATAGATATCCAACCATCCGGCTGTGCATTTACTGGCGTTTTGCAAGATAAAATGCAGAGGATAACAGTGGTGAACAGTAATGACTTTTGCATACAAATTAAAAAGTTAGTAATAAAAAGAGTCATGAAGCTACGGTATTTGCTGTTATAATAAAAAGGAAACTGGTCATCTTTTGTTAAACACCCGTTACACATTGTCAAATTTCTATCGCCAGCGCGCATTAACGGGTAAGGATAGTTGTAAAAGCAAAAGCCCCGGTGTGGAAACAGCGGGACTTTTGGTTAAGGCTCTGATTAGTAGCTAGTTTGAAATTTGCTTTATTCCGGCATTTCGGTATGAACAAATTCCATCAATTCTTTTATATAGGCTGGTGAAAAGTTAAACGATAATCCTGCCGCTTTATACAACTCAGGCAGTGTTTTTGTACCCCCCAAACTTAGTGCTTTCATATAATTATCCAAAGCATTTTCCTTATTTTCTTTAAACTGCTTCCACATACCTATGGCGCCTAGCTGCGCAATTCCATATTCAATATAGTAAAAAGGCACTTCAAACAGGTGCAACTGGCGTTGCCACGCAGTTTCGCGGTATTTTTCTAATCCGTTGAAATCTATTTCGGTCGAAGAGAATTCATTCAGTATCTCCATCCATTTTGCTGTTCTTTCTTCTATTGAATGAAATGGATTTTCGTATATCCAATGCTGAAATTTATCGATGGTAGCAATCCAGGGCATTACGGTTATCACTCTTTCTAACTGGTGCTCTTTTGCGCGTGCAAGGTCATCTGCCTTATCAAAAAAAGTATCCCAATAATTCATGCTGAACAGCTCCATAGACATGCTGGCTACTTCTGCCATTTCTATGGGATATTCTTTAAAAGCACTTAATTCAAGCGGATGCGATAAAAATGAATGGATTGCGTGTCCGCCCTCATGCACCATCGTAGTAACATCGTGCATTTGACCGGCAGCGTTCATAAAAATAAACGGCGCACCACTTTCGGCTAACGGCATATTATACCCGCCGGGAGCCTTTCCTTTCCGACTGTCGAGATCAAGGTGTTTAAGCTCATTCATTTTGCGCAGGCAATCTGCAAAAAATGGACGAAGCCTGTTAAAACATTCGATTGATTTTTGGAGGAGCTCATTACCATCCGTAAACGGAGTTAATGGTTTTACTCCTTCGGGCTCAGCCTCTGTATCCCAGGGCTTTAACGGGTCGAGCGCCAGCTTTTTTTTCTTTTTCCTGTTGAGGATATCAACAAGCGGCAGCACATATTTTTTTACTCCTTCATGAAAGTCGAAGCAATCCTGCTTGCTATAATCGAACCTGCCTTTGTCAACAAAAATATAGTCGCGGTAATTGCTGAAACCTGCATTTAACGCAACCTGGTGCCGTTTGTGCACCAGCTTTGTAAACAGGTCGTGCAATGTATCTTTATCCTGAAGTCTTCTTTCATTGATCTTACGGTACACCGATTCTCTCAGTGCCCTGTCCGGGCTTTCAAGAAATTTAGAAGCCTGCTGCAACGTATACTCCTTACCGTCTACCACAATGGTCATTTTGCCGGCCACGGCTCCGTATTGCTGCTGCATTACACTCAACTCAGAAAACAATGGAATGTTTTCTTCGCGAAACAGTTCAATGTTCTTTTTTACGGTGCGCAGGTAGGTGAAATATTTTTGCTGATCTAAGTCTTTAGTAAAAGGATTGTTTACAAATTTTTTGTTCAGCGCATCTGCGTAAGGCTGAATATGCGGCTGTATATCGGTATAAAAATAATTGAAGGCATCTGTAAGCGCTTTGTTTTCTGTGTCGCAGGTCATGCGCACCTGGCGCCAGCACGCATCTTCCGATATCACCGCTTCCAGTTCGCTGCTGTCTTTCAGCCATTTTTCCAACTCCGCCTTAGAGTTGATCGGTCGCTCTGTCAGTTCTTTAAAATAAGGTTCCAGTTTATCCCATGTGGTTACCTGGAAATCCTTTGGCAAAAAATGCCTTGCCGGTTTGTGTATATCCGCGCTCGCGTTTATCATAACTGATACACTTTAATAAAAGTGGTAGGTGATAAGTGGTAAGTAATAAGGAGTAGCAACTATTCCTTAGTCTTTTTTTTGGGTGCCGCTTTCTTTTTGGGTGCTGCTTCTTTCTCTTCTTTCTTTGCGGGTGCTTCTTTTTTAGCCGCTGCTTTTTTGGGTGCCGCCTTTTTCTTTGGAGCTTCCTCCTCTACGGGTTCCTCTTCTTTTTTAGCGGTTTCTTTCTTTTTTGCAGGCGCTTTTTTAGGCTTTTCTTCTTCAGTCGCTTCAGTTTGTGCCGACTCAGCTTCTGCTGTAGCGGTTTCTTCTTCCTCCACTTCTGCTACAGGCGCTTTTATTTCAATTTCATTTCTGGTGAGTATATCCAGCCATTTAACTATCTTTTTCATATCGCTGGTATACACACGCTCAAAATCCATATCGGGGTATACAGCTTCAAAATACGCTTTTACAGCAGCATTGTCTTTGCCGTCGGGTAATGCCTTTTTGCTTGCCTGCATGGCGAGAAAAACATCGGCAAGGTTTACATTCTCGCGAATGGTAAATATCTCGATGCTTTCAAGATGAGAAAAGTTGTGTACCCGCGACGAAACGAACCGGGTAGATTTGTCGTCGAGTGACCGCACAATGGCACCGTCGCCTTTGGAACTTAACAATTCAAATAACCCTGGTAAGCCAGTTACAGATATGATTTTGCTGTATTCCATAATCGTCAAAACTTTTAAAGGACGTGCAAGATAAAGGTAAATTCGGAAAATTCAGTCCGGAATATATGGTTGAATTTTCCAGAATATTACCAGTTTCATGAAAAGTAGTGCGTGTGTCTGCTGTATAAGACTGACTTTTTGGAGGGACATTCGGTCGAAACCCAAAAGCGTTCCTCCGTAATTTCTTATCTTTAAGCTATAATAACTAGAAGTGAACGCAATCAAGATAAATGTAAACAGGCAAATGGATGGCTTTGCATTTAGCATTACACCATCCATCCGCGACTTTATTAAAAAGCTCTTTCCGAATGCGCACCCGGCTAATAACATTTTTGTGGGTTATGATACGAAGAGTGACTTCGACAAATATGTAGGCAAAATCGAACCGCATATTTATCCCGCTTTGCTAGGTGTTGATAATCAGGAAGATTTGAATAAATTTGATGAAATTCTATTTGTGGATACGCTAACCGGAAATGTTTTGTACAAAGTAACACCACGTGACGAAAAAGTTTAATCAGTTTTTGGGCAAAGCCGGGCACCTGTTTATAATGTCTGAATTTTTAATGCGCGGCTGGAATGTTGCTATCCCTGAAGTTGACATGGGGGATGATATATTTGTTGTACAAGACAACAATGGCACTTTAAGGCGAGTTCAGGTAAAAACTTCTACCGCCACTACCAGAAAGGATAGCTTTAGCGGACAATTCAGTATTTCGATTAGGAATCTTCGTAACATCTCTAATATTTTAGTTCATTACATTTTTGTCATCAGGCATAATGATGGATGGTCTGACCCGGTTATAATCCGGCAAGACTATTTGCTTGACCAGTTTGAAAACAACGGGCTGGGCTCGGAAGCAAATGGAAATGTCTTATTTTATTTTTCTTACGGTACAAATAAGATCGAGTGTTCTGGGAAGGATCTAACGTTTTATTTGAAAAATTTCGCGGATTTTCCCAAAATAGAGCATTAAGCAGATGATACCTATGACTCACGATTCTTCAATAAGGTTTGCATACTTCGAACCTTACTCCGGAAAGAGCGTTTTATCAATATTAGGAATAATTCGCAACGCGTTTTTGTAATATACCTTTTTCAGCACTGCATCGCTTAATCCCATGCCATACATTCTCCAGAAGGCGTGGTATTTTTTATGATAAGGAAAATACTCATCTTGCGTCTCCAGCACCCTGAAATAAGTATTGTATTCCTCTGGCACCCAGCTATCTTTTCCAAAAAGTATCCGGTCCTGGTATTTGTTAAAAAACTGGGCAGCAGTGCGAGGTTGACGTCCCAATTCGGCAATTACAGCTCCAAACTCCACTACTATATTCGGCATTTCATCCATCAGGATGCCGAGCTTTTGCAGGTCGTTAGGATACCACCCAAAATGGGCAGCTATAAAAGTAGTTTTGGGATGTTTTTTAAACATGCGGTGCTGTTCTTCTATCAATTGTTCCCAGGGCTCAGGATTGTCTGAATCACGCTTTCTGCCGGGATGAGTTACCAGTTCCAGCCAGCGTTCGTTATGCTCATCTAAAGGATCCCAGAAAGGCCTGGGATCGGCAGTATGTATCAATACCGGAATTTTAAGCTCGCCGCATTTGGCCCAAATGGCATCCAGCCGGCGATCGTCCACTGGCACACGTTTGCCAGTGTTGTACTTTACCGAAAAGCCGAGATTCTTGAAAATTTTCAAACCATTGGCTCCATTCCGCACATCCTCTTCCAATTGTTTTACAGCTTTTGCCGTCCAGTCGGTATTTCCTATTCCGTCAAAATCAATATTGGCAAAAACGATGAATCTTTTAGGTGCTGCATTTTTTACGCTGGAGGTCATACCTTTTAACTTGCTGCCATTGCCGCCGCTCAGGTTTACCATTACTGCCATATTCATTTTGTCCATTGAAGACAGTAGGGATGGAATGGCTTGCTCCGACAGGTTCCATTGATGGTTGTGTACATCAATAAAAGGATATTTGGCGCGGGTAAGTGTATGCTCAGGCACCACCAATGTGGACGTGGGCTCGTACTTTTCAAAATCCATCGACTTTTGAGCGCATGCAGAAAGCGCTATAAAAACTGATAAGGTTATAAAAATTCCTTTCATGGTTTGTAATTTAATGAGCCGTCAGCGATCAGCGATTAACCATCCGAGAAGTGTGAATTCAGATTCGGGCAATGTGTATTGTTTGTTTCGCTACACATTAAACAATGTTTGATCATAATTTTTGACCAGCCTGCCATCACCAGTTTGCTGAAAGCTGACCACTGATGGATGAAAGCTCTTTAGTCGTTCAAAGCCTGGTATACCGCTACTTTAAATTTTTCGTGAATGTTACCGCGGCTGTAAGGAAATATATTTAAAAACAACTGGCCAACAATTTTTTCTTTGGGGTCTATCCAGTACGATGAACTGAACATGCCTCCCCAACTGAAAGTTCCTTCAGACAATGGCGAAAAATAACTTCCTTTTGGCGTAACTACTTCAAAGCCCAGTCCAAACACATTGCCATGCCCAATGGTAAGATCGCCTATTTGGTTAGAGGTCATCATGCGGATGGTGTTTTTGACAAGGATGCGTTTGCCATTGTACATTCCGCCATTCAGCAGCATTTGCATAAATATCGCATAGTCGTAAGCGGTAGAGGATAATCCGCCGCCGCCCGAGTAATAAGTTCCCACTGAGTTGGGATAATCAGCAGTAAAATCGCCGTTGATCTGAAAGTGGGCAGATGCTTTCTTCAGATGTTTCGTTTCATCTTCGCCGTATAAAGTAACCAGCCGGCTCCTTTTGGCTGCAGGTAAATAAAAATAAGTATCCTTCATGCCCAGCGGCTCAAAAATTCTTTCCTGGAAAAACTCTGCCAGGCTCATGCCGGATACCACTTCTACCAGGTAGCCCAGCACGTCTGTGTTCAAACCATAAGTATATTTTTCTCCCGGTTGGTGAGCCAATGGAAGGGGACCTAATTTCTTAATCACATCTGCCAGCGTGAGCCTGCCAACCCCTATGCCTGCTACAACGCCGGCTTTGGCATAAATGGCATTGAATGTTTCGTTGCCAATTTGCGCATAATGCAGGCCGGAAGTATGGGTAAGCAACTGCCGGATGGTGATTTCGCTTTTGGCCGGCACCGTGGTATACGTAGTATCTGCCTTGTTGAAAGTATTTAAAACAACCGGATTTTTAAATTCGGGTATATACCTGCTGATAGGATCATCCAGCAAAAATTTTCCTTCTTCATACAACATCATTACAGCTACGCTGGTAACGGCTTTTGTTTGCGAGGCAATGCGCATAATGGCATCTTTAGGCAAGGCTGTTTTTTTCTCTACATCATTATAGCCCATTCCTTTGTGGTAGATTATTTTTCCATTACGGGCTACAATGGCTGTGGCGCCATTAATCCAGCCACTGTCGATGTATTGCTGGATAAGTGCATCAATTCGTGTCAGTCTTTTTTCATCGAACTGAGCCGATGCCGGCACATCCGGTTTTAAAACCTGTGAATAGAGCGCCGTGACAGTAAAACAAAGAACTAAAAAAGCAGACAATACTTTTTTCATACCTGGAAAAGAATTTTATATCTGAAAGATAAGCTTTTACAGATATAGTCGTATAACCTTACCCGTAGTTCGGTTAATGCCGCCGCCGCAGTCCCATGCAACTTATATCCTGTAACCTGCAACAATCCTCACACTACTACCAACTCATAAAACTTCTCAGGCAACAGGTATTTGTTAGCCAGTTCCTGCACTTCCTCTACACCTATGGTTTTAATGGCCCGGATCGATTCATAGAAATAATCATCGCCCAGGTTATTCAGTATGATATTCTTCCACCTGGCAATAATGTGAAAAGGTCCATCCAGATCACCTAGTATCGTTCCGATAAGATAATTCTTAACCAGCAACAGCTCTTCTTCCGGCACAGGTTCGTTGCGAAGTATTTCCATTTCTTTATACACTTCAGCAATAGTGGCTTCACATACTTCGGTACCGGCTTCGGTGCTGATCATCCAGGCACTTTCATTAATGTGGTTTTGCATGTAACTGTGAATGCCATACGTATACCCCTTGTCTTCACGTATATTGCTCATCAACCTCGATCCAAAATAACCACCAAATAAAGTATTTAAAACCTGCGCCTTTGTAAAATCGGGGTGGTGCCTGTTAGGAAAATGGCTGGCAATGCGAATAGCGCCTTGCACCCCTTTGCTGTCGTTGGTAATTCTGTATTTTTTTTCAGCGGCCGGTTGAATGATATGTTTTGCTTCGCCTGACTGATTGCGATTTAAAGGCAGCTTGCCAAAGTTTTCATTCAGCAACGAAAACAGGTCTGCAGGCAATTTGCCGGCTACAAAAATATCCAAACGTCCATTTACATAATAACTGTTGTAAAACGTCAGCAACTGCTCCCGCTGCAGTGCGTCGTAAGCCGCGGCTGAGCTGTATTTGCCATACGGATGATTGGCTCCGAAAAGATATTCATCTATCAACCGGTTTGATACAAAGTCGCACTTTTTTAGGTTTACTTCCAGCCGCTGTTTGGAGTTTTGTTTGTAAATGTCAAGCTCCTGTTGCGGAAAAACAGATTCCGAAACCATTTCGCGCATTACCGGCAGCAGGTGCGGAAGATGCTTGGTTAGGCTGTGCAAACTAAGCACAGCCGTTTCATTGTAACAGTTACGGTTAAGGTAGGCGCCATAATATTCGAAATGCTCGTTTATACCGAATGCTGTTTTTTGGGTTGTTCCGTTTTTTAAAAGATGATTGGTAGCTGTGGCTAAAAGATTTTGATTTTCGTACCAGTTGCCTGCTTTAAAAACCAGTTCAACCTGTATTACCTCTTCCGCTCCTGCATCCACACTATATACATTTACTCCATTGTCTAACACATATTTTGTATAAGGTTTTAGTTCAAGACTGTAGTCAATAGCATCCTTTATTGGCGGAGCTGTTCGTCTGTCCAACATATTTTCGTCTGTTTAATTATTCCCCGAATAATAATACATGGTATTACTGTTGGCCGGGTTAAAAATTGTATTGGCTTCGTGCTGAATATCTGCGGCTGTAACCGCCTGGTATTTTTCCAGTTCCTGGTTAATCATATTGGTGTCGCCCAGCAAGGTGTAAAACGCAAGGCTGTTTGCCCTGTTCATCAGGCTCATGTCTTCAAAAGCAATCAAACTTTCTGTTTTGTTTTTCACCTTCTGCAATTCCTTTTCTTCTACCAATGTCGATTTTATTTTACTGAGCTCGGCTTCTACTGCCGCTTCTGCCACTTCCATCTTCACACCTTTCACCAGTTTTCCTTCAATGGTCAGCAATCCTGCATCTAAAGTGCCGAAGTGATAACATTCGATATTGCTAAAGAGTTGTTTTTCTTTAACAAGCGATTGAAACAATCGCGATGAACCGCCTCCGCTTAAAATTTCTGTGATCAGATCGGTGATATAATATCGCCTGTCGAGGCGTGGGTAGATGTGCCAGCATTTGTAAAAAGCATCCAATGGAACATTGGCAGTTACTTCCAGCTTTCTTGCTTCTGTTTGTTTTTCTTCTGCCGGCAAATTGCGATTGTATTTCTCGCCAGCAGGAATATTGCCAAACCATTTCTCCGCGAGCTCTTTTACCTGCGCTACATTAACGTGCCCGGCTACTGTAAGAATGGCGTTGACGGGCGTATAATGTTTGAAAAAGAATTTTTTAACATCGTCGAGCGTGGCATTTTCAATATGGCTCAACTCTGCACCTATAGTCATCCAGCGGTAGGGGTGGCGCTTAAAGGCAAGGTTGCGCATTTTATGCCACACATCGCCATAAGGTTTGTTTAAATAATGCTCTTTAAACTCTTCGCTCACTACCTTTCTTTGTACATCCAGGCTTTTTTCGCCAAAAGCAAGGCTCAACATACGGTCGCTTTCTAACCAAAAAGCGGTTTCAATATTTTCGGCCGGTAACTGGCAGTAATAATTGGTAAGATCGTTGGTGGTAAATGCATTGTTTTCGCCGCCGGCTAATTGAAGCGGTTCATCGTAAGAAGGTATATTGATGGACCCACCAAACATAAGGTGTTCAAACAAATGTGCAAATCCTGTTTTTGCCGGATCTTCATCTCTCGCTCCCACATCGTACAGCACATTTACAACCGCCATTGGAGTAGAATGATCTTCATGCACCACCACTTTTAAGCCGTTCGAAAGTTCAAACTGTTCAAATTGTATCATAATTCCAGGCTTTTTTAGGCTAAGCCAATTTGCAAATATGAGAAATAAATTGAAAAGGCGCTGCTAAAGAATACTATCCGGCTTAAGGGTAAGCATTACCAGGTTATTATCGCGGCTTACAATGAGCTTCAGTTTTTGTCCCGGCGCCTGCAACAGGTTTTTGTATGTCTGTATATTATTGCTGAAATTTCCCGCAACGCTTATCAGTATATCACCTGTTTGCAAACCCGCAGTGGCTGCTGGCGAACCATCAACAATGTCTTCCACTATTATTTTGCCGTCAATATCGTATATGCTCAGTCCCGTATACGCATAGTCGAAAGGACTATAGTAATGCGTGTTAGGAATAATATGGATCTCTCTTTTGGCATAGTTAAGGGTAACGTTAAACCTTCGTAGCAAATCGTTGCCAATTAAGCCCGCCAGGTATGGATAGGCGGTGATATTGTAAGTATCGTCAAAAAGATAGGTAGGCACATTGCGGAAGCGATATGGTCCGATCTTTACTTCCTTCACCGTGGTAAGCCGCATAGACGTTTTGCCACCCAGCCCTTCCGCCTGGGTAAGAAAAGGCTTTTTATTGGGTTTGATGACCATGCTGTCCTGCGCGTATTCTTCCGATAACAAAAAACACAGGCCCGCTCCCGAATCGAAATAAAACCGGGCGTTGAATTTTTTTCTGTCTCTGAAATCAGATGTCATAATAGGGATAGACGTTAGCAAGGGCTTGAGGATATACCCCCCACGCTTGTACCTGAATTCTCCTTTGCTGTATACAGATATCAGGTACTTGTCGTAGTCGAAATGCACAATGTACCTGCTGAAAAAACTCAGGCCGATAATACCGTCAATTTTAACTCCGTACACACTGGAAAGAATTTCATAATCGTTTACATGAAAGTTCAGGCTGTCTACCGTAAGTCCTGGTAAATGGAGTTTGGCGTGATACAAAAAATTGACCTTGCGTATGCCCGCAATGCCGCGAATGGTTCTTTCGGAAGGTTGGGTGGGAATGGATAAAGCCACTACGGTGAGCGAATCAAGCGATATACCCCCGCTGCCCGTGTCCAGAATAAAATTCAGGGAATCAGAATAATCGTTCAATAAAGCTTTGATGATGACAACACCGCCGCTAAACTGGTGAAACGTAAATTGGGTAATTAATCGAGCGGGCGGATCAGGTAACTTTTCCTGCCAGGCAAAACAAGGTCCGGACACAAGCAAAAGACAAAATAATAAGCAGGTAACGTTACGTTTCATATGTGCTCCATAAATTTAAACCATTTTGTATATAAAAATTGCCCGTCTGTCAATTTGAATAAGTTCAATTGCAGGTTATTAGGTAACAGACGGGCCGTCAGCTTTCAGCAATCAGCAATCAGCGATCAGCCGTCAGCCATGGAAAGCTGATTGCCCACAACTGATAGCTCAAAGCTGATATCTGATAGCTGAAAGCCAAACGCCCATCAAACCATATTCTCAGTACTTTTGCAAACAAATGAATACTGCTGATATTTTACATAAAGGGCTGCAATTTGAATTTTTGTCGGTAGAAGAGGGAATGTTTTTGTTTGAGAAGGCGGCTTTATCGGAGCTGATGTACGTAGCCGACGAAATGCGCAAAGTGCAGGTACCTCACGGAAAAGTTACCTGGCAAATAGACCGCAATGTAAATACAACCAATGTATGCATAGCCAATTGCAAGTTTTGCAACTTTTACCGTATACCCGGCCATGCGGAGGCATACATAACGGATATGGATACCTACCGGAAGAAAATACGGGAAACCGTTAAGTATGGTGGCGACCAGTTGCTGCTGCAAGGTGGGCATCACCCCGAGTTGGGGCTTGAATTTTACACCAGTACTTTCCGGCAAATAAAAGAGGAGTTTCCCGATATAAAGCTGCATGCTTTAGGACCACCGGAAGTGGCGCATATATGCAAGCTGGAAAAAATGAGTCACCACGATGTGCTGAAAGCGCTGAAAGAAGCAGGGCTGGATTCGTTGCCCGGTGCTGGTGCTGAAATCCTGATAGACAGAGTACGCCGCTTGATAAGCAAGGGAAAATGTGGTGCGCAGGAATGGCTGGATATTATGCATGAAGCGCACAAGCTGCATATTACCACCAGCGCTACCATGATGTTTGGGCACGTTGAAACTTTGCAGGAAAGGTTTGAACACCTGGTGAAAATACGGGAAGTGCAAAGCCGTAAACCGGCAGATGCGAAAGGTTTCCTGGCTTTTATACCCTGGACCTTCCAGGATGTAGATACCTTGCTTACGCGTATTCGCGGTGTGCACAATCTTACCACTGCCGACGAATATATTCGCATGATCGCTCTTTCCAGGATCATGCTACCTAATATTAAAAACATCCAGGCATCGTGGCTAACAGTGGGTAAAAAAACTGCGCAAATATGCCTGCATGCGGGCGCCAACGATTTTGGAAGTATTATGATTGAAGAGAATGTGGTAAGCGCTGCAGGCGCGCCACATAGGTTTACTTACAAAACCATGCAGGATGCTATTAAGGAGGCTGGCTTTGAGCCGCAGTTGCGTAACCAGTAATATGAGTGGAGGCAGGTGCCGGAGTTGATAGAAGAGCAGGTAATTGATTACTGATAAGTCCGATAAGTTCGCAAAAATAAAAAGGGCGGTTCCTTTGGGGGGAACCGCCTTTTTGCTTGTAAGAAATGTTTTTATGATCCTACCACAAGCCTGAAGCCGTTGCCATGAATATTCACGATCTCAATGGTGGAATCTTCCTTTAAATATTTGCGAAGCTTGGCAATATACACATCCATGCTTCTGCCATTAAAATAAGTATCGCTGCCCCAAATGCGTTTCAGTGCTATTTCCCGCGGCAATAAGTCATTCTTATACTCCGCCAGCATTTTCAGCAACTCATTTTCTTTGGGAGAAAGCGTTTGTGTTTTACCGTTAATGCTCAGCTCGCGCAATTTGGGATTGAAATGGTAAGAACCAAGATCAAATTCAATGTTCGACGAGTCTTTGCTCAGATCGTCGTTTCGTTTAAGAATGGCTTTTATTTTCAACAGCAGTACTTCGCTGTCGAATGGCTTAGTAATATAATCGTCGGCGCCCAGCTTATATCCCTGGATGATGTCTTCCTTCATTGTTTTGGCTGAAAGAAAAAACAGCGGTATATCGGGATTAATATCACGTATTTCTTCTGCCAGCTTAAAGCCGTCCATATTCGGCATCATCACATCCAACAGGCACAGTTCAAACTTTTCGCGTTGAAAAGCTGCCAACCCTAAACGCCCGTCGCGCTCAAGGGTAACATCATAATCGTTCAGTTCAAGATAGTTTTTCAATACCAGCCCCAGGTTCTGATCATCTTCGCAAAGCAATATTTTATGTTTTTGTGCCTCCATATAAAATCATTTAAAAACAAATAAATATAATTCATTTCCCGATTATGCGATAATGCCAATAAATTTTTGTTAAAGCATAAACCGTTCCATCCCCTTTTGACGCAATGCTGTTTGGAGCAACAAAATGACTGAATGTTTATTTTTGCCGGTAAAAAATGGACATGATGCTTACTCCCGATAACAGGTTTAAAAAACTGATAGTAATAGGCGACAGGATTTTGATAAAGCCGCTGCAGGGAAACGAAAGAACTGCCAGTGGCTTGTATCTTCCGCCGGGCGTGCAGGAAAGAGAAAAAGTGCAGCAGGGATATGTAATTAAGCATGGACCTGGTTACGCTATACCAATGCCGGTAGAAAGTGAAAGCTGGAAGGCGGAGGAAGAGCAGGTGAAATATATACCATTGCAGGCCAGGGAGGGCGATCTGGCTATTTTTTTACTGAGTGGCGCTACCGAAGTAATGTACGAAAACGAAAAGTATTTTATTGTACCGCAAAGCGCCATTTTAATGCTGGAGCGCGAGGAAGATCTTTGATACACCTGGTATTGTTTTTCTGTGCGGGATATGCTTAACTTTCCTTAAAAATAAATCATGCCTGACAAGAACACTTTTACGGAACTGGTAAAGACCGGATACGCATTTAAAGGGGAATATTATACCCTGGGTGCGGCTATGCTTAATGGTGAGGTATTGAAAGATGCGCAGGTAAAGCTGCCGCTTAAAACAATGAATCGCCACGGTTTGATAGCAGGTGCAACCGGTACCGGAAAGACCAAAACATTGCAGGTAATTGCAGAAGGACTGAGCGATGCGAGTGTTCCTGTATTGATGATGGACATTAAAGGCGATTTAAGCGGCATTGCAGCAGAGGGCAAAATAAATGCGGTTATTGAAGACCGTTATGGTAAAATGGGGCTTACTTATACTCCTGCGGCCTATCCTGTAGAGTTGTTAACGCTGAGCAACGAGAAAGGGGTTAGGCTTCGTGCAACGGTAAGCGAGTTTGGTCCTGTGCTCATCTCTAAGATCCTGGGGTTGAACGATACACAGCAAGGGCTGGTTGCCATGATTTTTAAATACAGCGATGATCACAAAATACCTTTGCTTGACCTGAAAGACTTTACCAAAATGTTGCAGTTTGTAAGCAATGAGGGAAAGGCAGAAATTGAAAAGGAATATGGTAAAATAGCCACTACAAGCACAGGCACAATATTGCGAAAGGTGATTGAGCTGCAACAACAGGGCGCCGATGTGTTTTTTGGCGAACCGTCGTTTGAGGTAGAAGACCTGATGAAAATTGCTGATGACGGAAGAGGTGTGGTAAATGTGCTGAGAGTAACGGATATGCAGAACCGCCCGAAACTGTTTTCCACTTTTATGCTGCAACTGCTGGCGGAGTTATACGCTATATTGCCCGAGGAGGGCGATCTTGATAAGCCTAAGCTGGTTTTGTTTATTGACGAAGCGCACCTGGTTTTCCAGGAGGCTACAGACGCATTGATGCAGCAAATAGAAACAGTAATAAAGCTGATACGTTCAAAAGGAGTAGGTATTTTCTTCTGTACCCAAAACCCGCAGGATATTCCCGCTTCGGTTTTAAGTCAGTTAGGATTAAAAGTGCAACATGCGCTCAGGGCTTTTACTGCTGCCGACCGCAAAACTATAAAGCAGGCGGCAGAAAATTATCCTGAGTCTGAATATTACACTGTAAATGAGCTGATTACTCAACTGGGTATAGGGGAGGCACTGGTAACGCTGTTAAACGAAAAAGGCATACCCACCCCTTTGGTGCATACCATGCTGGGCTCACCCAGATCGCGGATGGATGTTTTGAGCGATATGGAAATTGATGCGCTCACACAACGATCGAAACTGGTAAAAAAATACGAGCAAACCATTGACAATGAAAGTGCTTACGAAATTTTGACAGCCAAATTAGAAGAAGCAGAGGAAAAAACTGCTGAAGAAAAGAAGCAGAAATCTTCGAAGCCCGAACCTTCGGTTATTGAAAAGATGCTTGATAACCCGGTGTCGAGGCAGGTCCAGCGCACTGCTGCGTCGATTATTACAAGGAGCCTTTTAGGCGCCCTGGGATTAGGTGGTAGAAGCAGTCGGACAAAAAAGAAAACTACCTGGTTCTGAGCGAGTTAACAAAATCTTCGACAAAAAAAAGTGGAAGATTTTACTTCATCAATAAAAGTATTGCCGGTTAGCGTATAGAAAAATTTAAGTGAATACCACTAAAAGGGTATTGGCAGGACACATATCCTCCATATCTTTGACTCGGTTTTTCATAGGATATTGGATTTTAAAAACGGGCTGGATTTTTATCCTGGCCCTTTTTTTTTACCTGCATTTTCCCCAGGTCTGTTCCCCCGCTTAACTCAATTGCTTCTTCTTCCATTAAATGCTGCACTACGGTCCATATTTGTTGCTGTGTAAATTGTGGCAGCAACTTGATAAGTTCTTTCATTGTTAAAGGCTGTTTGCTAAGGGCGACAATTATATCAAGTTGGAGTGGGGCAAATTCATGTATAGAGATAGTTTCTTTTTTCTGTTGCAGGCAATTGCCGCATATGCCACACCGTGGTGTATTGAAATCATTAAAGTAGGTTGCTATCAGTTGAGCGCGACAATCCTTTTTGTTTTCAACATAGCTTGTCATTGCTGCTATCTGATCTTGCAACACTTTTTTTCGTGTTGCATAATTCGTTGTATTGATGGTAAGGTTTTCAGTTACTACACGCGGTCCCAAAAACCGTATTTGGGGATTTTCTTTTTGTTGTTGATATTGAATCACCCTCATTTGATGTAACGTAGAAAGCATGGATTGTACTTCTTCCACTTCCTTGCGCAGCTTCTTTGCCATGAATTTTTCATTCACCGGCACCGGCACGTCCAGTATGCCGCCGTACGACCTCAGCAGGAATTTGATATAGGGATCGAGCGTTGGATTTTCTTTTTCGGTTTGCTCAATTTTTTCTTTGCCACATACAAACATTACCGTTGATGGTTGAAAGAACTGATCGTTATAAGCCAGTATATTTTCCTGCTCCATTGCCCGTATAGCGTAAGTAACCAATAATGGCGATAGCTTAAATGTTTTGGCAAACTCATTCATGTCCAGGTCAAAAAATACATCGCCACCCGAACCGGCAGGTAACTGCAAAAAGTTCACCAGTGCCTGGTATACTGTTTTAATTTCGTTGAGCGTAGGAAATTTTATGTCCGGTATTTTTTTCAACTCGCCAATATCGGGTGAGCGATACAGTAATACTGCGTAAGATTTTTTACCGTCGCGGCCTGCCCTTCCTGCTTCCTGGTAGTAACTTTCAATGCATTCAGGTATGTCTACATGAACAACCAGTCGTACATCTGGTTTGTCAATCCCCATGCCAAAGGCGTTGGTGCAAACCATGACGCGAGTGTGATTTTTCAACCATTTTTCCTGTTTATCACCTCGCTCCTCATTCGTGAGTCCCGCATGATAATAATCAGTGTTGATGCCATGTAGCTGCAGCAATTCTGCCATTTCTTTAGTACGCTTTCGGCTGCGACAGTACACAATACCGCAACCGGGCACTTTTTGCAGGATGTCTATCAGCTTATTGATTTTAACATCTACCTCCAGAACGCTGTAGGAAAGGTTAGGACGTTCATAAGATTGCTGGAAAAATCGTTTGTTTTGAAACTGCAGTTTATCACATATGTCTTCTTGCACCTGCTTCGTTGCAGAAGCCGTTAAGGCTAATACGGGCGTTTTTTTCTTTTCATTTCGTATAGCCGCAATCGTGAGATAGGCAGGACGAAAATCGTATCCCCACTGCGAAATACAATGCGCTTCATCTACTGCTATTAAATTCAGCGGCAACGCAGAAAGGTATTCTCTAAACAGCCTTGTGGTAAGCCGCTCGGGGGACACATACAGGAATTTAATATTGCCGTGCAGCGCAGTTTCCAATGCTTTTTTTACTTCGGTAAAATTCATTCCTGAGTGAATAGCAAGCGCGGGGATATCTCTTTGTGAAAGATTTTCCACCTGGTCTTTCATCAATGCAATCAGCGGAGTAATTACAAGGCATATGCCCGGTTTAGCCAGTGCCGGCACCTGGAAACAGATAGATTTCCCGCCACCCGTAGGCATAATGGCCAATGTATCGTGACCATCCAAAACAGAACGAATGATATCTTCCTGCATTGGCCGGAAAGCGGTATATCCCCAGTTGGATTGTAATATGGAATGGATGTCGGTCAAAGTGGTAAAAAGGCAAATATCGTTTTGAAAATGAACATATGAATGACTGAATATAAGGATTGAATCATTCACAGAATATTGATACATTTAGATGATGGAGATAGGAACAGGGAAATATGGAGGAAAGAAGAAGGAATCATTATACGTTATCCAAAACACACCCGGCTATATGGATCAAATAGAAATATATAAAACGGATGATGCTCAATCTCAAATTGAGGTTGAAGTTAAGTTTGAGGGAGATACAGTTTGGCTTAATCAGATGCAAATTGGCGAATTATTCCAGCGCGAAAGATCGGTCATTGCAAAACATATATCTAATATATTTAAAGAAGATGAATTAGAGGAAAAGCTGGTGTGTGCAAATTTTGCACATACCACTAAGCATGGTGCAATGAAGGGGAAAATGCAGGAAAAAAGCGTCAGGTATTACAACCTTGATGTCATTATTTCAGTAGGTTATAGGGTAAAATCCAAACGAGGTACCCAATTTCGCCAATGGGCAATTCAACGATTAAAAGATTACCTGGTACAAGGCTATGCTATTAATCAAAAACGCCTGGAACAACTACAGCAAGTAGTAAATATAATACAGCAATCTAGTGATAATAAGGAATTATCGACATCGGAAGCAAAGGGACTCTTGGATATTATCGCTAATTACACCCAAAGTTTTGTTCTCTTAAACCGATTCGATAGTAATAGATTGGAAAGTGAGCAGCTGAATGAAAAAATCACCTATGAAATTGCTTATACAGAAGCAATTAAAGCAATTGAAATACTCAAAAAGCGATTGATAGAAAAAAAAGAAGCCACCGAACTATTTGGTATTCAAAAAGACGAAAGTTTTCAAGGCATTTTAGGCAGTATTGTTCAAACTTTCGGCGGAGTATATCTATACAAAAGTATTGAGGAGCAGGCGGCTCATCTTTTATATTTTGTAATTAAAAACCATCCTTTCAGCGATGGCAACAAACGAATAGGTGCTTTTTTATTTATATGGTTTCTGGAAAAAAACCGGCATCGTTTCAAAAGAACAGGAGAATTGAAAATTAATGACAGCGGTTTGGTCGCATTGGCATTGTTGGTAGCCCAAAGTAATCCTGATGACAAGGAGCTGATGATAAAATTAATAATCAACCTTATCAATAATCGCTAGCGAGGGAAATCAATAAACATTCGGGTTCACACCACCCTCTTCACAAACAATCTTCCCGAGTTAATTGCCAGCACCACATCGCTCAAACCCATTACCAGTGCGCCAAACATGGGACTTAAAAAACCCACGGCTGCCAGCGGTATGGCAACTATATTATAGCAAAATGCCCAAAAAAGATTTTGTTTAATGGTTAAGAAAGTGTGCCTGCCTAGGCCTAACGAAAGTGGAAGGTTCTTCAAACCCTTGTTCATCAATACCACGTCGGCGGTTTGCATGGCTATTTGCGATGCATCGCTCATAGAAATGCCTATGGTGGCTTTAGCCAAAGCAGGCGCATCGTTAATGCCATCTCCTACCATAGCGGTGGGCTTTTGTGAAGACAGGTTCTCTATCGTAGCTAACTTTTGCTCGGGGCTTTGCTCTGCCAATACCATATCAATACCCAATGCCTTGGCCAGTTGTTTGCTTTTAACTTCGGTGTCGCCGCTTAAAAGAATAGTAGTAATGCCCCTGCTGTGCAAATAATCCACAACTGTTTTCGATTCGGGCCGGATATCATCTTTAAGGTCTATCCACCCCAATAGCTCACCATTGCGAACAAGGTATATGTTATGCGAATTGTCGGCCGTAAACCTGGCAGCAACTTTATAGGAACCGGCAATATATTCGTCGCCTTCCTTGCTTATGCCACGCATGCCCAGACCTTTTATTTCTTCTATTTTTTGCCAGCGTATTTCGCTTTTTGTTTTCCATTCGGCTACAACAGGTTTTGCCAGCGGGTGGTTAGAATATTTTTCAAGTGAAAAAACAATCGCTTTAAAGGTTTCTTCCTGCACTGTTGGTGAAATGACCTTTACCTGGCTGATCGTAAGCTCGCCCGTGGTAAGCGTTCCGGTTTTGTCAAATACCACCTGCTGAATGTTTTTGAACAACTCAAGGCTCGACGCATTCCTAAACAATACACCATTCCTGGCGGCGCGTCCCAGACCAACAGCAATGGCTGCTGGAGTGGCCAGTCCTAACGCACAAGGACAAGCGATCACCAATACCGCTATACTGCGCATAAGCGCTGCCGTAAAGTCGTGTAATACAATATAATTAATAATAAAAGTGAGCACCGCTATACCAATAACGAGCGGAACAAAGATGGCGCTTATTTTATCTGCCATTTGCTGCACCGGAGGTTTTTCGCCCTGTGCCTGCTTAACCAGGTTCACAATATTTGCCAGGGCAGAATCTGCCGCTGCCGCGGTAACCTGCGCCTTTACTGTGCCGTTTACTACCAGGCTTCCGCCTATCAGTTTGTCTTTTGCATGTTTTTCAACAGGCAGGCTTTCGCCGGTAATAATAGCTTCGCTTACGCTGGCATCGCCCCAAAGTATTTTGCAATCTGCTGGCACCTGCTCACCGCTTTTGATCAATATCAGATCTCCCGAACGCAGGTCGGCATTGTCAACAGGCATAATCACTTCCTGGTGATGCTCGTCGAAGGCGATCATATTAGCCATTACCTTTTGCGATTTGGCCAGCTTGTTCAACGCCTTTTGCGTAGACTGAACTGATGCGCTTTCGAGATAGTTGCCAAAGAAAACCAACGTAATGATAGTGGCGGCTGTTTCGTAAAAAAGGTAATCTTCTCCCATGTTACGGAGAGAGCCGATAAGGCTGTATACAAATGCTGCAGTGGCGCCTACTGCAATCAGCACATTCATATTAGGGATGCCGTTGCGAATGCTTTTCAGAGCGCTTTTGCCAAAATAACTCATACCTACCAAATAAACCGGTGTACACAATGCCAGTTGTACCCACGGGTTCATGAGCCAATGCCAGCCCAGCACGCCATGAAACATATGCAGCAGTAATACCAGTGTAAAAGGCAGACAAATGAGTGTATATTTTAAATGCAGGTTGATGGGTTTGCCGGCTGTGGTTGCCCTGTCTTCCAGCATGCCTGCTACTTTGTAGCCCAATCCTTCAATGCCTTTTTGAATTTGATTGGTTGAATGATTGCCATTGATGCTGAAAGCAACATCGCCATCCACAAAATTCACCTTAACGTTCTGTGCCCCTTCTTTCTCCAGGAATCTTCTTACCGTGAGCGCACAATTGGTACAATCCATTCCTTCAACTTTCCAGTATATATTTTCCATAAGGCAAAATTACCTCAGCTTGTATTTACCGATAAACTACCGGCGCAATTATCTTTGCAACCTTGTATCAGTAACGGCTCAAAAGCCGGTATATCTTTGCAACCTTGTATCATAACATTTAAAATTGAAATTTTAGATTTGAAATTGATGGAAATTGAAGTGTATCTGGAGAAGATAGAGGAAGCGGCCCAAATGTTCTGGCAGCAGGTGACGGGGGAAGTATTTGCCTTTCATGGAGAGATGGGTGCAGGCAAAACCACGTTTATTGCTGCACTTTGCCGGGCAAAAGGAACTACCGATCATATAGGCAGTCCTACTTTTTCTTTGATCAACGAATACACATACAAGGAGGGAAATGTTCAAAAATCTATTTTTCACATTGACCTATACCGGCTGAAGGATGAGGAAGAAGCGATGAATGCAGGAGTGGAAGACTGCTTGTATTCTGGCAGCGTTTGTTTTGTGGAATGGCCCGAAAAGGCGCCTTCGTTATTACCACACGATGTGGTACATGTTTATGTGTATCCGGTAAGCGATCAGATGCGTCGCCTTAAAATTGAGGTTGGCAGGTAAATTTTTTGTAAATTGTCCGCTCAAATCTAATCGCGCTTATGCCGGCAGAGAAGCCATTTGTTGGTGCATCGTTCAATTACGAAACATTAGAAGAAACATTAGACATTAAGCCACGCGAAGCACAGTTGCTTATCGGGATTCCGAGCGAAAACACATTCCAGGAAAACAGGATCGCTCTTACGCCTGATGCCATCAGCGTGCTGGTAAATAATGGGCACAGGGTAGTGGTAGAACACGGGGCCGGCGAAGGCGCTCATTTTTCGGATAAGGACTACAGCGATGCCGGTGCTAAAATAGCTCATCAGAAAAAGGAGGTATTCCAGTGCGACCTCATTATGAAGTCGGCGCCGGTAAATGAGGAAGAGTTGCCCTTGTTGAAACACGATCAAACAATTATCTCGCCTATTCACCTGCCTGTAATGAAAACGGGTATCCTGCAATGTATGATGGAAAAACGCATCACTGCATTGTCGTTTGAAAACTTCAAAGACGATTCAGGGCACAATCCCATTGTACGGAGCATGAGCGAAATTGCCGGCAGCGCGGTTATGCTGCTGGCGGGCAACTATCTCAGCAATGCCAACAACGGCAAAGGAATGTTGCTGGGGGGTATTTCGGGCATTCCTCCCACCAAGGTGGTAATTATTGGAGCGGGAATTGTGGCAGAATATGCGGCCCGAACGGCATTGGCTATGGGCAGCAGCGTAAAAGTGTTTGACAACAATATTTATAAGCTGAAGCGGATGCAGGGAAATATCGGTGTTCGTATGTGGACTTCCGTTATTGAACCCAAAATTCTGGCAAAGCAGCTTAAAACCTGCGATGTTGCGGTGGGTGCTTTGTCTTCTACCGGTGGCAGAACGCCTATTGTGGCAACAGAAGAAATGGTGGCTATTATGCGGCCGGGTAGTGTAATACTGGATGTTTGCATAGACAGGGGCGGATGTTTTGAAACCTCGGAAATTACTTCGCACGAAAGCCCGGTATTTATCAAACATGGCGTTATTCACTATTGCGTTCCCAATATTCCATCAGGTTTTGCCCGAACAGCTTCGCAGGCTATCAGCAATGTGCTCATGCCTTTGCTGCTTGAAATTGGCGATGAAGGAGGATTAGAAAAACTGGTTTGGCATAAATTCAATATCCGTAGCGGCATTTACCTGTTCAAAGGTTCTCTCACCAATATATACCTCAGCCAAAGATTCAATTTAAAGTATACCGACCTTAATTTGCTGATTGCGAGCCGGAGATAGGGAAAGGTGAAAGGGAAAGGTGAAAGGGAAAGGTGAAGGGGAAAGGTGAAGGGTAAAAGGTGAAAGGTGAAAGGAAGAGATGTGAAGGGTGACACTTGCCTGCTTACTCCTGCCTCATTGCTGATAGCTGACTATCGAACGGCTTAACTTTATTACTTGTAATCCATTATACTTATCTTCTCTTTGCAAAAGCTGTATTCAATTTCATCGTTGCTGCTTACAATGATGAGTTTGTCGGTTGAGTAATCAGCAATTAATTTATGATACAACGCAATGCCTTCTGCGTCAAGATTGGTGCAGGGCTCATCCAGCAGTAAAACGGGCGTATTGCATAATACAGACTGAGCGAGTTTTACTCTTTGTTTCATGCCACTGCTAAAAAAACGGATTTGCTTGTGCGCGGCTTTTTCCAACCCAATGGTGGCAATAATGTTGTTTATTGAGAGTGAAGGAAGATAAGATTTGAATTGTGCGTGAAAACGAAGAAATTCAGTCAGCGTCATTTCCTCTATCAGTTCCAGGTAAGGAGCAGCAATGGAAACGAAGCTGAACAGGTTATCGCCGCCGTTATTATTGGCTGCTGCTTTTTGATCCTTTAATTGAAAATTTATTTTGCCTTCGCTGGGCGAAAGTGCGCCGGCAATTACCTGCAGCAGTGTTGATTTGCCCGAGCCGTTGGGTCCGGTAATAGCATAATTTGTGCCCGTAACAAATTGAAAATCCAGGTGACGGAATATCCATTCGCGGTTGAAGCGCTTGCCGGTATTAGTCAGCGATATCGTCATCCACACTGTTTTTTGTGTAGCGTTTAATGATACCCCTTCCGCTTTCGCGAATAAATGTCACAATTTCATCGCGTTCGTCGGTGGCAGGAAATTCTTCTTCCAAAAACTCCACTGCCTGCGATGTGTTCAGTCCCTTATTGTAAATGGTCCTGTAAATGTCGAGTATATGGTTGATCTTATCTACTGTAAAACCTCTTCGTTTTAAGCCTATCGAATTTACCCCGGCATAGCTGAGCGGCTGCCTGGCTGCTTTAATATAAGGAGGCACATCTTTCCCAACCAGCGAACCGCCGCCCACATACGCATGCGAACCTATTTTTACAAACTGGTGTACTGCGCACATACCACCTAATATGGCCCAATCGCCCATCATTACATGTCCCGCCATTTGGGTGTTATTGGTAATAATGCAGTTGTTGCCAATAATGCAGTCGTGTGCAATATGGCTGTATGCCTGTATCAAACAGTTATTGCCTACCGATGTTTTGCCCCTGTCTTTTGTGCCGCGGTTAATGGTCACAAATTCACGAATGGTAGTATTGTTACCCACTTCCACCAGCGAATCTTCTCCCTCAAATTTTAAGTCCTGCGGAATGGCCGATATAACTGCCCCTGGAAAAATACGGCAGTTCTTACCAATGCGGGCTCCCTCCATAATGGTTACATTGCTGCCAATCCATGTTCCCTCCCCCACTT
>JBQCGX010000157.1:0-20035 GCA_051955255.1 Agriterribacter sp. | reverse complement strand
CAAAGCATCCACTATATCCAACAGTCTTTTTGAAATTTTGTTCGTCATGATGAATAGTCGTTCTGGTGGTGATAATATTTTACTTTCTAATATACTGTATGAAACCCTATTGTTTAAAAAGCGATTGTACTTCGGGTAGCCCTGTATGTTAATTTTTTGGAAGTGAAAGATCATAGCGGTCAATTTGAAGGAGACACATGTGGGCTCTATTGCTTCATAGAGGCAACTCGTTGGTAACAAGCCATCCCCTTGATACTTTGCGCCGGAGGTGCTACCCTAATACAAGGGCTGCACCTACGGCGCAGTAAAAAAGCTGTTGACGATAGTTACAAACAGATAGCACCTACGGTGCATAACCAATCGCATAACTATTGCTATTTTTCTTAAGTTGACGACTATGGTGAGACATTGGCCTCTAGCGAAGATGTAAGGTTTTCAACCTTTCAAAGGTTGGAAATCTTTGCCCGACGATACACGCGCCTGAAAAAATCTGAACTTCCTCACCGAAAGTAAATGCACTGCCGTACTTCGTGTACCCCAATCTGTTGATTTTTTTAGAGAGAGGAACGTTATTTTTACAAACAGCAAAAGCAAATACATGGGGCAATCCAATCATACATACGACGCAATTGTTATTGGTTCCGGTATCAGCGGGGGATGGGCGGCAAAAGAACTTTGCGAAAAAGGGTTGAAAACGCTGATAATTGAGCGAGGGCGCAGCGTTGAACATGTAAAAGATTATCCAACAGCGTTTACGCCTCCCTGGGAGTTTGAGCACCGGGGGCGGCTGAATAAAGAAATACGTGAGGCAAATCCGGTTGCATCCAGGTGTTATGCTTTTACAGAAGCTGCTTCGCATTTTTTCCTGAAAGACAATGAGCAACCCTACGTGCAGGAAAAGCCCTTTGACTGGATACGTGGCAACCAGGTTGGTGGAAAATCATTGCTGTGGGCGAGGCAGGTGCAGCGCTGGAGCCGTTACGATTTTGAAGGGCCCGCGCGCGATGGTTTTGCTGTTGCCTGGCCGTTTACATACGATGAGCTTGCGCCCTGGTACAGCCATGTAGAGCGTTTTATAGGCGTAAGTGGCAATAAGGACGGGCTGGATGTATTGCCCGATGGTGAGTTTTTGCCGCCCTGGCAATTCAACGAATGCGAATCGGCTATCCGTTCGGGTATACTATCCCGTTATAAAGACAGGCATGTGGTGATTGGCCGATGCGCTCATCTTACCAAGCCTCAGCAAATTCATATCGACCAGGGGAGAGGCCAATGCCAGGCACGCAGCCTGTGCGAAAGAGGTTGCCCTTATGGTGGCTATTTCAGTTCAAACGCTTCTACTTTGCCGTGGGCAGCTAAAACCGGCAATCTCACCATTCAGCCCGATAGCGTGGTACACTCCATTATTTACGACGATAAGCTGCAAAAGGCGAGCGGGGTAAGAGTGATCAATGTGCATACCAAACAAATGCAGGAATACCATGCGCGGATCATTTTTGTGAATGCTTCCACTATAGCATCCAACCAGGTGTTATTGAATTCCGTTTCATCAAGGTTTCCTGCCGGATTGGGAAATGACAATGGTTTGCTGGGAAAATACGTTGCCTTTCATAACTACCGGGGAAGCTTAACTGCCACAATGGATGGAATGACCGATTCCTATTATCATGGCCGGCGACCCTGCGCAGTAATGATGCCTAATTTCAGGAATGTATACAAACAAGATGCATCTTTTCAGCGTGGGTACATGACATTTTACCTGGCTACGCGCAGCGGCTGGGCGCGGCAATTGCCAGACGATATTGGTATAGGTGCCGATCTCAAAAACAGTCTTACAGAACCGGGCTCGTGGAGCATTTATATGATGATGCAGGGCGAAACCATTCCCAAAGCTACCAATACGGTGAAGCTCGATCCTCAGCAAAAAGATCCCAACGGTATTCCACAATTGGTTATTTCGGTAGATTATGATGAAAACGACAAGCTGGTGCTGAAAGATTTTTCGGAGCAGGCCCAGGGCATGCTTGAAGCAGCCGGTGCTAAAAACATTCGTTTCCGCGATTCGCGCCAGGCGCCTGGTTTAGATATTCATGAAATGGGTGGTGTAAGAATGGGAAAAGATCCTCGTACTTCGCTCCTGAACAAATTCAACCAGTTGCACACCTGCAAAAATGTATTTGTTACTGATGGCGCCTGCATGACTTCCACGGGAACTCAAAACCCGTCACTCACCTTTATGGCAATTACAGCAAGGGCTGTCGATCATGCTGTCGATGAATTAAAGAAAATGAATTTGTAAGCTATATTTATCCTCTCAAATACCATCCATGATGGAACAAATACTTTTTGATTATATAGAGAATTACATGAGTCTTTCTGAGGAGGAAAAGCAGATCATCAAGGATTTGAGCCTGATAAAAAATTACAAAAAGGGAACGCTGTTGCTGGAGGAAGGGAAAAAATCGCAGGATAATTATTTTGTACTGAAGGGTTGCTTAAGATCTTATTACGTTATAGAAGGTGAAGAAAAAACTACTGAATTTTATATAGAATTGGAAAGCTTAGCTCCGCTTTGTGTGACAGAGGGAACGGCATCTGAGTATTATATATCTTGTGCAGAGGATACGGTAGTGCTGGTTTCCAATCCTCAAATTGAGCAGGAGGCATTTGCCAGGTTTCCAAGATTTGAAATGCTTTGCAGAATACTGTCTGAAAAACTCGCTGCTAAAACCCAAGCCCAGTTTGATAATTTTAAAACATCCAGCCCTGAGAAACGTTATCTCACTTTATTGGAAAATCGCCCCGACCTTTTCCAACGGATACCGCAGCATCAATTGGCAAGTTATTTAGGCATCACTCCCCAATCCCTCAGCAGGTTAAGAGGCAGGTTGATGAAGAAATAACATTCTTCGGCTGTATTCCAGATTTTCCCGGGTTGTATAATTTTTCAGGCCGGTGAGGCACCATAGCCGTCAACTTAAGCTAGCGTGAAACAAGATTACAGAAGGCCTTTGTATGGATAAAATACTATCCAGATTGTTCATCCCGGTCTATCTGCTAGCTTGGCCATTGCCTGGTGCGGAAGATGGTTTCGCCCCGCTAAGGCGGAGGCTCGCCGGGATGTGTAAGAGGTTGATGCCTTTGCAACTTCGTTCAGACCGACCTTGCCGCTCGTAGGGCAACCAAAATATACACCCCTTGCACCGTCTCCGCGAGACGCCCGCAGTGGCTTACTACTAAATGGAACTTACGGCGGCGAAGCAGTCTTCGTGTGCAAGCAAACTTATTATTTTTTGAAAATGTATATCAGCCTAAGTTGACGGCTATGCTGAGACATCAACCGGTAGTGAAGAAGGTTCCCAACCTTTCAAAGGTTGGAAACCTTTTTCCATAACATTCTTTACATCAATTCATACATACGGATCGTTCTTAACCTTAGTGAACAGATTAAGCATAGGTGGCATCCTATTATTGCAAAACATTTGCAATGATCATGAAAACAAAAATCGCCTCACTTGTATTAACCTGCGTTGTAGCTTTTTCAACCGCTCGTGCACAAACAGGGCTGCAAGACAGCGTTCGCAGAAGGTTCTTCATTGGCAGCACATTTTTTATGTTAGGCAACCTCGACAATAAAAATCCTCCGGGTTTTGTGCAGCTTAACCTGGGTTATCGCATCAACCAGAAGAATGCTGTTTCTATAGAAGGTAAAACCTGGAAGTATGCCTGGCCGTTAGGCATTCCTTATGGACAATCGCACGAGGCCCCTGAAGAAAAATTCCCGGGCTATATCAGGGAAAATGGATTTGCGTTTGCCTATCAACGTTTTTGGTGGAAAGGACTATACACCGGTATTCATGTAATGAACGCCTGGCAGTCGTTTGTAAACGACAATGGAAAAAAAACAGGTACAGGTTTTCAGCTCTTTAATACCTACAGGGTTGGTTATCACATTACACTTCCTAAAGATCGTTTTTTTATTGAACCATTTATAGCAGTCACACACCGCCCTTACCATACCAAAATGCCCGAGACATTCAAGGTGCTCGATGATAAGTGGTCAAAATTCTTTTGGGGCGAACCAGGTCTTCATTTCGGCGTAAAATTCTAAATGCCGAAACATGCGAATGATGAAAGCTACGCTTGTAACCAACGCATACTTCCAAAGGTAAGCGTGCGGTAAACAGTTATCCAATGCGGGCAGGATCTTTATTTGTTAACTTAAGTTAATGAGTCGGGAGCTGTGGTCTTTATAAAATTGCGCTTTCAAAATCCAATTATCAGGTTAATAATTAAAATAAGAAAAATGAAAAAGTTAGTGATTGCACTCATTACAGCACTTACCATTTTTACTTCGTGTAAGAAAGATGGCGATAACCAAACCGGGAACAGATCACGCACCCTTAAGTACGAGGTAACAGGAAATTTTTCAGGGAGCAACATCATTGTATCGTATACCACTGCAAGCGGTGGAACGGTTGTGGAGCAGCCAGCTTCGATTCCGTGGAGCAAAGAGATTACTTACGATGCCAGTGTAGGCGGGGCCAGTATGGTGATATCAGGTGCCGGTGGTGCGGCAGGGCAACAGGTTACAATGATAATCAAGCGAGGTGGTAACGCTGTGGGATCTCCTGTCACGGCTACGACTAATGCAGGAGGCACATTCACTATGTCTTCGCCGGTAATCACCTTTTGAGGCTGTTTCAAATAAAGGGAAACTCCGAAAAGGGTAATTGCTACTATAGCATTATAAACTGCTGTCTACAATCTTGGCTGTTGGTCGATTATTTTCCCGCTTCATATTCCTGCCATTATAAATTGCACCTGTACACTATCCTTTTCATTTTAAACAAGGAATATGAAACAATTCAAAATCAACCAGGCGTTCATTGGTATGGTTACGCTGATTACACTATGCATTACCGCCCTGGGCTTTACCACAAAGTTTGGGGTAGACAGTTACGAAATATATTTGAACGACAAGATCATTCTGAAGCAAACGGTGCGTCAGCCTGTAAGCCTGAGGGTATTGCAGTTGAAGGAAACTAACGAAAACGATCAACTGCGGATTATTTACAGGCATTGCTCCACAAAAGGGGCAGGTACAGGCAGGAGCATTTTTTTGAAAGATGAGAAAGGAAATACATTGAAGAAGTGGACGTTTGCCAATACAACGGGATCGGATTGGAGCATGTCGATACCAGTAAAGGAATTGCTGCTATTAGAAAAATCCAATGCCCAGCATGACCTCAGTCTTCATTATACAGCACGGGAACTTCCGGAAGGTGAAATGCTTTCGATGCTTAGTTTTAAATGAGGCCAGGGTATAATATAATGCATACCTGTAGGGTTTGCAGCGCAGCAGGCTGTCCGGCAAATCTTTATAGGTATGCTAATTGCCTCTCCTTACTGAGTCCTCTGTGCGGCCGGTACTTTTGCTGGAAGGTGATGCGGCGTTCGCAGGGGTTGTCCTGGTAGGGTCATGACCGAGACCAGGTGTGGGTTCGGCTTCCCCTTTTTGGGTAGAAGAATCAGCAACTGCGCTTTGTCCCAGAGGGTCTCCCTGGCGTGTGTCGTTCCTGGTTGGGTCCTGTCCCAGCCCCGGTGTAGGTTCTGCTGCATTGCTGCTGCTGTTGGTATCATTCATATTTGTATTTTTTGTTTCGTTCTCCGCGCCGTTATTGCACGAAAGCAAAATCATTATACAGGCGGAGATTATAATTATTTTTTTCATGCTGCTTCGTATTTGCTTAATGTATCTTAAACATCATCAACAAAAAAAGCGTGCCGCACAACCGCAGCAGAAAAAAATAAAACAGGAGCACGACCGTGGACGGCTCCTGTAATAAACATTATACAAATAAAAGGATCATTATATGCCTATTCCGCTTTCCTGATCGTGATCAGCTTTACACCATGAGCCGGAACAACTGCCGAAAACGATCCGGAAAAAATGCCTTCGTCTTTCTGGCGCCATGCATCGCGCACTATTTGTTTCCCGCTCAGTTTCAGCAAGTCCCAGTTTGCTTTAATTGTTTCCGTAGTGGCGTTGCGGTTAAACAGCCCCACCGCCCTGGAGCCATCCTCCAGGTCTTTCGCCCATATTTCCAGTCCGCCATTCTGGTATATCCTGGCTGCCTGTTTGCCTAACGGGTCCTGGTTAATGTCTATCACTTCGTGGTTGGTGAGCAGGTTTCTGGTAAAGGCATCCATCTGCACAATGTCGCAACCCATCAGCAATGGCGAAGACAATAGCGACCACAATGAAATATGCGAATACTGTTCGTCGGCAGTTAACCTGGTTGGGTACTGTATTTCTCCCCAGCCTACCAGTCCCACCACCAACATGTCAGGATCGTTCCAATGCCCGGGGCCAGCGTAGTCCTCTTTTCCCGCTTGGGTGAACCCGATTTCAGAAATGCTTTCCCAGGTATCTATCAGGTCGCCGGTGGTTCTCCAGGAATTGCCTCCTATCTTTTCAGCCCATTCCCACGAATTTCCCATGCCGTATTGCGACATACTGAACACGATGTCACGGTTCACCTTGTTTAAGGCGTTGCGCATCACAACATAGGGCTTCTGTAATCTTTCGATGGAATCGGTTTTAAAAATATCTCCGTACGAGCAATAATCATATTTTATATAATCAAACCCCCATTTGCCCCACTGCAATGCATCCTGCTCCTCAAACTGGTACGAAGCAGTGTATTTGCTGCACGTGAGCGGGCCGGGAGATGAATACAGCCCTGCTTTCAAGCCTTTGGCGTGTATATAGTCTGTAAGTCCCTTCATGTCGGGAAACTTTTTGTTCGCGTTGATCATGCCATTGGCATCGCGCGGTGCGCCCGACCGCATTGGGTCGTTCGATCCGGGCTTTATCGACCAACTGTCATCAATGTTTACATAAGTCCAGCCATAGTTAATAAGCCCTGAACTCACCATTACGTCTACGCCTTTGCGTACGGTAGCATCATCAATAGAGTCTCCATACCGGTTATAAGGATTCCAGCCCATAGGGGGAGTAAGCGCTATTTTGTCGCCCACCACTATTTTCAGGGTACGGGTAGCCGTTCCCAATGCATTGGTTGCTTTTAAGGTAACCAGCGATTCGCCCCTTTCTGTAAGCACTCCCGTAATAATACCTGTGTGTGTATCTAATGAAATTCCCTTCGGGAGATTTTCTGCCGCAAAGGTCATTGGTCGTTTACCCGTAGCCGCAACCGTGAACATAAAGGGATTGCCCGGGCGCACACCGAAAACTTTTGCTCCATTGATTCTTGGTTTGGGCGATTCGGGTGGAGTAAGGATGTGCCTTTCGTTGATGTAGTTAAAATTAAGTGCTACGGGCTGCGATCCTGTGTAGGTAATGTAGGCATTGGCGTAAACAGCCTTGTCGTTGTATACCCCGGTGCCGTTATCTTTTGTAATAATGGAAAGCTGCTTCACTCCCTTTAAAGGAAGATCAATCTTCAGTGGTTTTTTTCCGCGTGTCATCTTAGGACTTCTGAAAAGCTCTTTGCCATCTGCCACCACAGAAAAAACAACGGTGCATCCCTTGCCGGAAGCATCGTCTACGCCAACCAGCGCGTACAGTCTTTGAGCATCTTGAAAATCAAACCTTATTGTTTTCTCTACAGGTGTTCTTAAGCCGCTGGTGAATTTTTTACCAGTAATGCTTATCGGATCATCTTTCAATGCAAGATATGCTTTAGGCGTCAGGCTCCAGTCTTGCGTAAACCTGTTCAAATCAATTTTATGAAACCATATCGTATCTGCTTTTTGTGCCTGCGAAAACGGAGTAAAGCACAAGGCAACCATTACCAGTAAAAGTGCCTGTTTAATCATAACCTTTCTCATCATTCTTATCTTTTTTAAAGCGTTTAAAATTAAAAGATTCCACTCATCTCAAATTACCCGGATTTTGTATGGGGTTAACCGGAATAGGGTGCAAGGGGTAGGGGGTGAGGTGTAAGTGGAGGCAGGAGGGAATTGCTGATTGCTGATTGGGTGATTTCTGATTGCCGAAAGCTGAAAGCCGATAGCTGAATGCTGATTGCTGAAAGCTGACCGCTGATCGCTTAAACTTTGCTAGCTTTGCCATAAATTCTGGCTATGGAAAAGAAGAAACTCAGTAAAGAACAGCTCCTGGAGTTGTACAGCGATTATTTACTTTCCAATGGCAAACAACCAGTAAATGTATATGTGTTCATGAAAAGCCATCAGGCTGAAGAAAGTGATTTCTATCAGCATTTTTCTGGTTTTGACGCGCTGGAAAATGAATATCTCAAACATTTCTTTAAAAAGTCGCTCGAACTAACGGGTAAGATCAAGGGCTATAAAGCGTTTGACGCCAAAGAGAAGCTGCTCAATTTTTATTATATTTTTTTCGAGAACCTCAACCTCAACCGCTCGCTGGTGCTGCACCTGCTGGGGAATAAAAGAGAGTTTGCAGGACTGAAAAAACTGGGCGCCATCAAAGGGCTTCACCGGGAATTTCTGCGATCCATTCATTTTGAACAATTGCCAATGATGGACAAGGCGGGGGGCAAAGTGAAGGGGTTTGGCGATAAATCGAGAGAAGAGGTGCTGTGGCTGCATTTTCTTTCTGTAATCGACTTTTGGAAAAATGATCAGTCGCCTGAGTTTGAAAGCACTGATGTATATATCGAAAAATCCATCGACACGGGTTTCGACCTGGTATACAGCTCACCGCTGAAAAAAATTCTGGATGTAAGTAAGTTTTTATGGAAGGAGCGGTTTCACGGTTCATTTAGTTAATAAACATGAAGACATTAGATAAAATCCCGACAGGAAAACTGGAAAGAGCGGGGAATTTGTTGAAGGCGGGGGCCAAAGTGGGTATTAATTACCTGAAGTATTACGGCGATAAGATCACTAAAGACGAGACGGAAGCAAAGGAAATACTGAATAAGAACAACGCAGAAGATATTTACGATAGTTTAAAGGAGTTGAAGGGATCGGCGCTTAAGGTGGCGCAAATGCTGAGCATGGAAAAGAACATTATGCCCGCGGCCTATGTAGAAAAATTTTCTTTGTCGCAATTTTCGGTTCCTCCTTTATCGGGCGCGCTGGTTAAAAAAACATTCCGCAAATATTTCCACAAAAACCCCGAAGATATTTTTGATGCGTTTTCTGAAGAGTCGGTAAATGCAGCCAGCATTGGCCAGGTACACAAAGCAAAAAAGGGCAACAGGCAACTGGCGGTAAAAATTCAGTACCCCGGTGTGCGCGAAAGCATATCGAGCGATCTGAAGCTGGTGAAGCCCATTGCCATGAAGATGTTCAACATCCGCAAACAAGGTTCCGAAGCATATTTCCAGGAGGTAGAAGATAAGTTGTTTGAAGAAACAGATTATATACTGGAGCTGAAGCGCAGCCAGGAATTTGCTAACGCCTGCGCACACCTGCCCAATATCCGGTTTCCTGCCTATTATCCCGAATATTCCTGCGAGCGCATTATTACCATGGACTGGATGGCAGGCAAACACTTTTCGGAATGGATAAAGCAAAAGCATTCGCAAAAAGATCTGAACAGGCTGGGCCAAACGCTGTGGGATTTTTATATGCATCAACTGCACGTGTTGCGCAAAGTGCATGCAGACCCCCATCCTGGTAATTTTCTTATATCGGAAGCAAAGGAATTGCTGGTGATAGATTTTGGCTGCATTAAAGAAATCCCCGACGAGTTTTACAAACCATATTTTGAACTGGCAGATCAAAAAAATCTTTACAATCCCGGCATATTTGAAGAAAAGCTGTGGGAACTGGAAATTCTGCGCCACGACGATACACCTGAAGAAAAGCAGTTTTTCGCCAATATGTTTCACGAAATGCTCGAATTGTTTACCCGTCCTTTCAACGCCACGGTTTTTGACTTTTCGGATGAATCTTTTTTCCAGAAGATGGCCGCGCTGGGACAGCGTTATGCCAAACTGAATGAGTTGAGAAAGATGAATACCAACCGCGGCTCTAAACATTTCATATATATCAATCGCACTTTTTTCGGGCTGTATAATATGATGCATGATTTAAAGGCGAACCACATAGATACTTCGTCGTTCAGAAAGCTTTTGCAATAATACCCTCATATAAAGGTTCCCAGCTTTTTAAAAGTTGGAAACCTTGCGCACCAGTCAGCTACTTGGTCCAATGATTGCTGCAAGTATCGTTCTACACACCACCACAAAACATACGGTATGAACGAAACATTGAGGCCGATTGAGCTTTTTGCAAACGAAGCGCATGCAGATCAACGCAATAAACACAGCGATGAGCCTTATGTAAATCACCTGGTAAGGGTAAAGCAATATTGCAATACCGTAACCTCCGATCCTGTGGTGCTGGCAACTGCTCTGCTTCACGACCTCTTTGAAAAAACACCGGTTACAGAGCAGGAGCTTCGGTCATTCCTCCAAAATAACTTTTCTGCCAACGATGCGGAGCAGGTCATACTCATGGTGAAAGACCTCACGGTAATGTATACCTCGTTTAAGTATCCGGCCCTGGGCAAAACCAAAAGAAAGGAGATGGAAATGAATCGCCTGGAACAAAAAAGCGACCTGGTGCAAACAATTAAGTGTGCAGATATTCTGGACAACAGCACGACGCTGGAAAGCCTGGAAAGCGGGGAGGCAATTGAAAAGTTGAATGAATACCAGCAATTGTTGAAATTGCTTACAAAAGCCGACAAAGACCTGCACAAGCGGGCAACCGATGCCGTGGAGCATGCGTTGTTAACCGTGTCTTCGCGATAGTTTTTTACAACTCAAACCTGGACGATAAGCACGAGGGATGCTTAAGAAATTTTCTCAAAATCAAAATGCCCCTTGATGCGTGTGTTGAGAAATATGCCTTTGGAGGAAGCCGTTTTCATTGCTTCGTATACCGATGCGGGCACGTTTTTATAGTGATACACAGCTCCCGAAACAAAAACTACAGTAAGTAATTTTTGTGCTTTATCATAATGAATATGCGAAACAACGCTCGACGGCATACAACAGGTACCTAAAAAACAATGCCGTATTATTGTGCTTCCTGCTGACTTGCATATTCCTCTTCAGGCGCGGGAAGAATTCTTACCTGCGAATTTTGTAAAAAAACGAGCGAGGAGGCAGTGTAGATGCCCATTGCTTCGCCTGAAAAAGTATAATCCATCAAAGTAAGAATGACATTGCCGTTAATAGACAGCTCAATATAACTTCCATAGCGGATGAGTTTAAAATGGACGGACTCATCTGGTTGCTGCGGGGGAAAGAAGCCGGATTGCAGATCGTTAAAAATAAAATTCTGTTTGGCGTTTAACGGATTAAATCCCCAGCTTCTTATTTGCACAAAGCCGTTGGTAATATTCAGTTTGATAAAATAGCCATAACCGTCTTTATCCACGTCCGAGACAATGCCGAACTTACCCGTTCCCGTTACGCTCAGCGATCCTTCCCAAATAAAGTTGGCTGCAGGCTTTTCAAAGCAAAAAAGGTCATACCCGCTGCGCGTTCCGCATATCCAGTGCATATCCGATGCGTCAAACGTGGCAGAAGGGTTGGAAAAAAGTGGCGGCAGTACTTTAAAATCCTGCTGCATTACCGATTGCATTACCATGGTTTCCCACCTGTAATAACTTTTCAGCAGCAATTTACCGTTGGGGCCGGTTTGCAATTGTTTGGGGGGCGGGAGTACCCGAAGTGTATCGATCTTGCCTGCATAAAAAAAGTTATATACCAGCAAATGATCACCATCCCATTCGGTGCGCGCTGCATAGTTGCCCTGCGGCAGCAGCACATCGGTATCAAAAGAATGATATTCACCAAAAAGGTCAGATGCAAACCAGTATCTCACTTTTATGTCTTCGCGTATGGAGCCGATGAGATAATATTTTCCATTCAGCTCAAAAGCGCAGGGACATTCAATGTCATCGTATACCATGGGGCAAAACAAGGCTGGTTTCAACTCCGTATCATGATCGCCCAGTTTAACCACTCCCACACATCCGCGTCTTGAAACAGGCCCGGTTACTGTTCGGGCACCCAGTAACAAATAAGCATCGTTTTTATATTCTATGCGGAAAGGATCGCGAAAACTTAACCATGTTCGTGGATTGCTGGTAGCTGTTTCATAAAAAACGCCCATAGGCTCCACGGGGAAAATGGTTGACGTATTTTTTTCCCAATCGAATAAATTATGCGATGTAGCCAGCCCCACACGCGAAATAAAACCGCGGTCTCTGCGCTGCAGCCCGGTATAATACATTTCAAATATATTTCCCGTTTTTACTACGTGCATGGTCCAGAGCATATCATCGTCCCACGCACCGGGATCGCCTACAAACAACGCATTTTTAACACGTTTCCACGACAGCCCATCGTTAGAAACGGCGTGAGCAATATAATCGTGATTGGGTATTATCAAATGAAAGAGATGGTATATCCCTTCATGAACGATCACAGTAATATCGCCTATTTCCCAATCGCTAAAGCCTGATCCCGTATACATTGGTCTGATTTTTTCCCTGGTATAAAGATAATATAGTGCCATTGCACAACCGTGCCAATATCTTTTGTATCAGAAAAAAATGACAATGCAACAATATTATATTCAGTTATTTAGCCCACACGGATTGATCAGGTTTCAAAATCCGGAAATAGGGCGCGATAAAGACACCGGCGGACAAACCAAATACGTGCTGGAACTGCTTGAAAACCTGTCTCATCATCCGCAGGTAAGAAAAATTGATTTATTTACGAGGCGTATTAACGATGAAAACATTTCGGATTCATATAACAATGAAATTGAAATTGTTAATGAAAAGGCACGCATTGTAAGAATTTCGTGTGGGGGTGGCAGTTACCTGCCTAAAGAGTCGCTATGGAATTATTTGGACAAATTTGCAGACAATGCGCTGGCATTTATAAAAAGCCAGAAAGATTTTCCTGATATTGTCCACGGGCATTATGCTGATGGAAATTATCTCGCGCATAAAATCAGCAGGATTTGCAATGTTCCTTTTATTGCAACCGGCCATTCGCTGGGGCGCAATAAGCAAAAAATATTACTATCGCAGGGATTGAGCGCTGTTAAGATTAATAAATTGTTCAATATGGAGCGGCGCATTGAAGTGGAGGAGCAGGTGCTGACGCACGCAGATGCCATTATAGTGGGTACCAATTTTGAAATTGATAATCACTACAGGTTGTATGAAAACCGGGCAAAGGGAAAATTCGAGGTAATTCCGCCGGGCATCAATACCGAAACTTTTTTTCCATTTTACCGTTACGACCTGCCTTCGTTTAAAATGACGGTGGAGCAGGAGCAGGTGTTATACCATGTGAATGCAGACATTGAACGTTTTTTATTCAACCCTTCCAAGCCGCTCATTCTTTCGATAGGGCGTGCAGACAAGCGAAAAAATTTTGAATCGATCATACAGGCGTATGGCGAAGACCGTGAGTTGCAGGCAATGGCGAACCTGGCCATATTTGCAGGTGTGAGAAAAGATATTTCTCAGATGCCGGATGATGAAAAAGATACGTTGACGAACCTGCTTTTGCTGATGGATAAATACGACCTGTACGGCAAAATGGCCTTGCCTAAAAAAAATGATCCAGGGTTGGATGTGCCCGAAATATATCGTTTGGCTGCCCGGAAAAAGGGAGTATTTGTAAATGCCACTCCCGGCGAAAACTTCGGACTCACTATTATTGAAGCTGCTGCCTGCGGACTGCCTGTGGTGGCATCGCCCACCGGTGGACCAAAAGAAATACTGGAACACTGCGAAAACGGTTTACTTACCAATGTGGAAGAACCGGCTGAAATTGCAGCGGCTGTAAAAACAATTCTTTCAAACGAAAAGCTTTGGGAGCAATATTCCTCTTCGGGCATTGTTGCCACCAGTCATCTTTACTCATGGGAGGCGCATTGCAAACAATATGTGGACGTGGTATCGAAAATACTTCAGCGCAGGCATTCAAAGTCCGTGCCTGCAAATGGCAAAAAGAAAGATGAATCTGCAACGTCGAAGCGGGTGCGTTTTTTTGTGTTTGGCAAAGGCAATTCGCCGCACTCGAAAGAGGCAACAATTGTTGCAGACAGCAGCAATTATTTTGATAAGCTATCGCAATCGCAAAAGCAGGTGGAGTAGGGGGCGGTGAGACTAGCGTTATTGTCAAAGTTCGTTGAATTGGAAGTGCCAACCCTGAATGGCTGTATTTGACTGTCTGCCTGAAAATAAATGAATATTCCAATTCCCTTATGATTTGTCTCAGATATGGTGAGGAAAGGAATTTGTTTCCTGAGTAACGCTCTTTCCGGATGACCGTCAAGTGCAAGGTCGAAAATGTCGAGCAGGTATTGCGAATGAATCATTTTGTATCAAATACTTGTTGCCGGATGCTGATGAAAGTAGAAAAAAGTTTTAATATGACCAAGATCATGGGCAGGCTAAGTTTTAATGAAACTGCTGCACAACCCAAATAAAAAACCGCAAACCCAATACCAGATTGAATTTGCGGAATTTACCGTCGGGAAGACAAGATTCGAACTTGCGACCCCTTGCACCCCATACAAGTGCGCTACCGGGCTGCGCCACTTCCCGAACTTTATACAACCAGGTTAAGGTCTGGTTATATTATTGACCTGCTTAAAAAGCTGTCAAACTACACCCTTTCTATATCAGGGGCGGCAAAAGTACGTAATTATTTTTTTCTACCTAAAAAGATAAAAAGAAAATGGTATTGGGGTAAGGAGTGGGGTTTAGGGCATAAGGCGGTAGGGTATAGGACCATCCGATAATGTCGGAGTACCGAGCGCAATTTGGAATGGTATGGAACATTGTATACCCCCTTACTTTAGAAAGTCATTTCATTCAGAATTATATTACCTGGAGGTTTGAGAAACAAGCGGCAAACCGAAAAAAAATCGCATACATTCATAACCGTTACCAATAAACGAATATCATCACTTAAATTCGCGCTTACCAGACAGCTTCAGGTAAGCAGTGTTCAACTTCCAATACAATTATCAGAGACAGGATGCTTAAAATACTCAGGAGTTTTACAGAAAATGAAAAGTCAACCGGGCTGATGTTGATTATATGCACCATCCTGTCGTTGGTTATTGCCAATTCATCTATCGGTCATGGGTACCATAATATGTGGTTAACAGATGTTGGGGGGATGAGCGTGGAGCATATCATCAACGACGGGTTAATGACGATATTCTTTTTTGTGGTTGGGCTGGAATTGTTCGCAGAAATAAAAGTTGGACAACTTTCCAATCTTAAAAAAGCAATACTGCCCATTTTTGCAGCAGTTGGTGGCATGCTGGTGCCGGCATTGCTGTATTTATTGTTTAACTATGGCAGCAGCACGCAGTCGGGCGCCGGTATTCCAATGGCTACCGATATAGCTTTTGCTATCGGCGTATTAATGCTCGTGGGCAAAAGTGTTCCCCGCTCCTTAAAAATATTTTTAACAGCACTGGCTGTTATCGACGACCTGGGCGCCATACTGGTGATTGCTATTTTTTACAGCAGCGGCCTGGCTTTTACAAACCTGTTCATCGCTGCCGCTATCTATATCATACTTATAGTATTGAATAAACTGCAGGTAAAAAATATTTTTTTCTATTTGGCCGGGGGGATGGTGATGTGGTATTTTATGCTGCACTCCGGAATCCACCCTACTATAACCGGTGTGCTTGTTGCATTTGTTATTCCGTTTGGCAAAGGTGATAGCAATAGCCCGTCGCAACGTTTGGCGCATAGTTTAGCAAAGCCTGTTAACTTTTTCATTTTACCACTGTTTGCACTCGCCAATACTGCCATCATCATAGACGCAGGCCTTTCTGAAACCATTTCAGAGAGTTTTGCACTGGGCATTGCTGCCGGGTTGATCATCGGAAAACCGGTTGGCGTATTTTGTTTCTCTGCTTTAGCCGTAGCTTTAAAATTAGCTACGCTTCCAGACAACTTAAAGTGGAATTCAATCCTGGGTGTTGGTTTTCTGTCCGGAATCGGCTTCACCATGTCAATTTTTATAACACTGCTGGCGTTTGACGATACCGCTATCATTGAAAAGTCAAAACTCATTGTTTTATTAAGCTCACTTTTTGCCGGCATAATGGGATTTCTGGCTTTAAGCCTCGTATTGCGCAGGCAACCACAATCTGCCATTTCGTAAGCAATATTGAGTTTCCTTCTCCCTCGAGGAATTTCCCGAGCGTTAATATGGTGTATTAATATTATGGCTGTGGCTTTTATTAACATACCATATACGTTATTATATTGATGTGTGCATAACTAAACTAAAATCGCATACTAACGTGCATATCAAACCGTTAATTCAGCAACTGTATGGTTGTACGTTACATTCCGGAAATGTAGTTGATAACCATTAGTGCTGTTAATAAAACCACCTACTCCGTGAACAACCTGAATCCAGCCCTGACTATCTCGTCGCGGTTTCATTGCGAATCTATTTATTCCTCCTATCTCGAAAACAGCCTGGCTCCCGCATGGATAATTGACGAAGACGGACACGTGCTATTCATAAACGAACGGGCAAGGCGGATATGGAACATTGATCAATGGTACAAGCATAAAAATATTTTTGAACTTTTTCCGGCACCTGTAGCTGAGGAATTTAATGCCAGCGATAAAGCAGTTTTGGAAACGGGGCAACCCCTTGCTTTTGTTATTGAATCCAGGCGTGAAGATGGTTCCCCGGGCTATTTTATGCTGCATAAATTTTTATTGCCAACGGAGGGTAACAAGCGATTGATTGCGGGACAGGCAATTGATATTACCGCAGAAAAGCAGGCCGAAGAAGCTGCGCGTAAAAGCAGCGAGCGTTTCTTGTACGTAGCTAAAGCCGTTTCGGAATGTATTTGGGATTGGGATATAGAAACGGGCAAGATATACCGGAGCGAGGCGCTGATGACATTAACCGGCTATACTCCTAAAGAAATAGAAGGCTCATTGGACTGGTGGGAAACAAAAACTCATCCCGACGACCGGGAGGCCTCTATAACCAAGTTCAGGAATTTTGTAAAAGAAGGGCGCTCCTATTGCAATGCCGAATACCGTTTTTTGTGTGCCAGCGGCAAGTACCGGTATTTTGCAGATAAAGGATATATCATTTACAAAAATGGCCAGCCGGTGCGGGCAATAGGTATTGTGCAGGATATTACGGAGCAAAAAAAGGCGGAAGCCAAGCGGCTTCGCGACAAAATTCAAAAAGAGAAGGAGATTACCCGGGCCGTGATTGCGGCGCAGGATCATGTCTCTAATGAGCTGGCAAAGGAATTACACGACAATGTGAACCAGATACTTTCGGTTGCGAATCTGATGCTCAATTGTGTGCAGCAAAACTGCGAAGAAAATAAAGACTACATCGAAAAAAGCAAAGGTTATGTATTGCTTGCCATCAACGAAATCCGGAAAATTTCCAAAACATTGAATACCTCCAGGATTAAGGAGGAACTATTGGGGCCCGTGCAGGAAATTATTGCCAACCTGCGGTTAAGTCTTGGTCTTACCATATCACTTGAATTTGATCCGGAAGTAGAAAAGCTTATGTCCCACGAGCAGAAGTTAATGGTGTTCCGGATCATCCAGGAACAAACCAATAATATTGTTAAATATGCCGAAGCACAGGAGGTATTCATTTCCGTGAGTAAAAAGAACGATGCCTTCCATCTTGTAATAAAAGACAACGGTAAAGGATTTGATCTTCCAACAGCCAGAAATGGAATTGGTCTTACCAATATTCGCAACAGGGTAGGGGCTTTTAGTGGTTCACTCAGTATAACTACTGCCGCCGGAAAAGGATGTTGCATGGAAGTGTCGATACCAATGGGCCATGCAGTATCACAGGCGTTGAAATAAACATCGAACTGTTTCCTGGCAACCTGTAAATTTTTTTTAAGAGAACGATAAAAAAGTGTCATACTAACGAGTGGGTCACTATCCCCCCAAATCTCTTCGCAGCGATGACAGAACGGTTGATCTGCGGCGGGTGGACGTTAATCCTCCCCCGGGGCAAGACTCACTTAGTTCGAAACGCTACCCCCTCCTAAGGGGGATATTGAAACTGTTCTGAATGTAACAGGTGAATCTTCGTTTATAAAAAAAGAACAATAAAAATTGCTACACCACCAAGTTGATTATTATTCCCCGCAGGCGGGGTCGAACGGTTGTTCTAAAGCGCTGTTCGAACGGGGGGACATTAATTCCTCCCTCAAAGCAAAACTCATTTAGTTTGAAACGCTACCCCATCCTGAGGGGGATATTGAAACTGTTCTGAATGTAACAGGTGAATCTTCGTTTATAAAAGAACAATAAAAATTGCTACACCACCAAGTTGATTATTATCCCCCGCAGGCGGGGCTGAACGGTTGTCCTAAAGCGCTGTACGAACGGGGGTGGACATTAATTCCTCCCTCAAAGCAAAACTCATTTAGTTTGAAACGCTACTCTCTCCTAAGGGGGATATTGAAACTGTTCTGAATGTAACAGGTGAATCTTCGTTTATAAAAGAACAATAAAAAATTGCTACACCACCAAGTTGATTATTATCCCCCGCATGCGGGGTCGAACGGTTGTTCTAAAGCGCTGTTCGAACGGGGGCGGACGTTAATTCCTCCCTCAAAGCAAGACTCACTTAGTTTGAAACGTTACCTCCTAAGGAGGATATTGAAACTGTTCTGAATGTAACAGGTGAATCTTTGTTTATAAAAGAACAATAAAAATTGCTACACCACCAAGTTGATTATTATCCCCCGCAGGCGGGGGCCGAAAGGCTGTTCTAAAGTGCTGTTCGAACGGGGGTGGACATTAATTCCCCCCTCAAAGTAAGATTCATTTAGTTGGAAACGCTACCGGAGGGGAAAATAGCTATTGCAGATGTAACGAGAGGATATTTTAATCAAATGGATTGTTCACTATAACATCCAATGCAAAATAATGAATGTCTTGAAGAGCGCTGGCGCCTATCAAATTGTTCATGTAGCCAACGTCTACCGTTACTGGCAATTTCTTCAGCGAAACGGTGTAATAAAAGCTAAACCTGCTTTCTTTGTATTGAAAGTTTGTCCAGTTATTTCCACCCGATTCCTTGCTTGCAGAAAATATATTTTCCGAGCTCAACGTCAGCTTTTGAGTTTTGCTTTTATTTAGATCGGTAGAAAGCTGTATTCGAAAACGCGAACGAAGCTGGAAATCTTCTTCAACCGCAGCAAAATCAGGCCCGTAAAATTTCCGGAATTCCTGCCGGTACACACCTGTCAGTTTAAAACGATGTATGGGAATGGTATAATAGATTCTGCCGTAAAGCCGGAACTCCTGTTCAATGGCTGGCTGATCGTGCTTGTATGGAGCATCATCCATGTATTGATCCTGACGGCGATAGCTAAGCGCAAACGAATATTGGGAATGCCGGCTGAACTGGTGGTAGAATTCCTGGTTAAATACCCATATGGCTTGCTTTAACAGCGGGTCAAAATCGGAGGGACTGCTTTTTCTGCCCAGCCCCACATACGACAGCGATTGCCATGTATTATTTTTATTGAGCCGGTTTCGCAAGCCCAGTGCCAGCCAGTTGGCTGTACGGGCTCTTCCTAGACCCGGAGGACTGATTTGCGCAACACTTGTTATTTTTCCCATTAATGCGATAAAGACAAGAACCCCAATTTTATTTTTCAACCCGTCAACTGTTTACTTAATCAATGCCTTCGCTCTGGCAAACTGCCATGCTTTGGCTTGCATGAAAATGTTTCAATTTAGCAGATTTCCGATTATTCGCGGGCGCAGGTACCGCCTAAAAACATTTGATTAACATCCGGGGATTTTTAGTTTGTCGTTTATTGTTTGTGGTTTTTCGTTTGTGGTTTGTTGTTTGTTCATGCCTGAATGACGTTGACCGTTTTTCAACCGTTTTTATAAATATTTTCTTGGCAACGTCCTTCCACCTTTTAAAGGACTTGCCAAGAAAATATTTGATCTTCAATGGATCAAATATTTTTC
>JBQCGX010000156.1:0-12063 GCA_051955255.1 Agriterribacter sp. | reverse complement strand
TGCTGCGCCGGCAGGGTAGGATAAAAAGTTTTATAGTCAAGCTCATTAGACCTGAGCGCGGCAAAAAATGAAAATACACCGTTCTTGCCCAATTCATTTACAACCCGGTTGTTGCTGAAATCTGCCTGCTTATTCTGCATCAGGTTCAGCAAAAGCACCGTTAACGCCAATAACGGCACTGCATACATGAAGCGGATGCTGATGGGCTTTTTATCTGAAAAAGTGTTTTTGAAAATATTTTTTTTATGGAGCAGGAAGAATGTAAGCGCCACCAGCGCAATCAACACTCCAACAATTAATGGCAGCGGATAGGACTGATTGATATTGGAAATTACCTCGTAGGTATAAATCAGGTAATCGACAGCAATAAAGTTGAAACGCACGCCAAACTCATCCCAGAAGGGAATTTCTGCCATTAAACTGAAATAAATAATAAGGAGTGCAAGTAAAAGGTATAGGTATGTAAACAGCCTGTCGAACAGAGAACCGATCCATCTTTTTGGAAGCAGCAGCAGATAGGCTGCATATACAAACAAAAAACACAGCCCTGCAGCGAGGTCAAAAATAAATCCTGTAAGAAATGCCCGGAGGAGCTGCCCCGGTCCGGAAGTTACATCTTTTACCGACCAGATAAAAAATGCCACTCTCGTAAGGAACGACAGTGCAACGTACAAGGTCAGTATAGTAAACAATGTAGAAAACCTGCCGCTGAAAATGCTTTTTAGCGTGTTTGAATGCCTTTTTTTGATGTTCATAGCTTAGCTATTAGGGTAGCGAAGCTAAGATACGATTTAGAAGAAATTCTGAACGATGCGTACGGAAAAAGTATGATGCCCGTTCTGAAACCTGTAACGGATTGACCATTTATGGAATTTGCATATTTCCTGGACTATGGACAAACCGAGCCCGCTGCCACTATTGTCTGCCGACAGCCTCGAAAACCTTTTGAACAACAGGTCGCCATCCAATTGCGCTATACCCGAATTGCTGACCTCGAAACCGGTTGAGGTGAGAGTTACTTCAATTGAACCACCGGGCAAAGTATGCCGGATGGCATTCAGCAGCAGGTTATTGATCAGCACTTCCGTTAAACTGCTATTGCCATGTACGGTTACTTGCGGCGAAATATTTGTGCTAACCTGTATGTTCTTCTGTTCAAAATGCTCCTGGAGTATTTGCATGCTTTGCTGCAACAGAACATCAAAAGGAATGACTTCTGCATTATTGAACTGGCTGTTGTCGATTTTGGCAAGTAATAAAAGGTTTTTATTGATGCGCGTGCTGCGCGTAAGTGCCCGGTTCATTTCCTCTGCAATCTGGTATTGCTTTTCTGTCAATCCTTCGCTTTGCAATAAAATGTCCAGTTTATTTTTAAGTATTGCCAGGGGCGTTTGCAGTTCGTGAGATGCATTTTCGGTAAACTCTTTTTGAGTTTTATATACCGACACATTGTGTGCTATCAGTTTATTTAAGGAGCGGTTTAACTCGTCAAATTCAGAGATGTTTGTTTTATCAAATACAACGGTTTGTCCTGAGGTTAAATCAAACGACCTTAGCTTGTCGAGCGTTTGCCTGAAGGGCAACCATATCTTTTTTGAGAACCGGCTGGTGGCAAAAACAAGCAATCCCAAAAGCAGCCCGATAAGAACGGTAAAAATAGTAGCGATGTTTTCCATTAAATCTTCCGATTCTACCAGGCTTATCCGCGCCGTAAGCAGGTAGTTTTCGTTTTCAATAACAACAGGCGATTGCAAAACCCGGTATGGTTCATTTTCGTTGTCTAACGTGTCGAAAAATTTTTGATAGAAAAAAGTATCAGAAAGGAGCGGGCCGACGGCTGGCTGTATTTTTATGTCCCTGTTGGAACGGTTCCAGTTTTCAATAGCAGACTGTTTAAAATGCGGCAGGTAGTAGTGATGGAATTCTTTTTTATACAGTACCAGTGTTTCGTCTACATCTTCCATATAAAGCCTCGTCATGGCAAAATAAAATACCGGCGCAGCCACCAGCAAAATGCCAATGCTGCATAGCAGGTACATGCGCAGTGTTTTATGGAGCAGTTTTTTTGCCATTATGCTTCCCACTTATAACCTGTTCCATAAACTGTTTTCAGGTAATTGTTGCATCCTGCTTCTGCAAGTTTTTTCTTGAGGTTTTTTACGTGCGCATATACAAAGTCGTGATTGTCCAGCATATCCGCAAAATCGCCCGACAAGTGTTCTGCCAGCGTGCTTTTTGAAATTACTTTATTCTTGTTCCCGATAAAATATATCAGCAGTCCAAATTCTTTTTTTGTAAGCGGCACCGCCTCGTTGTTCACTTTGGCCGTTTTTGCCAACAGATCGATTTGCAGTTCGTTTTGTGTTACAATATTGCTGTTGCTGAACTGCCTTCTGCGAATGAGCGAATAAATGCGGGCGGTTAACTCCGGCAAATGAAACGGTTTGGTAAGGTAATCGTCGGCGCCGATCTGCAAACCTTTTATTTTATCATCCAACGCATTTTTGGCCGAAATAATGATCACGCCTTCCTGTTTGTTCTCTTTTTTCAGTGCCTCCAGGATTTTTAAGCCGTTGCCGCCCGGTAAAGTAATATCCAGCAAAATGCAATCGTAATGGTAGATGGCTATCTTATTCATGGCCTCATTAAAAGTTGGCGCAAATTCACACAAATAATTTTCTGCTGACAGGTATTCAGCAATGCTTTTAGCCAGCTCTTCTTCATCTTCTATTATGAGGATCTTCATTGTACAAATTTATGATCTGAATTTTGAAGAAAATTAGAAGGATAACTGACGGCTTTAGTAGTAATAAAAAGAACAGTATAATCTACACCGGAAAGTACAATGTTTACGGCGATAAAAAAGTAAATCCTGCAAATTGTCGGGTTGCAGGATTTCTTTTCTCATTTTAATTAAGTAAATAATAAGGAGCGGAGAGGGGGGATCACAGTCTGACACCTTATACCGCTTTTGACGTTTTGGGGCGGAATTAAATAGTGGTTTTCGTATAAAATCTCCTACTAATGCAATGTTTAGCTGTTAGTCCGCATCACCTTTTTCGTTTTAAATTGACCAGAGATCATGTCGATAAAGGGCGGTGCCAGGTTATTGTATGGCTTCCTTATAGGGCATCGTGAATGCGCAGCAAACCAATGGCGGCAACGGAATCGGCCAGTTTATAAAGCAAAACCCATTTTAACTGGACGGCCGCGCGATGGTACATACCCGAAAAAACCATTAGCAGCATAGGAAAAATAATTCTCATAGCATTATATTTTCAATTTCTTCCGATATTCTGAAGGAGTTTCACCAATGATTGATTTGAAAAACTTATTGAAATTGGCCGGATTGTTATAACCGCTCTCGTAACATGCATCAGAAACAGAATAATTTTCTTCCTGGAGAAGCCGGCAGGCATGTCCTATTCTCAGTTCATTTAAGAATTGTGTAAACGATTTCTGGCTGCGGCTTTTGAAAAACCGGCAAAACGAATTGGGGGTCATATTGCACATGTCTGCAACTTCCTTCAGGTCGATGTCCCGGCTAAAATTGAGCATTAAAAACTGGTAGATCTTACTTAACCTGTCCGTATCTTTTTCAGCATACATATTCTTAAACGACATGCTTGCTAAAGAGTCGTACTCTTTTGAAGTTGCAAGAATTTCAACAGCCTGCAAAAAGCGGATGATTTTATTGAAGCCCTGGGTTTTCTCAATATCGGCCAATATACCGCATACCTTTTCATTGCAGGCTCCCCTAAAAACCAACCCTCTTGCTGCTTTTTTAATGAGTTCCTTGGCAACTCTTGTTATCTCCGGGTCGTCCACAAGATTTAAAAGAAAGGCCGACGAGAAATATATTACAGTTGCTTTAACTCTCAGGGATTTTACATTTTGATGAAAAACTTCATCATTCCTCCAGATGTGAGGAAGGTTAGGTCCCATCAACACCAGGTCGTTGTCTTTAAAATTACCAATATGATCGCCTACAATTCTCTTTCCAAAACTTTTCTCAACCCATACCAGTTCGCACGAACTGTGAAAATGAAAAGGTGCATTTAAATACCGTTGGTTTACTTTTTTTATCCGGATTGAATTCGTTCCGGTAAGATTGACATCAATCAGTTCAGCCTTCATCTAAAATTGTTTTGGTATAGTAAAACTAAACAACCCAGTTGTCATTATCAACTCAATCATCTCAATTTGAACATAAAACTATCAAGTTAGGGTAAAATAGTTTAAGTAAAGGCTAAGCGAGTTGTAGGATGCTTTTTTAGTGCCGAGTAGTTTTATGATCTCCAAAACAACAGCACTATGCAAATATTAAAACGACTGCTTTTATTATTGTGTATACTTTTATCCGCAATAATTACCTACTCCCAAAACAGAAGTATCAAAGGTAAAATTACAGATGCTATAACGGGCAAGCCTATCCCCGGGGCAACCATTACGCTCAAGGGAGGAGCATCTTCTGCGAGTACCGTTACAAACACTGCGGGTGAGTTTACGCTACACGTCAACCCATCCGGCAAACCTGTTTTAGTAATTACTTCCGTAGGCTACATTTCCCGGGAAGTGGAACCGGGAGATGATAGTAGCATTGATATTGAATTGGAGCAGGATGCAAAAACACAGGATGAAATAGTAGTGGTGGCGTATGGAACTCAGAAACGATCTTCTTTAACTTCAGCCATTTCTACCGTAAATGCAAAAAAGCTAACGGACGTGCCTACTGCCAATGTATCTAATACAATTGGCGGCCGTGCTGCCGGTGTGCTTTTTAAGCAACAGAGCGGAGAACCGGGCTACGATGATGCAACCATCCGCATACGTGGGGTGGGAACAATTGGCAATGCCAATGCGTTGGTAATTATCGACGGGGTGGAACGACCATTGAATTCAATTGATCCTCACGATATCCAGAGCTTTTCTGTCTTAAAAGATGCGGCTTCTGTTGCTCCTTATGGAGTAAGGGGCGCCAATGGTATTATTTTAATTACTACCAAGAGAGGCACCGGCTCTGGAAAATTTTCGCTTACCTATGATGGTAAAACCGGCTGGACAAGACCTGCTGTTTTACCAAAGCCGCTCAATAGTTTTGAATGGGCCACTTTAAAAAATGAAGGGGCGCGTAACCAGGGAGTAGCCGAACCTTACAATGAGGAAGCGTTGCAGAAGTTCAAAGATGGAAGCGATCCTGATTTTTATGCTAACTCAAATGCAATTGACCTTCTTTTAAAAACCGGGCGTTTGCAACAGCATAATCTTTCGGTAACGGGAGGTAATGAAAATATTTCGTTTTACGGCTCGCTGGGGTATGTTGACCAAACAGCTATGTGGGGTAAGGCTACCCGGTTTAAACGGTATACCGTTCGTTCAAATATTGATGCAAGGCTTACTCCTACTACAAAAATAGGACTTGATTTTACCGGAGTTTTCAGAGACGGCACTTTCCCGGGAGCAGCCGGTGGTCCCGGTTTTATACTGTTCGGGTTGTATCGTCTCAATCCCACTAACCCCATTTTTTATTCCGACGGCAAACCTGCCGGCTACTTTGAGCGCAACCCTTACCTCGATATAAATGGCAGCGGGTATTTTAAAGAAAACCACTATACTCAAATGATCACCTTAAAGCTGGAACAAAAAATTCCCTTTGTGCAGGGGTTGGTTTTAAGAGGTAATATTGCCGTTGATAAATACGATGAATCAGATAAGCAATGGCGTACGCCCTATACATTTTATCAGATAAATCCCGACAGAACGTTTATCAGTGCAAAGGGAAATGTACCCAAGCCAAGCCTGACAGAATCTTATGAGTTCAGGCGCCGGATCAACTCGCAGCTCATGGTTGCCTATAATAAAAGTTTCGGAGCGCACGGAGTAGATCTGTTGGGTGTATTTGAGCCAAGAATTGACAGGCAAAATTTGATCGCTGCCAGCAGAGCCAATTATGAACTGCTGATAGACGAACTTTCTAATTCCGGCAACAGCAACCCGGCAGACAGGAGCAATGGAGGTGGTTCAAGCAAAATTACACAGGTTGGATATGTGTATAAGGCGGGGTATAACTATGGTGGAAAATACATGTTTGAAGCGGCAGGTCGTTACGACGGGCAATCCTATTTTTCGCCTTACCTGCCCCAGGGCAAGTATGCCTTCTTCCCCAGCTTTTCAGCCGCATGGCGGGTAAGCGAAGAGAATTTTATGAAAGGATTTACTGCTGTCGACAACCTCAAGATCAGGGGTTCCTGGGGTAAATCGGGTAACCTGGCTGATCAGTCTTTCCAGTATTTGCGCCTCTACCAGTTGGGCAGTGCTTACCTCTTTAACAATGTTGCCAATGCCAGTGTATACGAAGTTCGCGAACCCAGTTTGCAGATAACCTGGGAGAAAGCCATCAAAACCGATATAGGGTTTGAACTGAGCATGTGGGGCGGTTTGCTGAGCATAGAGGCTGACTACTTCAAAGAAAAAAGAAATGATATGCTGTTGGCCTCTACAGCCATTTTACCTGTAGAATACGGCATAGGCATTGGCCAGGAAAATACCGGCCGGATGGAAAACCAGGGATTTGATTTCAGAGTAGCGTCGAACTACACAGTCAATAAAAACCTGGCTCTGTACGGAGCCTTCAACTTTACCTACGCAAAAAACAAGATCGTTAACATCAACGAATCCGAATCTATTAAAAACAATCCTAACAGAACACAAATAGGCAAACCCTGGGGTACGGATTTTATGTACGAAGCACTCGGTTTATTTCAAAATGAAGATGAAATAAGTAAAACGGCCTATGCCGCTGCGTTGGGTACCGTAAAACCAGGCGATATTAAATACAACGATTTGAACAATGATGGTAAGCTCAACACTGATGATCTTAAGGCCATCGGAAATCCGTTATTTCCCAAAATCATTTATGGCTTTGAGGGAGGGCTGAGTTATAAGAATTTCCAGTTAGACATGTTGTGGCAGGGTGCAGCAGGCGTAAGCTTTTATTTGGCCGGTTGGGCTTCGCAGCCGTTTAACCAGGGTAACGGTGTTGCCTTCCAGCATCAACTGGATGTATGGCGACCAGACAATACAGATGCCGCGCTCCCCAGGATCGTTGCCAACCCCGATAGCTATCCTTACAACTACTACCGGTCTTCCTTCTGGCAACGCAATGGCGATTATGTAAGACTTAAATCTTTATCGTTGGGTTATACATTCAACAAGATCGTTAAAGGCATTCATTCGGTTAAGCTGTATGCCGCGGGGCAAAACCTGCTCACTTTCGCCAAACTCGATTACTGGGATCCTGAAACGCCCAGCACCACAGAATTCTATTATAACGAAAAAGCCATTTCGGTTGGTGTTACTATTAATTTCTAAACTATCTGCAGTATGCACAATAATATTTTCAAACGCTTATGTACAAACGCAGCAGCCACGGTAATGCTGATGCTGCTATTGAACTCCTGTAAAAAATCTTTTCTTGAGCCGGAAGTAAAAAATAATATTCTCGAAACAGACGTATGGTCTTCTTACCAGAATGCCAACCTGTTTTTGAATAATATCTACACAGATCTTCCTATTAATTTTCTCCTGTTTGATGTGGATCCGTTCGACAACTGGTCCGATAACCAGTTTCCCACATTTGCCTGGGTAACCTCGCGGGGAAGCCTTACCCGCCGGGATTACAACACCAACAACTCGCCGGCCGACGGCTGGTGGGCCACCTCTTATGCAGTAATACGCAAATGCAACCTTGTATTAAAAAATGTAGAAACATTACCGGGCATTACAGAGGAACAAAAAAAATCAATGATTGGCCAGGCAAAGTTCCTTCGTGCCTATTGGTATTCCACGCTGCTCAATTTTTTTGGTGGCGTTCCCTTAGTTGAACTTCCGCTGGACAGAAACAGCGGAGAAGAAATATTTTACCCGCGCAGTACAGCCGAAGAAACAGTAACCTTTATTCAGAATGAGCTTTCCGCAGCCGCCGGTCTGCTGCCGGCAGAATGGAGCGGCAACGACAAAGGCCGCGCAACTAAAGGAGCCGCCCTTGCTTTAAAGAACGAGGTAGAGCTGTACGCTGGCAAATGGCAGGATTGTGTAAATACTGCTAACGATATATTTGCGCTGGGGCTGTACGATCTGGCACCGGATTATGGAAAAATGTTTGTTCCCGCGGGCGAGAGCGGCCCAGAGGTAATTTTCGAGGTACAATACGATGGTGCCAACAAAGGGCATGCTGCCGAGGTATTTCTCAGTCCCCGTACCGATCCGCCCACAGGCATTGCTTCCGGCTGGGGCCACGTGCTGCCCACCCAAAATTTAATTGATGATTATGAATTTACCGATGGAACTGCGGGTGATGATGCTTCTCGCGCCGATGATCCCTACGTTGGACGAGACAGTCGTTTTTATGCTTCCATTCTTTACAACGGCGCACCGTGGAGAGGAGATACTGTATGGACATACTATGACCCGTCGGTAAATTATTTCAGCAGCTTCTTCGATCTCAATCACTCACACCAGGGAACGCTTACAGGATATTATTTCAGAAAATACCTGGATGAAACACTGACTCCCGCAGAAGCAAACTATTATAATAAACCCATCAACGGCACCAACGCCATACTGTTCAGGTTAGGCGAAGTATACCTCAACTATGCAGAAGCAAAAAACGAATTAGGACAGTTTGATGCCGATGCGCTGAATAAGCTGAATGATTTGAGAGCAAGAGGTGGTGTTCCGGCAATACCCGCAGGCTTGTCGCAGGATTTGATGCGCACCCGCATTCGCCATGAAAGACGGATAGAGCTGGCATTTGAAGGAAAGCGCTATTGGGATATACTTCGTTGGAGAACGGCAGGGAACGTATTGAACGGAACATTAAAAGCTATGAAAATTACTAAAAAACCAGGCGGCGGCTGGAGTTACGAAAGAGTAAACGCTTATGGGGGAGACAGGAAATTTGTTGCCCCGAGAGATTATTTGTTCCCGATACCACAAACCGCTATCGACCGGAATGAAAAACTGGCAGGACAGCAAAATCCCGGCTGGTAGGTTGCTGTAATTAAAAACGCTTTTATCCCTTAACCCGGCTATGCTGATTAAAACAGGGCACATTGCCCTGTTTTTCTTAAACCGGGATTTGAAAGGCCTGATAGAAGAGCCGGGGCAAACTGCACATCCTGAATGTTGAATACAGGTATTGTCATTGGAGACATTAATAACGAGAAGCTGCAGGATATTTATTTTTCAGTAAATGCAGGCATTGCAAATTTCAGATGAACTTAAATAATACAAATATGAAAGACATAACAGCTAAAGCTGCTACAGGCAGCTTATGGAAATCGGACGAGGAATTATTTACCATTGTTAAAACAGAATTATATACTGCTGTAATAGGAGATATAATGGACAAAATGGGGCTGTTCCACCAGTTTCTTTCTCCACAGATAAAGCCGTTAAGACAGGATATGTTTGTAGTTGGTCGGGCAATGACCGTGCTGGAAGCAGATGTGTTTGGAGAAACCGGCAATAACAACCCGTTGCTCACCAAACCTTTTGGCTTAATGCTGGAAGCACTGGACGATCTGAAAAGCAATGAAGTATATATCTGCTCCGGGGCATCGCCCACTTATGCTTTATGGGGAGAACTCATGAGCGCGAGAGCCATCAGGCTGGGAGCAGCAGGTGCCGTTGTAGATGGCTACTCGCGCGATACCAATGGCATTCTTGACCTTAACTTTCCAACTTTTTCGTATGGCAGATATGCGCAGGACCAGGCTCCCAGAGGAAAGGTGATCGACTTCAGGGTGCCATTGGAAATTAAAGGCGTAAGGGTTTTAAGCGGCGATATAGTAGTGGGAGACAATGACGGCGTTTGCATTGTGCCCGCCTTCGCCGAAAAAGACGTGTTTATGCAGGCGATAGAAAAAGCAAGAGGCGAAAAAATGGTACGGAAAAAAATTGAAGAAGGCATGAGCGCAAAAGATGCATTTGAAAAATATGGTATAATGTAAAAGTATTCAGTCATAAGCCCTCAATCCAAAATAAAAAGTTGCTACCCCACACATATCATGCGGGCGAATAGAGGAATAATGAATAACTACGATTCAATTTAAGTATGAAAAAAAGAATGCTTGTTTTTGTTTGCTGCTTTATTGCAACAATGGTATCGGCTCAATCCTATATGATGGATGGGCGCACACATTTGGCGCCATTGCCTTTGCCCACGCCGGGTAATTTATTGCCGGTAACCAGTTTGAACGGTATGTGGGAAATAAATACCAATGCCGGTAAAACATTTCAATTTGATACAACAGCCGGCGATAGTTGGAAGCCCATCCAGGTGCCAGGCGAAGCGATGATGCAGGGATTTACCATACACAACGATGTTCCCCTTGTATACCGGAAAAAAATGCGATTTGCCAAAGCCGTTGCCGACCAAAAACAACTTCTTCGATTCAATGGAGTATATAGCCATGCCAGGGTATATTTTAACGGACAGTTTGTGCGCGAACATTTTGGCGGGTTTACGACCTGGGACTGCGACATTACATCCCTTGTAAAACCGGGACAGGACAATTGGTTGCATGTAATGGTTACAGACAGGGCAGATGATATCTCCTATGCATCTGGTTATGCACATCATCCCATTGGCGGCATTCTCCGCAATGTGCAACATATTATTTTGCCTGCAACTCACATTCAACGCCTGTATGCAGGGGCAACACTCGAAAACAACTACCAGTCGGGGAAATTGAAAATTGACCTTTCGTTGAATCGCCAGGCCGGGAACAACAAGATAGAATGGAGCCTTGTTGCGCCTTCAGGAAAAATAGTAAGCACCCGGAATATTGCAACCGATGAAAACGGCAATGCTGAAGACGAGATAAGCCTCGCCGATGTAAAAAGATGGACCGCCGAAACACCTCACTTGTATAAATTAAAAGTAACCCTGCGGCAGAATGGAAAGCTGAAGCAAACCATAGAACAATCGCTTGGCTTCAGGAAAGTTGAAATAGGTGCAAAAAATAATTTGCTTGTAAATGGCAGCACAGTGAAGCTGCGTGGTGCCTGCCGCCACGACATGCACCCGCTGCTGGGAAGAAGCACCAACCGGCAGCAGGATAGCCTGGACGTAGTATTGGCCAAAGAAGCCAATCTCAATTTCATTCGTACCTCGCATTATCCGCCCTCAAAAGATTTTCTTGAGTTTTGCGACAGGTATGGCATATATGTGCAGGAAGAAACGGCCATTTGTTTTGTGCTCGACTGGCGCGAAGGCGTGTACAAGCAATTCGGCGAAACACAAAACGATACAGCCTTCACCGGCCGTTACCTGGGCCAGTTGAGCGAAATGATTGACCGCGATCGCAACCATGCATCGGTAATCATGTGGTCTATCGGCAACGAAAGCAATTATGGCACCAATTTCCAGAAGGAGTATGAGTTTGTGAAGTCGGTCGATCTCAGCCGACCCGTTTCCTGGTCGTGGCCAAACACGGCACTCAAAGCAGGCAAACGTTGCTTTGACATAGCCGTATCTCATTACCCGGTATACAACGGCAAAGGCAGCGACATGGGAGGCATTGAAAAAAATATGATGCACCCCGATTTTCCCGTAATCGGCGATGAATGGGCCCATGTAGCCTGTTATAATACAGATATGCTTACGTACGATCCTAACGCAAAAGATTTCTGGGGCAGAAGCCTTGATACCATGTGGCTGGCAAGATTTGACGTGGCAGGAAATATAGGTGGTGCCATTTGGGGAATGATCGATGAAACATTTCATTTGCCCGATACAGTTACCGGTTATGGCCCCTGGGGGTTTATAGATGTATGGCGCAGGAAGAAGGCAGAATTCTGGAATACCAAAAAAGCATATTCACCCATCCGCGTGATGCACGCCAACGGAGAAGATAAAAAAAATGGCTGGCTCGAAGTTCCGGTACGTAACAGGTACGATCACCTGAACCTCAACCAGGTAAAAGCTGTTGTGATGGTAAATGGAAAATCATTGCCATTACAACTGCCCTCGGTTGCACCGCACGAAAGTGGTGTTTT
>JBQCGX010000155.1:0-23621 GCA_051955255.1 Agriterribacter sp. | reverse complement strand
TAGTTGGTTTATTGGTGGCTGCTTTCTTTTTTTTAAGCAAACCGGCACAGCCGGCCGCTCTGTTATTGGCGGAGCAAAAAACCAGCGCCAGGCAGGTTAAAGAAATTTTATTACCCGATAGCTCCGTTATCATACTCAATGGCAATTCTTCCATTAAATATCATACTCCTTTCAACTCATCGGCTGTGAGAGAAGTTTTTTTGGAAGGCAATGCTTATTTCAAGATCAGGCAAACCGCAGCACTCAAACCCTTTATTGTGCATGCCAACCAGCTCAACGTACACGTAACCGGAACAGAGTTTAACGTAAACGCACACTCTAAAGCAACAGACATTGTACTAACCAGCGGTTTGGTAAATGTTACAATGGCAAACGACAGCATGCACCAAACCAGGCTCAGCCCTGGCGAAAGGCTAAAGCTCGATACCATGCAGCACCGTCTTATTACCGAAAAAACAGACATCCAACTATATACCGCAGCCTGGAAGCAGGGCGAATGGCATTTTGAAGAAACCACGCTCGAAACAGTTGCTTCACTTATAGAACAGTTTTATGGAACTGAAGTAGTATTTAAAAACAACGATCACAAAAACTTAATGATTACAGCGGTAGTATCTGTAAAAGACCTTTCTACTCTGGTAAAGGTAATCGAAAAAACACTCAACATAACCGTAGGGGAAACACCGAACAAATTGTTTATCAATTAATCGATCTTAATTATTAACCCCCTCAATCAAAACAGTTATGAAAAGAAACCGATCTTTTTCAAAACGCTGCTTAGGGATTATGTTGCTGCCCATTTGGGTTTTGCTGGTAGCAACAGGAGTTATGGCGCAAGATGTTACCGCGCTGTCTCCATCCACGTTCAACAAAACCACTCCATCCCTTCCGGAAAATAAGCTCAAAGCTGCTTTGCTGGAAAACTTTATGAAGGAGTTCAAAAAAACGTATGAAAACGTTTATTACAGCTATCAGTCAAACACCATTAAATCGGCCAAGGTTTGGTACAACGACCTCGATGCCAGGCAACAGGCCAACCCTGATGTGGTGCTGGAAACCGTATTGGCAACAGCCGGTCTGCGGTTCGAAAAAGTAAACGAAGTATATGTAATTAAGCATGCAGAACACAATAAAATAGATGAAAATTTTGTAGTGCCTGCCGCCGTAATAAGCACTGCAACCGAAGTTGCCGACTTTACAGTAAGAGGTAAAGTGGGAGATGGCAACGGACCGGTAGCGGGCGCAACAGTAACCGAAAAAGGTACTGCCAATGTTGTAAGAACGAATAATAATGGTGAATTTACAATAAGAGTAAACAACGGCAATGCCATTCTGGTAGTAAGCCATGTAAGCTACAATACAAGCGAAATTCCGGTGGCAGGAAGCGCAGAGCTGAACATTACGCTTGAAGCATCCAGCAAGGAGCTGGAGCAGGTAGTAGTTACCTCCCTGGGCATGAAAAAGGAAAAAAGATCATTGGGCTACAGCATTTCTTCTGTTAATGCCAAAGATCTTGAAACCGGCGGTACTTCTAACGTATTGAAGTCGGTAGAAGGAAAAGTTACAGGTGTGCAAATGAACAGCCTCACCTCTTCGCCCACTTCTTCCGTAATGTTTAATATACGCGGTGCTACTTCGTTAGCAGGAATTATGGCAGGGTCCAACGGCAACATCAACAATGCCACTCAACCCCTGGTAGTTCTTAACGGAGTGCCATTAAGCTCCAACGCAGTGGGTACTACTGCCGGCATTGACGTAGGAAACTTTATTTCAACACTTAATCCTAACGATATAGAAAGCATTTCTGTGCTGAAAGGCGCCAGTGCATCTGCGTTGTATGGTTCGCAGGCAGGTAATGGCGTAATCCTGATCACCACCAAATCGGGTGCAGGAGCCAAAAGAGGGATAGGCGTTTCCGTTAGCAGCGCATTGTCGTTTGATCAGGCCTACAGCCCCCCTCCCGTTCAAAGAACCTTTTTCCAGGGTGATGAAGATGGAAGCCCGCTGACCTCCGACAAAAAAGGACTTGGCTGGCACATAGATGATAAAGTGAACAACAATACTCCCGTGTGGAGGTGGAACATCCATACACAGCAATGGGAAGAATCTGTGCTGGAAGCCCGTGGCGACAAAGATCCGTTGCTGGCATTTTTGAGAACCGGAGTGATGACCGACAACAACGTTGCAGTAACTGGCAACTACGATAAAGGGAACTACCGGATCAACCTGGGCAATATGGTGCACAACGCGGTAGTGCCCGGTAATAAAACAACACGGAACAGTGTTTCTTTCGATGCCAAGTATAACATCACCAACAACCTGTCTATCACTTCTATGGCATCTTATTCACGTACGTTTGTACCCAATCAATCGCACGTTTATGGAAAAAGGGAAGACAATCCGCTGGCGCACGCCATGTCAATGCCCATCAATATGCCGAAGATGTCGGAATGGAAAACGGCCGATACCTGGCTCACTGACTGGAACGGCACTTACCAGAACACACCTTACCTGAGCAACCCGGGAGAAGATCGTTTGAGCAGGGTAAACAGTGCAGGCTTCGACAATGCAGTAGGTAAAAACGGACCTTATTTTGCAGCCGAAAATATCATCAGAACCTATTCCAAAGATGTAACTTTTGGCAAAGTTCAGTTAGACTGGAAACTGGGAGAACCATTTTACTTTACCTTACGGTCAGGCATCAACCAGCAGAACTTTGCATTTGAAAGAAAAACACCCTGGGGATCTGAAAGAGCAACCAAGGGCGGTTACGAACAGCAATATTCCACCAGCCTTGAGGTTAGAAATGATGTGATGCTTTCGTACAAAAAACAATTTTTAAACAACGACCTGTCGCTCGACGCGTTGGGAGGTTTTTCTTATAACTACAACGAATCCAACAATTCGGGCTTTGGCGGTAACGAGTTAACAACACCTAATTCTTTCAGCTATAATTCACTGCCCGCAAGTGTAAAACAGGCCGCTGTATTCAACAGGGGCTATGCAGACCGCAACTATGGTGCTTATGCTACCGCTTCTCTTGGATGGAGAAACATGGTATACCTGGAAGTATCGGGACGTAATGACTGGGTGGGTATTTTAAACCATGAAAAAGACAACCATTTTTACCCCGGAGCATCTTTGAGCTGGATAGCAACAGAAACCTTTAAAATGGGCAACGCTGTTAACTTCCTTAAACTCAGAGGCGGTTATGCAGAAACAGGTTACGGTATAGGTCGTCCTATCAACCTGGACAGCTATGGTATTTCAACCAATACCTGGAATGGTGTTCCCATGGGAACTGTTGGCGGATCTCTGGTGGATGCGAATATTCTTCCGGAGCTGAACGTAACCAAAGAGATTGGTCTCGATTTCAGAGCGCTTGACAATCGCATATCTGGAGAATTTACCGCATATTCTAAAAATCACATCAACCAGATCCAGGATCTGCCGGTTGTGAACTCTTCAGGTTTTGCTACCGTAAAAACCAATATGGGCTCGGTAAAATCTACCGGCATAGAGGCAGCGTTAACAGTAACGGCTATACGCAACAAAAACTGGGACCTGAAATTAACCGGAAATGTTACCACCTTTAAATCTGTCATCAAGGAATTGGATTCCCGCTTTTCAGAAAAATTCTATTCTTATGATGGATCAGCCCAGTTGTCTTTATTCAAAGGCTCACGTGTGGGCGATCTGTACGCACAATCGCCTATCGGTTATATCCAGAGCGGAAAGTATAAAGGAATGATGCTGACAGGTATTGATGGCATCATTGAAGAAGCTGTTCAAACTACAGATTATGTAAGGAAGAATGGTTACCTGGGCAACATGAATCCTGATGCTATTTATGGATTCAGCATTGATGCCAAGTACAAAAATTTCAGACTCAATGTTGTTTCCAGCCTGAGAGTAGGCGGTGTGTTCATTTCTGAAACACAGAAAATTATGGTTGACGATGGTATGGCAGACATCATGGCGATCTATGGCGATAAATACAAAGATTACTGGACAGGTGGTCGCTTTGCCGGTGGTTTGCCAAGCATGCCTAACCCCGATGATATGTTCACCGAAGCAGGCTTTGAAAACTACAGGGAAAAAATGCAGGAGCTGATGACAATGTACAACGGCGATCCCCGCTATTTCGGTTACTGGAATGCAGTTTACATCAACCCTAACTATGACCTGTCTAACCTCACTCCTGAAGAAAAATTAAGCCTTCCGGATGAAGCTTACATTCAAAACGGTGCTGACCCTACCAAAACCATCTTTGTAAATCCATACAACATGGAAGGACAGGAACTTTGGTCTGGTGCCCAGTTCAGAACGCATGATGCTACTTCATTCAAAATAAAAGAGATCAACCTCACCTATACATTCAACAGGTCTCTTGCTCAGAAACTTCGTTGCCAGGACATCGCCATCACGGCCTTTGCCAAGAATGTTATGTTCTGGGCAAAAAACAAAATGAAAGAAGACCCTGAAACTGCTTTCTACGATGGTATCAGAGGGATGGGTGTTTCACAATTCGGGTTACCTCCTATCCGTACCATGGGTATAAGAATTGGCGTTAGTTTTTAGTGTCAATCAAATAAAACTTGTAAAACGAATACTATGACGAAGAAATCATTCAAATATATTACACTGGGATTGCTGACACTTGCCAGCGTATCCTGTAGTAAAGATCAACTGAGATTAGACGAAAGAGAGACGTCGTTCGATGTTAACTATTTCACCTACTCGCGCTATCAGTTAACTACGGCTATTGTAGATGTGGCCTTCCAATACGGCAAAGCGGTAATTGATGAGCAGAAGGAAGAAGCCATGCTGTATTTCCTGGAATGTTACAATGGTGCCTCGCAGGCGTCTACCCTGTATACCAACAGAGATGCAAGCTGGGACTACCAGGGCGACAATGCTTACACAAAGCAGTTGAGAACGCTGACAGCCCTTACCGAGTTGGCAACAAATGAAAACAACATGGCGAACGTGGCCGCTGCCAACATTTTAAAAAGTGTTATCGGCGCTTATCTCACAGAGAAATATGGAGACGTTCCTTTCAGCGAAGCCATGCAGGGAAGAACCGGCAACCTGTTTCCCAAGTTTGATACACAGAAAGAAATATACGAAAGCATATTCGGTTTGCTCGATGAAGCGATCTCTATTTTATCGGACCCTAATAGCAAAGGTTTGCCTGCCGATCATGATGTGCTGTTCAAAGGCGACAGGACAAAATGGTTAAAGTTTGCCAATTCGCTCAAATTCAGGCTGATGGTGCACTCCTACGAGGCATTCAAAAAAGCAGGGAGAGACCTGAGCGGAGACATGCAGGCCATTGCTTCGGGCAACAACTATATGTCGACTGTAGCGGATAACGTTGGACTTGAATTTTCGGGTATAAGCGACCGTGAGTCATGGTACCTGGAAACAACTTTTGGAAGCAGGAACGATTTTACCGAGCAAAAACCATCCAAGTATCTTATTGACCAGATGGTAGCGTTGGATGATCCGCGCATGTACGTGATCTTCGCCCCCGCACTTTCTCCAATATCTGCCAAACCTTCAGAAACCAGCGAAGACATCAAGATAAACGGTTATACTTATAACATTACCTATTATCCTTCTTCGCTGTACGACCCATCCGAAATAGTAGCTTCGGGGAGAGATCTGGATGGCAACATCATATCGGTACCGTATACACTGGATGCCAAATGGTTTGGAGCACCAAACCCCATCAACGTTCAAACGCAGTATGCAAGCTCTGCCAGCCTGCCCGGTACCAACAGCTTTTACGACAATCGCCGCATTACAGGATTTTCACAGTTGATCGCAAGCACGAAAGATCCCCGCCTCAAAGGAGTGATCATGGAGTCGAGCGAAATGATGTTCCTCCTGGCCGAAGCACGCCAGAAAGGATGGATATCGACAGGAACTGTTAAAGATTACTACGAAGATGGCATAAGACTGTCGTTCGAAAGATGGGATATAGAGGACGGAACGAAACCTGCCACACATATTGGATCAGACAAGATAGTAGATAATTTCGCCGATTATTATGCAAAACCGGAAGTAGAACTTGATGGTACTGCTGCCGACCTTGATAAGATCGCTATCCAGAAATGGCTGTCTTTGCTGGTAACCAATCATACAGAGGCTTATACCGATTACAAAAGAACCGGCAAACCTGCCTTTGTAAACAAAATTGTGGCATCGTTCTCTACATACGAATACCCCTTGCGGTATGTATACCCGTTAGATGAATCGAGCAACAACAAAGTACAGTACGACGCCGCGGTATCTGCATTAGGAGGCAAAGATCTGCCTTCTTCCAAAATGTGGATATTGCAGTAATTTTTTTCATCTTCTTATAAAAACCTGTAAGGATTGCTGCACTCAGCAACCTTGCAGGTTTCTTTTTTACAATCGTTTACAGCATTAAGATTATCTTCCCGTCAGGTCCCTTTAAATTCCCAGGCTTTTATGAAACATATTTTCACTTTTCTCTTCCTCTTTCACTTTTCACCTTTCACCTTTTCACAGTCCTCGTTTGTGGTGCCTCCCTATCTTCAATACGCCACACCACACAGCATCCGCATTCATTGGGAAACTTCCGAAGCCGCCACAACGCTGGTGCAATATGGTGCAGCCAAACCCAACAGTGGCAAAGCAGTGTGGGACGCAACGGTGAGCGTGCCCGGTAAAACAACCATGCACCATGCAACATTAACCAACTTACAGCCAGAAACAGTTTACTTCTACCGAGCTGTATCCATCCTTGCGAAAGGCGATTCACTGATTTCGGACATCAATACTTTTCAAACGGCGGTAAAAGACAGCTCGGCTTTTGCATTTGCTGTGTTCAGCGACTCTCAAAACGACTGGAAAGATCCTGAAGCCTGGAAAAGAGTAAGCACACAGGCGTTTAAAGAAAGACCGAATTTTGCCGTGCATGCGGGCGACCTCGTTGACCTGGGCTATATGAAAGATGATTGGGTAAACGAATTTTTTGCACAGTCGAACCTTTTCATGAAAACCATTCCTATTTTTTCTATTGCCGGCAACCACGAGCACGATGCTGCTTACTATTACCAGTACATGTATGTGCCTCAACCTTATTTCTACAGCTTTAAATATGGCAATGCGGAATTCTTTATGGTAGATACCGATCAGTACCAGGAAGAAGGAACTGAATTATACAACAAAGTGGAGCAGGCGCTTGCAGCATCGGACGCATACTGGAAGTTTGTGGTACATCATCATCCACCTTATTCATCTGACGATGATGATTTTGGCGATACGCGTTATGAAGCATCGGAACGTGGAGACAAAGAAGTGCAATCGCTGGTACCGCTATATGAAAAATACGGAGTGGACATTGTTTTTTACGGACATATACATACCTACGAAAGAACCTGGCCGATTATGGAAAACAAACCGGTGCAGGAAAACGGCGTACTTTATCTTAACATGGGCGGAGCCGGAGGCAGCCTCGAAAATGCCGCCCCTACCCGGTCGTGGTTTACCAATAAAGTAAAAACAATTCATCATTTTGGCTATATCGCCATCCATCAAAACAAACTGGAGTTCCAGGCAATTGATGAAAACGGGATGGTATTCGACCGGTTTACTTTAACCGGAAGCAGGAAAAATAAAATACCCGCAGCCACACCGGCTGCACCTGTTGTAAAAACCAGGCAACGCATTTTTACAGATACCCTGCAATTGCTACTGACAACGCCGGGCAATGCCGAAATACGATTTACACTCAACGGTGCTGAACCCACTAAAAATTCTCCTGTATTCCGGCAAGCCATCACAATCAACAAAACCACCACATTAAAAACAGCAGCGTTCAATAAAACAGGTAAAAGCAGGACCAATACCTACCAGTTCACAAAAGAAAAAATGCATGATGCAGTTGCGCTGTCTTCTCCACAACCCGGACTGCGCTACCAATATTTCACCTCACCTAAAATTAAAGATGAGGACAGCGTAAAATTTCAGAGCCTTTCGGTTGAAAAAGAAGGCATCGTCCAGGATCTCGACCTCTCGCATATCCCTCACCAGCCGCAATACTGGGGCGCGGTATACAACGGTTATATAAAAGTGCCGGCAGATGGGTATTACCGCTTTGATGGGCATGCCGATCACATTTTGCGATTGCACATACACAACAAAATGCTTTTCGAGGAGTTGGATCGCGAAATAAATTATGAAGGAGAGATATACCTAAAAGCAGGCTATCACCCCGTAAAAATTGAGTATTACAACAGCCGGGTCAACAGGGCTTTTCTTGAACTATACTACACTGGTCCCGGAATACAACGTCAATCCATTTTAGCAAACCTGTGGTGGTACCAATAAGAAAACAGTATATGCGCAGGTAAAATTTCTCTGTAAGGGTCAACAATACTAACATGCGCTTATACCACCTATTGCTTTTACTGGTATGCTGTGCCGTTCAAAAAACAGCAACGGCACAACTTTCCTATGCTTCATCCTCCATTGCAGATGGTTATTTCTGGCAGGAATACCACGAGCCCTTTCCGGTAAGCAACATTGCTGCCGAAAACGAAGTGAGAAGCATTGCATCCGATCCCCATACCGAGGCTGTATGGATTGCCACACCTGCCGGCATTTTTAAAAAAGAAAAAGATTCAAAAAAATGGAACAAGGTGATAGCAGGTGATGAAGACGGTCCTGCTTACACAGTTCAATCGCATCCCGCAACGGGTAAAGTATGGATAGGAACATGGAACGGCGTTTTTTACCTGGATAATGGAACATTGAAAAAAATGCAGGGCACTGAAGGCCCTGTATCTGTATTATGCTTTTCAAAAGAAGGCGTATATGCCTTTGGTCCCAAAGGAGCATGGCTGTGCAGGGATACTATTTTTGAAAGAAAAAATTACCCGGTAGCAAGATCGGTACGTGCAGCCATTTCCGACAAGCAAGGAGGCGTATGGGTAACCAGTGATGTAGGTTTATACCACTGCATGCCCGATACCACAAAATATTATAACAGCACCAGCCTGCTGGTGAGCGCCTATTTAAAAGGACTGGCATATAACTACGACCAGCAGCTCTGGATAGGCGGACTGGGCGGCGTTTCTGTAATAGAAGGAGAAAAGAAAATGAAATTTTTACAGCCTGCCAATGGCATTCCATCCATTTATGTAAACTGTCTGGCGGCTGCGCCCGACAGCTCAATGTGGATTGGCACCGACGTGGGCATTGTAAGATACCATGCCGATGGAAAAAGATCGTTGCGCTTTAGCCGGCGCTGGTTGCTGAACGACAAGGCAACTGCCATTCATTTTGATAAGGACGGTACCGCCTGGATAGCAACACCGGCGGGAGTAAGCGCCATTCGCAAAAAAAGAATGACGCTTGCAGAGAAAGCCGAATTTTTTCATGATGTAACAATGAAGCGTCATGTGCGGGCACCCTGGATTGTAGGGCAATGCAGGCTGCCCGACCCATATGACCTTACCAGATGGGAACCTGAGGACGACGACAACGATGGCGAATTTGGTGGAAATTACCTGGCAATGGAAAGCTTTCGCTATGCCGTAACAAAAAGTGAAGAGGCTAAAGTGAAAGCAAAAAAATCGTTTGAGTTTTTAAAACTGTTGCAAACCATTACCGGTACAGATGGCTTTTTTGCCCGTACCATTGTGCCGGTTGAATGGGGCGATAATGTGCATGATGCCAACAGGAAATTTTCGCCTGCAGCACTGGCGGAGGAACTGGTAAAGGAACCACGGTTTAAACCGGTTGAAACACGCTGGAGAAAATCGAAAGACGGTAAATGGTTGTGGAAGGGAGACACGAGCAGCGATGAATGGTGCGGACATATGATAGGATACTTTTTTTATTATGAACTGGTTGCCGATAAAAATGAAAAAGCAGTGGTAGCGGCGCATGTGGCGCGCCTGGTCGATCACCTTATCAAAAACAACTTCAACATGATCGACATTGACGGTACGCATACCCGCTGGAGCGTATGGAGCCCCGACAAACTGAACCGCGATCCTGAATGGCGCCCCGATCGTTACCAGAACAGTATGGAAGCGCTTACGTTTTTAAAGCTGGCCTATTACATGACGGGCAACAACCAATACCAGCAACATTACCTGCGCTTGATTAAAACAGAACATTACCTGGAGAATATGTCGAAGATACAGGAGCAGAACCCCGCCTGGTTTATTTATTTTGATGTGATTTTGCAGGCATACCTCTACCCTATTTTGCTGCATTGCGAAAAAGACCCCGAACTGCTTAGCTTTTATGAAAAGCATATGGATAGCTGGATGGAAAAGCGCGCAGCGGATAAATGCCCGCTGGTCAATTTTTTCTACAGCTATTCGAGAAAAAAGAAAGTGGAACAACAGGCTTCGATAGACTTTTTGGTGGATACTCCCCTCGATCTTGTAAATTGGGGTGTTGATCATACCAAACGCGAAGATGTGCAAATGGTGCATGCGCCCGTGCTGGATGACTTGCAGGTAAGTGAGTTGCCACCCGCCAGTATACGCGCCGTTGTTCGCTGGGACAAAAATCCCTGGGCAGCCATTAACGGGCAGATAAATTCAGAAAGAGAACCTGTTTTCTGGCTGCTGCCTTACTGGATGGGACGATATTTGAAGATGATTGAGTGAGATGGTGAAAGATTTGACGTTTATGGTTTGACGTTTGTGGTTTGCGATAAACAATAAACGACAAACAACAAATTATTACAGCAACAAAACTGAATAGTCATGAAAATAATAAAATTACTAGCCCTCTGTTGCTGCATTTATTTTTCAGTTGCTCCGTTCAGCTTTGCGGGCGTTACACCTGCTTTTGCTCTGGTACATGAAGGCGAATATGAATCGTTGCTGAATGTATCGTACGGAGATGCACCGGGCAAAGACAACCTGCTTGACATTCATCTTCCTAAACAAAGAAACAACAGCACTAAAGTAATTGTGTATATACACGGCGGCAGTTGGAAGTATGGCGATAAAAACGAGTTTCCGCAACTATTAATAAAAGAGTTGGCCGGCAACAGGCAATATGTGGTGGTATCTGTTAATTACAGGCTGGTAAAAGATGATAAAAATATTTTTCCTGCCCAGATTGAAGATGTGCAAAAAGCGCTGAATTTTATACGTACTAAAGCTGCCGAGTATCGTTACAGCCCTGATGACCTTGCATTGATGGGCGCCAGCGCAGGAGCGCACCTTGCCTTGTTATATGCTTACGGTTACGATACCACGAAAAGAGTAAAAACAGTAGTAGATATTTTTGGACCTACCGACCTTTCGGACAAAACGGTGCGCAGCCCCGGATCGGAAAGCAATCGTATTATCGAAGATTTTTTGGCAACGGCCGATACTGCATCAGGACTTGTAAAACAGGCAAGCCCGTACTTCCGGCTCACAAAGCTAACGGGCGTGCCTACGCTTATTTTCCATGGCACTGCCGACGAACTGGTTCCGGTGCAGCAATCCGAAAAATTATATGCCCGCCTTCAGGAACTTGGCGTTCCCTCCGCCCTTGAATTATACCCGGGCGAAAAACATGAGCTGCGCCCGGCTATAGCTCCGGATCTTTTTCAAAAAATAATAATGTGGCTGAGTAAATATTATCCTGCATAAGCGAACCGGGTACAGGTTACAAGGGAGCACGCAGGGAGATGAAGTCATTGCCGATGGCTGATCGCTGAAAGCTGATAGCTAACTCAACGGTAACTCTACATAAAAAGTAGACCCTTTACGCTCCTCGCTTTCAAACCATATTTTGCCGTTATGCTCGGTCACAATCTGTTTAGATATCGACAATCCCAGCCCGTGAGATTCCTCGCCGCTCGTACCTGTTCTTGATGCTTCAGGAGCACTGGCAAATATCTTATCATGCAGGTGCTCTGGAATACCAATACCCCTGTCTTTAACGGTCAGCAATGCAGCTCTGCCCCTTCGCGCCAGCATAATGTCGATTGTACTATGTTCGGGACTGAACTTGATGGCGTTGCTTATTAAATTGCTCATTACCCTCCACATTTTTTCCCGGTTGGCTTTAATGTGAATATTTTCTGCACTCTCAATATGCAGTTCCTGCTTTTTTTCGTCCGATTTGGTGCGGAGCAGATCCACACAATATTCCATCAAACGCCGCAAATCCACCATCTCCTGTTTTACCGCCGCAAAGCTACCCTTGTCTGTCAACAGATCGTTGATGGTATTAATGGAGTTTGTGCAGGTAGAGTACACCAGCTCCAGTATTTTCTGCAATTCTTCCGGTTGCTTTTTCGACATCAGTGAATATACCAGGGTCCTGATGCCACCAATAGGATTTTTTAGGTCGTGTGCTACCATTCGAGTCATCCTGTTATTTTCGGCATGACTTTCTTCCAGCGACTTATATGCCTCCATCAGGTCGTCGTTTTTCTCCTGAACTTTAACGTTCATCTTTTCAAGCTCTTTTACATGTTTCGAAGAACGACGTAAATTCTGCATTACAAATAAAATGATCACTACAGCCAGTGCCGAAGCCAATACGGCTATAGCCAGTTGAAATGATTTTTGTTTGTTTACCAGCGTCAGCGATTCATTGATCGACCGCTGCTCCATCGCTTCAAGCTCTTTTCCAAAATCCCGCGAAACATTATTTGCCGCAACAAGAGCCAGGGAATCGCTGATGCGAAGGTATTGGTCGCCATAAAAATAAGCGTTTGATGAATTTCCCTTTTTCCGCCATAATTTTCGCATTGCCAGGTTCCATTCCATTCTTTTCTCGGCTGCAATTTTATTATCATTTGCGTTAAAGGTGGAATCGATTTCGTGCAATAATTTCTCAGCCCGATCTAACTTATCCCATGCAACATAATAGTTAGCCAGTTGAAGCTTCGTGGTAAGCGTAAATATGAGGTCTTCTTTCGCCGTTCCTTTAATACTGGCAAGGCTAAGCGTTTCCGCTGTTTCAAAATCTTTCTGCGCCGCCTTCACCCTTCCAATATTGCCATATACAACCGCTCTGGCGAGCTCTATGTAATTTCTTTCTGCAGGAATAGCCTCTTCAAAGTCTTTTAAATAGTTCAGTGTAGCATTATAATAAAACATAGCACTGTCGGGCATGCCGATTTCCGTATAACAAAGTCCGATATTATCCAGGTATCGCTGGCCGTTCTGGAATATTGTCTTTTTGGTGGCAGGGCAAGATTTTTCCTGCTCAAACAAACGCTTATAGTAATCGATCGCCAAACGATAACGCCCCTTGTCATAAACCATATCGGCTATCCACGAATCGACCCACAATCCTGAACACATCGATAACGGGTAGCGCACCTTAGCCTCCGAAAGCAACTTAATAGCGGCATCATAATTTTTATAAGCCCTGTAGCAAATCGCCTTATTGGTTAAATATGTCCATTGGACAAATTTGAATTTGGGTTCGTCTGCCCTGCCTTTGAGAGTCGCGTCAAGGCTGTCAAGGTAGATAAGTGCTTTTTGAAAATTCGCTGTGTGGCAATAATAAGTTGATTTAAAACCATAATATCTTGCTCTATCAAGCGTCCCGGTAGGATAACGATGAATAAGAAAGTCTAATGAGTCAAGTGCAGCCGGGTATCCCAAAGCTAAATTCGCTGAATCGGCCGCTATAAAAAATCTTCTAAAATGCTCAGGATGATAATCTCTTAATTTGGGTCCGCAAGCAGATAACGTCAATACAAACAAAAATGCTGATAACCGGGTCATAAAGGCTGTTAGTTTCATTGTTCCCACTAACCCAAAAATTCTATACTTTTTTGTAGACTAAAATAGAGTTTTCCAAACTGAATGCAAAAGTTTTTCTATAGAATCATAGAAAAATATCTAATCCCTCCAAGAAACATCCGGGAAAACCCGGATATTTCTTAGACGCAGCGCAATCATTTTATATAAAACCGGTCAGAACTCGGAACATTGTAAACGTTGCCTGAAAGCAACGAATGAATAGCTGGTACCATTACAAAATGTCGTTGCGCTCTGCAAAAGCGCCTTCTTCCAGAAGCTGCTCTGGTTTCTTTTTATAAAAGATCATACCGGCGGCCATAATAATGCTGGTTGTGAGTATTACAAAAAACAGGATGCCTTCGTTAAAAGCGCTCAGTCGCATTTTTTCGGGAATTTTATAAAACAGTACAATGGTAATAAGCCCGCGGGGAAGAAAAAATGACTCGGGAAAAACATTGGTGTGCAAAAAAAACCGGAGGTATAAAAGCCGTATTATAAACAAAGTTGCCACTACCATGCCGCCCACCTGCCACACTTCGGCTTCGTAAATAAAACTGAGTTGTATGGAGTAGCCAAACAAAATAAAAAAGAAAGTCCTTATTAAGAAAGACGATTCGGCAGTAATGGAATGCAGCAGTTCGCGTATGGGCTCTACCTGCGCAATGGGGAAAAGGCGCTGAATCCATTTCACCCGTATCAGTTCCCAGTTATTGATCATCAAACCAAAAAGAATAATGGTAATGAGCGAAGGCAGGTGCAATATTTTGCCGGAAGTGTATATAAGAACGAGCAATGAGAATATAAGAAAGAACTTGATATTAAGCCTGGTTTTGGCCATGATGAGAAAAAGCAGGAAAGACAACACAAGCGACAACACTACCGAAATGAGTATGTTACCTCCAAACAAAAGAACGGACTTGCCGGTAAGCACTTCTTCTACCGTAAAATAATTAAATAAGAGGATACCAAGAATATCGGAGAAGGAAGCCTCATATACGAGGAACTCTTTTTTAGAAGGAGTAAGGGAATGAATGCTGGGAATAACGATGGAGCTGCTGATAATAGACAAGGGGATGGCGTATACCAGGCAGTTGATCACATCTTCCTGCAGCCAGTAAAATAGTATGGCAGTAATTATGCCGGCTGACACTACAAATATTACCAGGGCCGAAAAAAACGAATCGCGTATCAGCTTTAGTTTATCGCGACCAAGCTTTAAATCGAGTCCGGCTTCCAGCACTATCATAATAAGACCGGTTACACCCAGCAGTTCCACTATTTTAGGCGGAACGCCGTAATGCACGCCATTCAAATCGGAAAACCACCTGATAAAAATACCGCAGAACAGCAGCAGCAATACAGAGGGCACCCTGATGAACCGGCTGATGATAGAAAAGAAATACGAAAGGATAACAACACTGCACAAAACGATTAGCAAATATTCCGCAGTTAATTTTTCCATACGCAACAATATTAAAGAGCAATATTATTAAAGATAAGGAACAAATATAACGAAGCCGGTGTGATAGTTTTTGTTTGGGGAAAAATCGGGGGGAGCAATCAGCGTTCAGTTGAAGAATAAGGTTTCCAACTTTTAGAAAGTTGGAAACCTTACACACCTTCTACACCTCATAGCTGACGGCTGATAGCTGACCGCTATTTCCTCATCGCTTTTGCAATTGCTTCGAGGTGTTCGTTAAACGAGCTTAGCTGCATCAGCATCTGCCCGGAGGTATCATTTGTTTCCAAACCACTGAATTTATTATTCTTCCTGAATATCTCTTTGATATCCGACCAACGTTTCAGCTCTTCCGGAGTAAGCACACCAGCAATCTCTTTGAGTTTTAACAGGTTGGCTTCTGCATCGGAAGTTAAGGTTTGAGACTCTCCTTCGTAGTGAGAAAGAAGAAGTGTATTGATCTCCCCTGTATTCATCAATGGCACTACTTTGCCAGCCAGTTTGTTCATATTGCGGTAAGACCCCTGCAATTTGAAAGGCGGCTCTGTGCGATATGCATCCTTCATGGCGGCACTGGCAATGTATTGCTGATTTACTTTAATAACCGTATCGCGTATGCGCAATATGTTTTTCATTACAGCTGTCCCGTCTTCTATTTCCTGTTGGTTATAATTTCCTTCCAGTTCAGGCAGCAGGTCGCTGTTGTTTTCTATATAACCAATCAGCTTGTAAAGGTCATCGAAGCTGCGACTGGCAATGCGTTGCAGATAACGGTTTTCGGCTACGGCATTTTCAATTAAGCTCAGGTTGAACAAATAATCTGAACTGCCAATTACATCGCCCAGGTTGTATACATCTGCACGATTTGCCAGCATGTCGGGAATTTTAAACTGCTCTCCGCTTTCGGTATAAGGGTTGCCGGCCATTATTACACAAAAACGTTTGCCGCGCAGATCGTAGGTTTTGCTTTCGCCTTCAAATATGCCATCCATTTTACGCTGCCCGTCGGCAAGCGAAATAAATTTTTGCAGGAACTCCGGGCTGCAGTGCTGTATGTCATCTATATACAGCATTACATTGTCTGCCATTTCAAAAGCAAGGTTTATTTTTTTCAGCTCTTCCCGCGCGCCCGATGTGGTTGCTTCTATAGGATCAATAGAAGTAATGCTATGCCCAATAGTAGGTCCGTTGATTTTTACAAAATGCAGTCCCATTGTTTTTGCCAGGTATTCCATCAGCGTGGTTTTACCATAGCCCGGCGGCGATACCAGCAGCAACATGCCCATTCTTGCCGTACGCTTATCGTCGCCCGCAGCTCCGATCTGTTTGGCAAGGTTGGCGCCTATCAAGGGGAAATAGATTTCGTTGATGAGCCTGTTGCGTACAAACGAACTCAATACTTTAGGCTCAAATTCGCCAATTTTCAATTGCTGCCTGTAGGTGCGCACCAATTGCTCTTTTAATTGATTAAATGCAGTAAATGCAGGTACTATATCCCGGTAGTATTGCTGCATCTTTTGCATGTACTGATGGAAATCGAGCATATACTTTGCATCGCCGATAACCGGGTGGGTTCCCTTCAGTCCTTCAAGCTGAAGCACGTCGGAGGCAGCGCGCTCTTTGTACGGATGATCTTTGAACAATAAAAGACAAACCGCTTCATCAATATACTGATTAACACCTTCTGCCGGTTGCGCCTGCACAAAGGCCTGCAGCCAACCCTGCACTATGTAAAAACGTTCCGTAATACTCAGTCGGGCATTGGTAACTTCCTGTTCAAATAAATCGGTGCGTTTTTTTGACTGCAAGAATGCTTTAAAACTTTTTTTCAGCTTAAGGGCCTGCTGGCTGCAGGTAAAGTTTTTGGTAACAGCAAACTCGTTGTAGAGGTAAGCAGCAACCTCCTCCGCAGGCACAGGCTCGTAAGCAATGGCCGCCTGGCGAAACTGTGTGGCAATTTCTTTTTCAATAAAAGCAAACTGCCGGCTTTGAGGAAAACTTTCCTGTATGGCATGCGCTGCCGTAATAAGCTGCTGCAACTTATTGCTCACCTTTTCATCGAGCTGAAACCAGAATAGCTGTGTTGCTACTCTTACTGCCGGAGCATATTGCAATATGCCCAAACCTTCCTGCAATTTTTTCAGCCCCTGGTATATTATCATGGCGTCGGCATTATGCACCCCTTTCAGGTAAGCCGCCGCATAATCGCGCTCTGTTTTATCGTTGATGAAGGTTTCGTAATTCCAGTTCGATCCATGCACATTACTTTCAAGGAAGGTTTGATAAGCGAGATATTCGGAACGGTATACCGCAGCATTTTCAGAAATCAGTTCCTGCTCCCATATTGTACGATACTGGTACAAGGTTTCTGCCGTTACCTGTTTGTAAAAACTGGTACCTATCAGGTGGTAAAACAATTGCTCGTTCCTGCGCACAATGGTAAGGTTGAGCACCTGCTTATTCACCACGAACTTATACCCGCCCAGCGCAATGATGTTCTGCCCGTCAACAAACAAATCGGTTTTATCTTTCAGGCTGCGCAAAGCATTTTCCTGCGCTACCTTCACCAGGTTTTCCAGGTTTTCCGCTTTGGCAACGTCTCCCAATTTGCGGAGATCTTCCACCAGGCTGCGCACCTTGTCGATCATGAGGTCGGTAGAGAAAAAAGCATAAATACTTTCTTTGTTGTTGAACGCCTGCGCTTTGTTCTCTATATTTTTCAATACTCTAATGCCTATCTGCTCCAACGCTGCCGTGCGTTTGTTGATCTGTGCAATCAACAGTTCTTTCTTTCCATTGAAGGCTTTTATTACCTCATCGCGCTTGTCAGCAATCTTCAACACAAATGCTTCAAAGTCGGCGAACTTGCTTTCCAGTTCTTCTATCTGTATGCTGATCTTTGTAAAATAGTCTTCGCATTTTTCGGGTGAATCAGAAAGATCGAGGAAATTAACAATGCTCTGATCCAGCAATGTCAGTTGTGCATGAAATTCTCCTGCCGACTCTTTGGTTTTAAGTGCAGTGGTGGTGCGCACCAGGTCGGCCTTTACCTCGTTCAACGAAGCGAATATCAATGATATCTTTTCAACAATCCGCGTGGTTTGTGTAGTGTCGTCAATCTTTAAGCTGTTTAAAATATCAATCAGCATTTCCAGTTCCGCCGCAATACCTTTCACTGCCTCTTCAATGGGTTGCGCATCTATTACCTTGGCTATGCCGGCTATAGCCTGCTTTTGATGTGCTACTTTTATTTCATAAGGCGCCAGTGCTTCATCGCGCAGCAGGAACTGTATGGTGTCCTGCGACAGTGAACCATTGTATTGTTGCAATGTTTCTTTCAGGCGGTTTACCGCCTGCGCATCTACATATTTTACGTTCAGCAGATCAATCACCGCCCCCTGCATGTTCCTGGTAGCTGCCAGCAGTTGAACGAGTTGGTCGAGCGAAGTGATAGATGCATTTTTTATGTCTATCACCAGGCTTTCCACACGCTTTTGCATAGCCGCTAATACATCACGGGCATGCTGGCGCTGGGCCTGCACTTTAGCAAATTCGTCGATAGCGGTATTGGCAATATCTTTTATTTGCGAAAGCGGGGCGGCAACATCGAAAGTGGCAGCATCCTTTATCCAGAAATAAGAATCGATGATATCGCTTGTTCTTTTATGGATGTCTTCATACAGCCCTTCATACGTATCTTCTTTCAACAGCAACTGAATCACTTCCTGGCTTTCGCTCATGGCGCTTACAATGTCCTTGTTTCCTATTTTATACAGCACATTGTCTGCCATTGCAGCATTCTCCTTCAGCACGGCAGTATAGGGAGTTTGCCATATCTGCACCTGGTGGTGCCGAACGGCTTCATTCTCCGACCGGAAATAAATCAGGGTGCCATCGCCAAACGCTGTAAATCCATTGCACACAATTGGCGTTTCTACCTGCTGTGCAATCATGTTGTACGACATCAATACATAGGTGTTGCTGGTTCGTTGGTAAAAAACATATAAAAAATCTTCACCGTTGGGCGATGCTATGCTCCTTATGAATTCAAGCTCGTGTATGGCAGATTCAAATATTTTGTATTCGCCGTTTTGCAGGTAATAGCCGTTCGGGAAAACAACGCCCTGGTTATCGGGCAACAATATGCCTGCGTCGAGCAGCATAGCAATGGGAACCACCTGCTTGGTTCGAACATTGAAAATGAATGTCCGAAATCCTTCCTGGTAGGGTTTTATTTTAATAGCGATGAGGTTGCCTAAATCGGCATAATAATATTCTGCATCATCCAGTTGCTGATCTTTGTTCAGCACCGGTTCAGCATAAATACCCTTGCCACTATCGGTATTGTTTTCAACCTTGAAAGTAATGTCGCCGTTCAGTGCTTCAATAAAAACTTTGTCGAGTATGGAGATATGGGGATGCATGCCGAGACGCCGGTTGCTCAGGTCGGTTTTGATCCACTGAAAATCATGCTGAGAAGCTTTTCTAACTTCATGGATACTCCTGTCGTCTACATAATGCAGCTCATTATTTTTAACCAGCCATTTAAAAGCCTTCCTGTCGTCGGGGCTTTTACTGGTTTGGAAAATCATGTATAAATAATTTTCCGTTTTAGTGAACTTGGCAAAAATAGAGTCGCGGTAATATTTATAGAGATTGGTGAAATCGGTTACAAAATTAGCGTCTTCAATAAGGGTAAGGGGTTGCGGCTCAAAATGGTTATTCGTGAATTTATAAATGCTGAACACATCGCTCAGCTTAATATCTTCGCGCAAACCAAAATGAACATTGTAGGCAAATATGGTAAGGTCGCCAAATGCCATGATGCCTCGCGCCACGCCGTTGTTTACGGTAGTGATGCGCTGGTTGGCAATTAACCGGAACCCCGACGAATTGAAAATTTCTTTTCGCGCCGCGTTCAGTTTTGCCAGGCGTTGAGCCAGGTCTAAACGCTGCTCCTGCAGGCGATTTCGAATAATTTCGTATGTACCGGCATCCAGTATATTGTTATGTTGTGCGTCGTTTGCCATAATTGATTCGTTTACCTAACCCACCGTGCTGACCGGCTACTGTTCTTTTTTGAAATTAAATTGCCCGCCGCCCTGCTTTAGCAGCATCGTTTTATTTTGCGGGTCGAATATCATCTCTACTCCTGCTTCTTCAAATTTAAAAGTATGCTTATCTGTTGCTTCGAGTGGAAACGGGGGCTGACCAGTCACCTGCCCGCTAAGCACAGCGCCGTTTTTAGTAATTGAAATTTTTAATGGAACCTGATCAGAAGCATATACGCCAACATATTGCTCAAGCTCCTTTTCATTCACAGCATAGGTTTTATATGCCGGTATGTTATACGGCTTATTGTAAAGCGCGCTTAACACCGCAATGGAAATATCGTTGGGGTTAATATTCACACCGTTTACCGTTAGCGCATACACTGTGTTACCATCGTAGATATAAGAAAGAACGGAGCGGAACCCATCGATTCCACCGGTATGCCCATAGCAGGTTTTGTCGTAAAACGGAAACGAAACCAGTCCAAGCCCGTAGCCGTTGGTTATCGTTTTCATCTTTTCAACGTTTTCGGTTTTGATAATTTTGCCATTGAAGAGCGCACTTGCAAAGAGAACGAGATCGGCGGGCGTAGAAACAATTGATCCGGCACCCAAAGGAATTGACAAGTCTGTTTCTTTTTCAGGTTTCCAGCTTCCCTCCCATTGATAGGATCTTGCTTCGTTATTGTTTACATTGATCTTGCTGCCCACATAAGTATTGTTGAGCGCCAGTGGCTGGATGATTTGTGTTTTCAGTATTTCACCAAAAAGCTTTTTAAAAGTTTTTTCCAGGATGAAGGTGAGCAACACATAGTTAGAGTTGCTGTAGGCAGATTTAGTTCCCTGTTCAAAATCACTTCCACCTTTCGCTATCAGTTCCAGCATTTCCGCCTCCGACTTGGGCTGTGTATTCCACGTCATATAGTCGGCGTTATTCGTAAAATTGTGTATGCCGCTGCTATGATTGAGCAACTGCTGTATAGTAATTTCATCTGCATTTTTAACAGAGGGAAACCATTTGCTGATGGTTTGGCTAAGCTCAAGTCGCCCCGTTTCCACCGCTTTCATAACAAGCGTTGCAGTAAACGTTTTGCTGATAGAACCGATGCGGTATTTTGTATGGGTATCTGCTTTTTTGCTCAATGCAATGTCGGCATAACCTAACGCCCGTTGATAAACGATTTTCCCATCTTTGGCAGCCGCAATGCTGCCCATGAATTTATGATTTTCTTCGAGCGCGCTGAAGTAGGCATCCAGTTTCGATCTATCAAATTCCTGCGCGTGCAATATGCTGCCTTTTACTGTTAATACAACAGCGAACAATACCCAATGTATTTCCTTTAATAAAGCCATAGCCTGAGCGATTGTTTAAATGAATAAAAAATAGTGCCGCATGGGCTGCACGCACACCACTTTGAGTGGCAAAAAACGGGCAGGCAACGGGAACGTGACCTGCCCATAACAGTTATCCCAATTTTTTATTGGAAAGACCAAGACTGTTGGCAATGTTAGCCAGGCTTAGCAAGGAAGAGCGATCGCCTTCATCACTTTTTTGCTGCATTTTTAAGATAAGGCTCGAAATGGTCAGGTTCTTAATATCGTTGGTAGATACATTGTACTTATCGGCAAACTCCCTGATGCGTTGCAGCAAATCGCCGCTGTTGGAGCCATCGCCGATCAAAGCTGTTTTTATCTGCGATGCATTTTCACTTTCGTTGATCAGGCGGTCAAAGCCCTTCGCGTTGGAAATCTGGTTAATGATGTTCTGGAAGAACATGGTTTCACCACCTACAATATCAATATTGGCCGATTTCAATGCTTCTGCCAGCACATCTGCCTGTGCATCGGCAATGTCTTTCTGAATGTGTATCTGTGCCAGCGCAATGTCTTTTTCTTTTTGCAATAACAATTTAAACTCTTCGTGGTCTTTACCAACCGCGTCCAGCTTTTTCATTGCTTCGGCTTTCTCTTCAATGCCGGCGGCTTCTGCCAGGGCTTTCTCTTTCGTTACTTCAGCCTGCGTTAATCCTTCCTTGCGTTTGGCTTCAGCAATCTTTTCAATAACGGTTGCGTCTACTGTACCCTGTCTTTCGGCAGCTTCTGCTTTTGCCATCATTACTTCTGCTTCCGACAATCCAAGCGTAGCTTCTTCGCGAGCCTGCGCTTCTGCCAGTATTTTACGAGCCTCGGCTTGTTTTACGGCAGCTTCTTTCTTAGCTTCTGCATCTATGATCAATTGTCTTGCTTTTTCTTCTGCAGCTTTTTTCTCGGCCTCGGCAGCTTTTACGGTATAAATCAATTTTTCTTCTGCTTGGCGGCTGGCTTGTGTAATGCCCACTGTTTTTTCACGCTCCACGGCCCTGAATGCTTCCAGGTCTTTTACACCCTGCTGTTCTTCTACAACACCTTTCTCAAGCTTTACTCTTTCTTTAATAACGTCCTGTATGTTTTTACGTTCTACCTCAATCGTTTTCTCTTTTTCAATTTGAGCAAGTGTTACAATTTTCTCGCGCTCTGTTGCTTCCAACGCACGATCTTTTTCTACACGTTCGGTCTCTACCGCATCGGTTCTTATTTTATTTTTTTCGGCAATGATGATCTGGCGCAGCTTGTTCTCTTCCTGCACTGCCAGCGCTTCATCTGTTTTAATCCTTACCGATTGCGCTTTCAGTCTTTCTTCTTCGCGCACTTTAATGATCTCTGCATTTTCGCGCGACCTGATATTGTCAATTTCCCTTTTCTGTTTCTCTTCTTTTTCTGCCATCTGGCGCTCCAGTTCAAGAATGGCTTCGCGCGCTTCCACGTTCTGTTTCTTGATCACTTTCTCTTCTTCGCGCTTGATCAAATTGGCTTTGATATTTTGTTCTGCAGTAAGCTCTGTAATTTTTTTGATGCCCTGCGAATCGAGGATGTTTTGAGGACTCAGAAAGCTTATTTCAGTTTGTTCGAGATAGTCGATAGCGCAATCATCCAATATATAGCCGTTCAAATCCGTGCCTATAATATCCAATATCTCTGTTCTGAATTCGCGGCGCGCTTCGTACAATTCAATAAAATCAAATTTTTTACCTACTGTTTTCAATGCCTCCGAAAATTTGGCTTCAAAAAGATTGCGCAACGTATCCACATCGCTTGCCCTATCGGTGCCGATGATCTGTGCAACGTTTAATACATCATCTACATTTTTATTTACCCTAACAAAAAATGCTACTTTAATATCGGCGCGGATATTGTCTTTGCAAATCAGGCCGTCATTCTCCATCCGATCTATCTGTAATTTTTTTACAGAAATATCCATGATCTCCATCTTGTGCAGGATGGGAATTACATACATGCCTTTGTTAAAAGCCACTT
>JBQCGX010000154.1:0-8266 GCA_051955255.1 Agriterribacter sp. | reverse complement strand
TTATGCCCCATACCTTACACCTTTTCCCTTAACTTAACTATCTTTGCGAAAATTTTTTTTATTATATGATGACATTTGAAGGGTTGGGTTTAGACGAGAGATTGGTACAGGCTACCGATGCTTTGGGATTTAAACAGCCAACACCCATACAGGAAAAGGCGATTCCTGTTTTATTAAGCGGCACCAAAGACCTGGTGGGTTTGGCACAGACTGGCACGGGCAAAACAGCAGCTTTTGGACTTCCGCTGCTTCACCTCATTGATGCAAAAGACAAATTTCCGCAGGCCCTGGTGGTTTGCCCTACACGAGAGTTGTGTTTGCAGATTGTGAACGAAGTGGAACTGTTCAAAAAATTTCTTCCGGGCATGCACGTGGTAGCTGTATATGGCGGCGCATCCATTGGCGCACAGATCCGCGACCTGAAAAGGGGCGTGCAGATTGTGGTAGCCACACCGGGAAGATTAATTGATCTGATTGAACGCAAAGCGATCAATCTTGAACAAATAAAATACGTGGTGCTGGACGAAGCAGACGAAATGCTGAACATGGGTTTCCAGGACGATATTGAATTTATATTGCAGAATACCCCCAACCGCGAAAGCACCTGGCTGTTCAGTGCTACTATGCCGCCTGAGATAAAGCGTGTAAGCAAAAAGTATATGCAGCAGCCGGTAGAAGTAACCGTAGGCAAAGTAAATACTGCCAATAAAAACATCGATCACCAGTATTATGTAACCAACGCGCAGCACCGGTACGAAGCCCTCAAACGCCTGATAGACTTTAATCCGGGCATTTACGGCATTATATTTACCCGTACCAAGGCTGATGCGCAGAACATAGCCGAAAAGCTCACAAGAGAAGGATACGACATCGATGCGCTGCACGGCGATCTTACCCAGCAGCAGCGCGATAAAGTGATGGGCGAATTCAGGGAAAAAACTTTGCAATTGCTGATAGCAACCGATGTGGCTGCAAGAGGAATTGACGTGCAAGGCATCACACACGTAATCAATTACGAATTGCCCGACGACGTGGAAGTATATACGCATCGCAGCGGACGTACCGGCAGAGCAGGAAATACAGGCATCTGTATGTCGATTGTGCATAGCCGTGAGATAGGCAAGATCAGGCAGATTGAACGCATTGTGCAGGTGCCGTTTCATAAGCTGGAAATACCCGCGGGTAAGGATGTTTGCCGCAAGCAGTTCTACCATTTTATGGATACCTTGCTGCAACTGGATATAGACGATACGAGCTACGAACCCTATGTGCCTATGCTGGAAGAAAAGTTTGCCGACATCAGCAAAGAAGAGATACTGAAAAGGCTGGCAGCGCAGGAGTTTACACGATTCTTAAAATATTATGAGAATGCCGAAGACCTGAATGTAAGAGAAAGGTCGCGCGAATTCAACAGCCGCGATAGCCGTTCCGAATATGGTAACCGCCGCGATGCAGGGCGCAGAACAGACGGAAGACGCGAATATGGTGGAAGGAACGGTGGCGGCGATTATGCCCGCTTATTCGTAAATCTTGGAACCAAAGACGGTTTTTACAAAGCGAGTTTTTTACAGTTCATTCTCGATATGAGCGATCTTAAAAAAGACGTGTTGGGCAGGATAGACATGAAGGAAATGAACAGTTGGATAGAAATAGACAAGAAAGCCGCCGGCCAAATGATCCGTTCTATCGACGGTAAAAAATACAAAGGCAGAAGCATTCGCATGAACGATGCCGATAGTCGCAGGTAAGGTTATTTCCCTCTCCGCGAGGAGAGGGGCGGGGTGAGGCGATTACCAAAGTTTTAAATATTCACCAGCGTTTTAGTCAACGTTTGTGATAAACCATAAACACTAACATTTATACACACTTAAATAAAACAAACATATGCAAGCGGTTGATAACAATATGAAAGCTGTGGTGCTTGAAAAGCTGACCAAAAAACCATTGATCATTTCCGGCCCCTGCAGCGCAGAAACCGAAACACAGGTGTTGGAAACAGCGCAACGCCTGGCTAAAACTGGAAAGGTAGACATGCTGAGAGCAGGCATCTGGAAACCCCGTACCCGTCCCGGAAGCTTTGAAGGGATTGGCGCAAAAGGGTTGCCCTGGTTGCAGCAGGCCAAAAAACTAACAGGATTACCCACCACAGTGGAAGTAGCAACCGGCAAGCAGGTAGAAGACGCTTTGCATTTTGAAGTAGACATGCTTTGGATAGGTGCCCGCACTACCGTTAACCCCTTCAGCGTGCAGGAAGTAGCCGATGCTTTGCGCGGCGCCGATGTGCCCGTGCTCATCAAAAATCCTATTAACCCCGATCTTGAATTATGGACCGGTGCTGTTGAAAGAGTAGCCAAAGCCGGCATTCAAAAAATCGGGTTGATACATCGTGGATTCAGCGCATACGGCAACACCGAATACCGCAACGCGCCCATGTGGCACCTTGCCATTGAAATGAAACGCCGCAATCCCGAGATGATCATGATCAATGATCCTTCGCATATCTGTGGCCGCAGAGACATATTGATGGACGTTGCACAAAAAGCGATCGATCTTGACTTCGACGGATTGATGATTGAAAGCCATATTGATCCCGACAATGCATGGAGCGATGCCAAACAACAGGTTACCCCTGAAAAACTGGCTGAAATGCTCGACGCCATCGTTTGGAGAAAAGAAGACGTTAACTCCGAAGCATACCATGCAGCGCTGGAAAAACTGCGTCAGCAAATCAATCACCTCGATGATGAAATGATGCAGATACTCAGTCAGCGTATGAAACTGGCTGAAAAAATAGGGCAGTATAAAAAAGAAAATGACATTACCATCCTGCAAACCAGCCGGTGGAACGAAATACTGGAAAGAGCATTTGTAAAAGGAGAAAAAATAGGTTTGAGCAAAGAGTTCATCACCAAATATTTCGATGCCATACACATGGAATCCATTAATCACCAGAACAAGATCATGAACTCCTAATCTGGGAGTTTGTAGCAAGATGCAGGAGGCCAACCATACCTACGTTTATATACATGCTATATGGACCACCGCGGAGAGGCAGAAGTTGCTGAGTCGTATTGTGAGGAAAGTACTGTTCCCTTACGCGAAGCAGCATGCTTCCGCCAGGGGTATACAGTTGATTGCTGTAAATGGCTACGACGATCATATGCATTGCCTGCTAAAGCTGATGCCCGTACAAAGCGTGCATGAACTGGTGAAACAGTTAAAGGCAGATACCGCCGAATGGCTGAACGACAACCGGCTTTTGAACGAACCTTTCAGTTGGGACGATGGCTATACCGCCTACTCTGTGAGCCCCTCCACGGTAGATAAATCTGCCGACTATATTAACCGGCAGGAGGAATATCATGAAACCAAAACGCTTGAAGAGGAATTGGCAGCGTTTGAAAAAATGGTGGGAAGGGGATAAGGCGTAGGGTGGAAGGTGTAGGGTGTAAGGCAGAAGGTTGAAGGTATGAGGTGTAGGGAGTAAGGAATAGGGAAGAAGGTGTAAGCCTTATAGTCTACAAATCCACAAACAATAAACGTCAAACAATAAACGTCAAACCCCAAACTTCAAACGATAAACCCCAAACTCCAAACAACAAACCATAAACGATAAACTTTTGAACCCCGAAACATATACCTTCAGCAAAGCATCCACTCAGTATTATTTCGATTCGGCTTTTACACAGCTTAAAAAAATAGTCGATAGCAAGTCTGCCATCCTCATTACCGACGAAAATATTTTTAACAGCCATCCTGCAAAATTCAAGGGCTGGAACGTGATTGTGCTGAAAGCAGGAGAAGAGTTTAAAATACAGGCAACGGTAGATTCTATTATTGAGCAGATGATAGCAATGGAAGCAGACCGGAAAACAACACTGGTAGGCATTGGCGGAGGTGTTATTACCGACCTTACAGGGTATGTAGCTTCTGTTTACATGCGTGGTATCAATTTTGGTTTTATACCAACATCGGTGCTTGCAATGGTTGATGCAAGCATCGGCGGAAAAAATGGCATAGACGTAGGCGTGTATAAAAATATGGTTGGCATCATCAGGCAGCCCTCCTTTATCCTTCATGATCTGAAGCTGCTTGCGTCGCTGCCCGACAGTGAGTGGGAAAATGGTTTTGCAGAAATCATCAAGCACGCCTGCATTAAAGATGCTGCGATGTTTGCCGAACTGCAGCAAAATGCTGTAAAAAGTTATCGCTCCAACAAAACAAAAATGGCTTCGCTCATACGGCGGAATGCTTTGATCAAAATAAAGGTGGTGCAGAAAGATGAGTTTGAAAAAGGCGACAGGAAGCTGCTGAATTTTGGTCATACACTCGGTCACGCGCTCGAAAATCAGTACGAACTTTCTCACGGGCAGGCCATTTCGATAGGCATGACCTACGCTTCGAATATCTCTGCCCAACTGCGTGGATTTAAAGACGCAGAAAAAGTGATTGCTGTATTGGAACAGTACGGGCTTCCCACCTATGCCGAATTTGACAAGCAAAAGGTATTGGAGGTTTTGAAAATGGATAAGAAAAGAGTGAGGAAAGAAATGAATTATGTATTGCTGGACAGGATAGGCAAAGGAGTGATTGAACCGATCCCGTTAACGCAATTAGATAAAATAATAACTGCAATATAACTATGTTTGCTACCATACATCCAGGCTCTCTTCTCGGAGCTGCACAAGCTCCCGCCTCTAAAAGCTCCATGCAACGTGCCTGCGCCGCAGCACTCATCAGCAAAGGCGAAACAAGCATTTTAAATCCGGGGCATTCAAACGACGATAAAGCCGCATTGGGAGTAATACAGGCATTGGGTGCTGCTGTAAAACACATTTCCACCGAACAAATACTGGTAAACAGTGCTACCGATGCTACACCCGCTGCTGTTAACTGCGGTGAAAGTGGGCTGGGCATTCGCATGTTTGCGCCGCTGATAGCCTTGCACAAAACGCCTGTTACCATTAATGGCGAAGGAAGCTTGCTGACAAGACCGATGGATTTTTTTGATGAAGTATTGCCGCGGTTAGGCGTAACCGTTCGCTCCAACCAGGGCAAACTTCCCATTACGCTTACGGGGCCATTGCAGCCAAAAGATATTGAGATCGATGGTTCGCTCAGCTCGCAGTTTCTTACCGGCTTGCTGATGGCTTACGCCGCAGCGGGCGCTACAGATGTTACCATCAAAGTAATCAATCTGAAAAGCCGCCCATACATCGATCTTACCTTAAAAGTAATGGAGGCGTTTGGACTAAAGGTGCCGGTTAACAAAAACTATGAAGCATTTTATTTTGGCGAATCGGTTGGCGAAGACAAAACAAAAAACATTGCATATACGGTAGAGGGCGACTGGAGTGGCGGCGCTTTTTTGTTGGTAGCAGGAGCCATTGCAGGCGATATAGAGGTGAGAGGATTGGACCCTGACTCTACCCAGGCCGATAAAAAAATACTGGAAGCCTTAAATGATGCCGGCGCTTCAATGGAAATTTCGGGTGACCGTATCCGTTTGCGTCCACAGGCATTAAGCGCGTTTAATTTTGATGCTACGGATTGTCCCGACCTGTTTCCTCCACTGGTAGCCCTGGCAGCTTATTGCAAGGGCACCACCCAAATAAAAGGCGTAAGCCGGTTAGCCCATAAGGAGAGTAACAGGGGACTTACCTTGCAGGATGAGTTTGGTAAAATGGGATTGAGTATTGAACTGGATAGAGATGTGATGCTGGTGCACGGTGGCAAAGGATTAAAAGGCGCCAATGTGCATTCGCGGCACGATCACCGCATTGCCATGGCCTGCGCCACGGCTGCGTTAAAAGCCGAAGGCAACACTGTAATTGAAGATGCAGAAGCCATCAACAAATCTTACCCCGGTTTTTACGACGACCTGCGGATATTGGGAGCGACGGTAGATTTGAAGTTTGAGAGCCCTTCCTGACCTTCCCGAAAGGAAGGAACTCAACACACGAACCCGGCTTTGCATAGAGGCTTTTATTTTTGCTGAACGCTGAAAGCTCATAGCTGATGGCTGAAAGCTGATAGCTGACCGCAGATAAATTTGAAATTTTATAGCATATGAATTCTTTTGGCAGATTTTTTCGCGTCAACATTTTTGGTGAATCGCATGGAGAAAGTGTAGGCGTCCTGATAGATGGTTGCCCTGCGGGATTGGCGTTGAAGGTAGACGATTTTTTAGCTGATATTGAAAGACGAAAAGGCGGTACCCAAAAAGGCACCACACCACGACAGGAAACGGATATGCCTATTTTTAAAAGCGGCATTTTCAACGATACTACTACAGGGGCGCCCATTACCATTCTTTTTGAAAATAACAATACCCGTTCGGGCGACTACGCGAAGCAAAGAGCTGTGCCGCGCCCCGGGCATGCCGATTTTGTGGCCAATCAAAAGTTCGGTGGTTTTGAAGATTACAGGGGCGGCGGACATTTTAGCGGGCGGCTAACGGTGGCACTGGTTGCTGCCGGGGTAATTGCCAAAAAGCTTTTATCGCAATCGGGGGTGGAAGTAAAAGCCAGCATACTGGAAATCGGGGGAGAAAAAGATCTTGAGAAAGGCCTGCAAAAAGCCATCGACGCCAAAGACAGCATAGGAGGCATTGTTGAATGCGTTGTTACAAACTTACCCTCTGGGTTAGGCGAACCCTTTTTTGATTCTGCCGAATCGTTGATCAGTCATGCCGTTTTTGCCATACCTGCTGTGCGCGGAATAGAGTTTGGAACAGGCTTTGCCGCAGCCCGTATGTTTGGCAGCGACCATAACGATGCGATTGCCGACATGACCGGTAGAACCATCACCAATCACGCAGGAGGCATTGTTGGTGGCATCAGCAACGGGAACGAGCTGGTTTTCCGCATTGCTATAAAACCTACTTCGTCTACTCCTAAAACGCAACAAACCTTGAACTGGGAAACCGGCGAAACTGAAGACTTTTCTGTTAAGGGGCGCCACGATCTGTGTATTGCATTGCGCGTACCCGTAGTGTTAGAAGCAGTAGCAGCTTTTGTACTGTGCGATCTGATGCTTGCAGAGCAAAAGATTACACGTATATTGTAGGTTCAATTTTACTAAAAGGTTGTTATGCCACTTATTTACCACATTACTACCAGCGAAGAGTGGAACCGCGCTATTCAAAAAGGGCAGTATGAATCCTCTTCGTTGAAAGAAGAAGGATTCATTCATTGCAGTGAGGAGCGCCAGGTAGCAGATGTTTTGAAACGCTATTTTTCCGGTAAAACGAATCTTGTAAAGCTTACCATTGATACAGAGAAGCTCACCAGCCAGTTGATATACGACTGGTCCAATGCCATAGAAGATACTTTCCCTCATGTATATGGTCCTATTAACCTGGATGCTGTAGTAGCTGTTGATGCTATTTAGCGGGTAGCTATCAGCTATGAGCTGTCAACCATCAGCATTCAGCTGTGGCGATCGCTTTGGCGTGTAAAGCGGCTGCGGTGTTTGCATTATCAAACATCAAACATTAAACGCCAAACACACAACGTCAAATCCCAAACTCCCCCGCAATCCACACTTCTTATTGAGCTATGCTAAAAAGACCCACTAAGGGTTTCTTTTTAGACGAATGGTTGTGTTTTTCTGGTATCTGCTAGTAATTTTACGTTACCCTTTCGGGATAATACTATTAATCACAACCTAAAAAGCTCTTTATGAAAACAGTTTATTTTATCGCAAGTATTATCCTTTTATCCTATCAGATTGACCGATTTTTTACCACAGACAGTGCTTTACCTTTTGCTTCACAAGGAGAAACAACGCTCGCGGCTGTATTGGCCCAAAACCAGGTGACCATCGATACCACCGAAACGGTAAGAAGCGTAAAGAAAATGAAGAAGGAAACATCAACCTTTACTACCTCCTCGGCAAAAAAAGCTGTTGCTGTAAAACAGGTTAAAAATGCAAAAACAAAATTTGCATTACACCAGTCTAAAAAAGTAAACCAGTTTGCATCGGCATTGCATCACAGCATAAAAGAGTCTGGCAATTACATTGCTATGAACTCGGTTGCCTTCCAGCACAACGACTATACTTCTGTCAAAACCGATGAGTTCAATACTATATTGCAGTATGCAGACAGGTTGATATTTGATAAATCTTTAAAAATAAGTATCGCAGGTTTTGCAGATAATACAGGGGACGCTCATTATAACGAAGGGCTTTCATTAATGAGAGCGCTGAATGTACAGCGTTACCTGGTTGACCTTGGGGTAGATGAAAACCGCATCATTTTATC
>JBQCGX010000153.1:0-9713 GCA_051955255.1 Agriterribacter sp. | reverse complement strand
AAAAAATCGCTGAAGCCCTTTGCTGTAGCGGGTTTTGCTCCCTCTCCGCGAGGAGAGGGTTGGGGTGAGGCGATACACTGAGCTTCAACCGCTTAACTTAGTTAGTCGGACACTAATGATTTCAAATTCCAAACGATAAACCATAAACGCTCCCCGCCCTTTGCTACTTTTTTTAGTATATTTGCTAACATTTTATGGCAAAAGGAAAACAAAACGGCATGGCTTCTGTAGCAGAAGCACCCGCCGATCATGAGCAGATAGAGGTGATAGGTGCACGGGTGCACAACCTCAAAAATCTCGACATCAGCATTCCTAAAAATCAACTGGTAGTTATAACCGGTATCAGTGGCAGCGGTAAATCGTCGCTGGCATTCGATACTATTTATGCCGAAGGGCAACGCCGTTATATGGAAACATTCGGCGCCTATGCCCGCCAGTTCATCGGCGATATGGAGCGGCCGGATGTGGATAAGATCACCGGGCTTTCGCCGGTTATCTCCATCGAACAAAAAACCACCAATAAAAATCCACGTTCTACCGTAGGCACCGTAACCGAAGTATACGACTTTCTGCGCCTGCTGTTTGCCAGGGTTGGTGAGGCTTATTCGTACAACACCGGCAAGCAAATGGTAAAGTGGAGCGAAGAAGAAATTGTACAGAACATCTTTAAAAAATTCAAAGGACAAAAAATTTCCATTCTTGCTCCACTGGTGCGAGGCCGTAAAGGGCATTACCGCGAGTTGTTTGAGGAGATCCGTAAAAAAGGCTATGTAAAGGTGCGGGTGGATGGAGAAATTAAAGACCTGGTTCCAAAAATGCAGGTAGACCGCTACAAGATACACGATATTGAAGTGGTGATAGACCGGCTGAAAGTGGAAGAAGAATTCCGCATCAGGATCAGCCAGAGCGTGCAGCAGGCAGTAAAAATGGGGAAAGACCTTTTGTTTGTAAGTCCTGCCGAAGAAACCACTTCTAAAAAAGGGGCTGCCGCCGAAGCCTCCTACTCCAAGTCGCTGATGTGCGAAGAGACAGGCATTTCTTACGAGGAGCCTTCACCCAACAGCTTTTCGTTTAACTCGCCTTATGGCGCCTGCCCTGTTTGCAAAGGATTGGGTTCGGTATACCAGGTGAGCATGGAGGCGATTATACCTAACCGTGAGCTGAGCATTAATGAGGGTGGTATTGCCCCGTTGGGAGAGGAAAGAGATGCTTATATTTTCAGGCAGGTGCAGCAGGTAGCGAAGAAAAACAAGATCAGCCTCGACAAACCGGTTAAAGACCTTCCGCAAAAAGCCATGAACATTTTGTTGTACGGCAACGAAGAAGGAAACGGTGAAATAGAAATGACCTTTGATAGTGCTGATGCAAGCGGACAAATGTATGCCACCGAATTTGAGGGCATTATTAACCAGTTGAGGCGATGGTTTGCAGGCGGCACCAGCGAAAGCATACAGCAATGGGTGGAGCAATTCATGGAACTTAAAACATGCGAAGCATGCAATGGTGCGCGACTGAAAAAAGAAAGTCTTTGGTTTAAAGTAGATACTAAAAACATTGCCGAACTCAGCAACCTGAACCTCGATGCATTGATGCGCTGGTTTACGGGCATTGAAGACCGTTTGAGCAACAAGCAGAATGCCATTGCCAAAGATGTTTTAAAAGAGATCAGGGAAAGGCTGGGCTTTTTGCTCGACGTTGGGCTTACCTATTTAACCTTAAACCGCTCGTCGCGCACGCTAAGCGGCGGAGAGTCGCAACGCATACGGCTTGCCACACAAATAGGGTCACAGTTGCAGGGCATTACCTATATACTCGATGAACCATCCATTGGTTTGCACCAGCGCGACAACCAGCGGCTGATCACTGCGCTTAAAAACCTGCGCGATATAGGCAACAGTGTATTAGTAGTGGAGCATGATAAGGACATTATGCTTGCCGCCGACTACCTGATAGACATTGGTCCACGGGCAGGTTACCACGGCGGCAAGGTAGTGGCACAGGGCAAACCCAACGACCTGTTGAAACTGGATACACTCACCTCTTCTTACCTTAATGGGCACCGCCAGATTAAAACGCCCACAGAGCGAAGAAAAGGCAACGGAAAGCACCTGGAAATAAAAGGCGCCAATGGCAACAACCTGCAAAAAGTGAGCGTAAAGTTTCCGTTGGGTAAACTAATTGTGGTAACGGGTGTAAGTGGCAGCGGCAAGTCTACGCTCATCAACGAAACATTGTACCCCATACTAAGCAGGCACGCCTATCATTCAAGAATGCAACCGCTGGAATACAGTTCTGTTAAAGGACTTGAAAATATTGATAAGGTAATAGAGATTGATCAGTCGCCCATTGGTCGAACGCCCCGAAGCAACCCGGCTACTTACTGCGGATTCTTTACCGAGATCCGCCAGTTGTTTGCCAACATTCCCGAAGCTAAAATACGCGGCTACAACGCCGGCAGGTTTTCGTTCAATGTAAAAAGCGGACGCTGCGAAGTGTGCGAAGGAGGCGGCATGCGCGTTATAGAAATGAACTTTTTACCCGACGTATATGTGCCTTGCGAAAAATGCCAGGGCAAACGCTACAACCGCGAAACGCTGGAAATTCGTTACAAAGGCAAATCCATCAGCGATGTGCTGGATATGACGGTGGATGATGCTGTTGAATTTTTTCAGAATGTTCCCTATTTATACAGGAAGATTAAAGTATTGCAGGAAGTAGGATTGGGCTATATCACTCTCGGACAAAATGCAGTTACCCTGAGTGGCGGAGAAGCGCAGCGCGTAAAGCTCTCTACCGAGCTGGCTAAAAAAGATACAGGTAAAACATTTTACATATTGGATGAACCCACCACCGGGCTTCATTTCGAAGACATACAGCACCTGTTGATAGTGCTGAACAAACTCACCGACCGCGGCAATACCGTATTGGTAATTGAACACAACATGGATGTAATTAAGGTAGCAGACCACATTATTGATCTTGGACCGGAAGGTGGCGATGGCGGCGGCAAAATATTGTTTGAAGGCACACCGGAAGCGTTGATCGGTTGTAAGGAAAGTTATACCGGGCACTACCTGAAAGAAGAATGGGACTTTGAGAGAAGGACAGCAGCAGCAGCGAAAAATTAGGTTGGGAAGATTCGGAATTGGATTAAGATCCATGTCATTTAGTTCGTGAAAACTCTTTTTGCCGCAGATGATCTTTTATCTGCGCATCTGCAGCGCTATCCCTATCGCTGTGCGAGGCGTCCTCGCCTCGCACAGGATTGTTGTCGCTTCCAGGCGACAATACACATGAGACAGGCCTCAGCGCGGAGATTTAAAGGTTGTATTAGAATAGTGTTTCGATAAAGGTTGCCAATTTTTTGAAAAGTTGGCAACCTTAACTTACCCCGCCGTGGATCGTGTCTCACGATCTCATTTTCACTGTCCAAAGCTTCCCTGACTGCCTTCAGGCAAGCTTGCCTCGGAATTGGATTAAGATCCAACGCTGTTTCGTTAATACTTATTTAAGTTTAAGACCAACGACATCCATCAGACCGCCCTTCGGGCAGGCCGATGGAACGCCGGCTGGCCCGCCTGAAAGGCTATTGGGCGCAGCCGGCGGTCTGACCGATAAATGACGAGCGCTTTACGCATCGCCATGCGGCGTGAGACACGCCGCATGGCGAAAGTTCGGTCCCCGCTGTGCGAGGCGTCCTCGCCTCGCACGGTTTTGTTGTCGCCTCCGGGCGACACAATATATCTACACCCACGGTCTGAAGCAACGCCTTAATCCTTCACCACCCGGTAAAATTTACCAAAAACGCAAATAATTTCCCTTTATCGAAACCCCATATTGCCTGCTTCTTCTTAGCCTTGCACAAATTTTGCAGACCTATAAAATAAGCAAACCATGAAAAACATTTTACTCTCATTGGCGCTGTTGTGCGCATTATCACTCAATGCACAGGTTGAAACAAAGCAGGACAGCACAATATACCGGCTTCCAACCGTCACCATCATTGGCGAAAAAGTAAAAACATTGCCGGGCTCAGGCCAGGTCATCGGTAAAAAAGAACTCTCCCAACTCAATCAGCCCGATGTAAACAAAGTACTCGCTACTGTTCCGGGAATCAACATCCGTGAAGAAGAAGGGTTTGGATTGCGCCCCAATATCGGCTTGCGCGGCACACCCGTTAACAGGAGTGCAAGGATTACCCTGATGGAAGATGGCATACTCATGGCGCCGGCACCTTATTCCGATCCTTCGGCTTATTATTTTCCTACATTTCCCCGCATGGAAGGTGTTGAGATATTGAAAGGAAGCAGCCAGATCAAATACGGTCCTTACACCATTGGCGGAGCAGTGAATTTGTTGTCCACTTCCATTCCCGATGCCTTTAAAGGTTTTGCCCAACTGTCCTACGGCAGCTTCGGCACTAACCAGCAAAGAATCTGGGTGGGCGACAGCAGAAAGAATTTCGATTATGTGTTTGAAGTAAACCGTTGGGCAAGCAATGGCTTTAAAAAGCTGGACAATGGAGGCAACACAGGATTTGATCGCAGGGATGTGATGGGCAAACTGCGCTGGCATACCGATACAAACGCCAAACTGCCACAGGCGGTAACCCTGAAGTTTGTAAATGTAACTGAAAACAGCAACGAAGCTTACCTGGGGCTGACCTATGAAGATTTCAAAGCCAGTTACAAACGTCGTTATGCCGCTACTCAAAAAGACAATATGGATTTAACCCACACCCATATTTCGTTGAACCATTTTATGGCGCCGTCCAAAAACATCAGCATCAACACAACGGCTTATTATGCCCGCACTTACAGAGACTGGGCGCGGGTAAACAGGATTGGCGGTAAAAGCCTCGGCAATATTATAAGCGATCCTGCTGCGAATGCCACTGCTTACCGGATTATGACGGGACAGCAGGACGGGGATGTTGAATACCAGGGCGCTCCTCGAACCTTTACCGTTAAAGGCATTCAAACCAACTTCAGCTACAGGTTTCAAACCGGGCAGGTTAAACAAAAACTGGAAGCTGGCATCCGCTATCATGAGGATAAGTCAGATCGCTATGCTACAGGATCTACCTACGCCATGACGAATGGAACAATGGTTTTGACCGATGCGGGAATTAAAGGAAATGCTCAGAACCAGGTGCGCAGTGCAAGCAGCATGGCAGCTTACCTGCAATACGAATTAAATTACAAAGGACTTACCCTAACGCCAGGCATCCGGTACGAATATATTAAGCTTGATCTTGCAAACTATGGCAACGCCGATAATGCAAGAACCGGCGCGGATTTGAAAATGGCCAAAAATGATTTGTCCGTTGTTATTCCGGGAGTGGGGATCAATTATGCTGTTAACCAGCAGATGAGTTTTTTTGGAGGAGTGCATAAAGGATTTTCACCTCCGGGCACACCCACTACCTCTTCAGCCGAACAAGCCAAAGTAGAAACAGCGGTAAACTATGAGCTTGGCTATCGTTTCGACAAAAGCAATATAAATGCGCAGGTCGTTTTCTTTCTGAATGATTATAACAACATCTTAGGCTCCGATAATGTTTCGGCCGGCGGATTGGGAACGGGAGATATGTTCAATGCGGGAAAAGCGAGCATTCAAGGCATTGAAATCAGCGCCCGATACGATTTATTAGCGGGCACGCACAATGCATCTGGTCTGAAATTGCCGCTGGATATTGCATATACCTATACCAGCGCCAAATTTCGCGAAACGTTCAAAAACGGTGGCGGCGACTGGGGAAGCGGTACTATCAACAAAAATGATGTGATCCCGTTTATTGCACCACATTTGCTGACAACGAGCATAGGACTGGAAAACGAAAAATTCAATGCCACGCTGATAAGCCGTTTTGTTGGGAAAACAAGAACAAAGCCGGGACAAGACAATACCATCACTCCCGGCAAAGACGTAGCGTACAACGATGTTAATGCCATTGGTAATTATTGGGTGTTTGATGTAAGCGGCAACTACCGGTTCCATAAAAATTTCTCGGCATTCACAACTATCAATAACATCTTTAACAACCAATACATTGTTGCAAATTTGCCGGTGGGATACAGACCTGGCTTACCCTTTTCGTTTTCAATTGGCTTGAAGGTTAATATTTAAATAGCTGGGGCGTGAGATACGCACCAGGGCAAAAATACCTTTCCCACTAACGAAATTTTATTTTGCCGCAGATGCGCAGATGAAGTTTTTTATCTGCGCATCTGCGGCTTATTTTCATCCTGATTACAGAGAGGTTCGTTTACTGTGCGAAGCTCAGTCTAAGCCCTATCCAATGGGTTGTGGGTGCGTGAGATACGCACCAGGGCAAAATGCCTTTATTTTGCCGCAGATGCGCAGATGAGTTTTATCTGCGCATCTGCGGCTTATTTATTTCAAATGGATGGAGCGTGAGACATGCCCCATGGCGAAGGAACTTAAAAGTCGTTATTGAATAGTGTTTCAAAAAAGGTTGCCCATTCGCTGTGCGAGGCGTCCTCGCCTCGCACAATATTGTTGTCGCCTCCAGGCGACCTCCCCAAACAACAAACCAGCACCTCTACCACTAAACCGTTATATTTGTTCCTTATTAAAATTGCTAACAATAAACTTTTTTTAAATGGAAAGGATAATCGTTGACATGGATGAAGTGATGGCAGACACTATGGGGGACATGATGAACTGGTACGAAAAAAAATATGGTACAGGCAAACTGGATTATTCAAAGATGATCGGCTCGTGGATGCTGGGCATACCGGAAGAACACCGCGAAGTAGCACGTGAGCGGTTGTACAGCACCGGCTTTTTCCGCCACTTACCGGTAATGGACGATTGTGTTGACGTAATGAACGAGCTCAACAAAAAGTACGAAGTGTTCATTGTTTCTGCAGCTACTGAATTTCCTAACTCTTTAAAGGAAAAGCTGGAATGGCTGGAAGAACATTTTCCTTTTTTTACCTGGCGGCAACTGGTTTTGTGCGGCGACAAAAGAATGATATCGGGCGATTATATGATTGACGACCACACCCGCAATCTTGTTCATTTTAATGGTAAGCCCTATTTATATAGCACTGTTATGAACGCCCACGAAAGCGGGTACGACCGTGTAAAAGACTGGAAGGAAATAGCCGGGATATTCCTGTAACAGCGTAAGCGCAACAGCAAATCAAAACCTAACTTTACCTATGGATTTTAAAGACATGCACAGCTTACCCGAGTGGGATGATCATCGCCTGCTGCAAAAGCGGTTTGAGGGCGAGGAGTGGAAACTGAAACCTCAACTGGACGCGGCGAAGAATTTATACAACAAATGGCGCGAAATATTTTTGCTGGTTGAATCGTATTGCGAAACCTTGCAGGACTCTAAGGAATACGACCACGCGGAAAAAAACAAAGAACTCATCTGGCAAAATCTTTTTATAGTAGCGCCAAAGATCATTGGAGCGGCAGGCGCAGATCTGTATGTGCTGAAAATGGAAAATGCCTCTATTGTGCGCTACAATTGTCGTGAGCTGATGGAGCAGGTGCGCTTTACGGCTATGGTGGGTGCAGGCGAAGAAAAATACGCCGAGGCCATTGAGCATGAGATGGACATTTTCCGGGATCTTTTTAAAGCATGGGTAGACACGTTTATTAAAGACGGCAACGAGGATGAATGGGGGCTTTTTGTATAGGGGAGAAAGGTTAAGTAAGCTAAGTAAGTTGAATAAGCTAAGTAAGTTAAATGGACATTCACTTAACAACTCAACTCAATCAACCGCTCAACTCATTTAACTACTCAACCATTCCCCATCTAGCCCTTAACAAAAGCAATTACTTTGCCTTTGGCCTTCAGCATATACATACCGTTGGCCAATCTCTGCACATCGATCTGGAATGTTCCATTCCCTGTTTGTTTAATGGTTACCATAGCCGTTATATTTTTACCCAACAAGTCGCAAATAGTAATGTCCGACTGCCGCAGCGCAGCCATTGACACGCTGATATAACTTTGCGCAGGATTGGGATATAGCTTCAACAACTCGTCTGGCACATTGTTTACCATCCGCACCTCCGAGTAGGTGAACGTTCCGTCAAAGTCTTTTTGCTTAAGCCGGTAATAAGCTATGCCCTCCAATGGAGCTGCGTCTGTAAGCCGATACTGGTGAACGCCGGGTATGTTCTGACCTTTTACCCTGCCAATTACCTCCCATTGTGTATTGCCGGCTGATCGTTCCACCTCAAAATAATCGTTGTCCACTTCGTTGGTGGTTTTCCAGGCAACCAGCACTACCCCGCCTTGAGTGCGCGCTGTAAACTCCAGCAGCCGCACAGGCAATACTACCGACAGGTTATCACAATTGGAGTTGCGCGTGCCGTCGGTGGCGTTGGCATAGGTATAGGTTGAATTGTACCCACCAGACTCTTCGCCTGTTTCAATACTGTTGGCAAATCCGTTGTTGCCATAAGGCCCGCTTACTACGGCGTTGCTGGTATTGGTTTCGGAAGTAACCTCGCCGTTGCTGCCGTTCTTTACAACACCCGGCTGCATGGTGGGCCCGCCCGATGACTTAGCTACATCGGCTTCAACGGCATCGGTGCAGCCATCGCCATCGCTGTCGAGATCGCGTGCATTTACAATGCCGTCACTATCTGCATCTACAGTGCAGGTATCTTTAGGATGTGCCGATGGATTGTAGGTGCCGGCATTCAAAGCACCCCCAACCTCGTAGTTGGTAATGCTGGTACTGGTGCCTGCTGTGCCGCGCAACTGGTAGTAACGGTACTGTGCGGCATTCTGGTTTACGGTAAAGGTTTTAACAGCGCCGCTTGTGGTAGACTGCGGGTCGCTCATCAGCAACGTCCAGATAGTACTGTCGTTAGAGCCGTACAATGTGGCAGCAGTGCCTGTACCCCAGTTCCCTGTGCCTCCGGTAACGCTTAACGAGTTAAGGTTAACAGCCGTGGGATATTTAATTGTGTAAATGTTAACGTTGGCAAATGATTGACCACTGCCGATATTATGATTGGCGGCTCCCGAATTGGCTGTACTGCCATCGCGCAGGGTAGGTATATCTTCGCCCTCCACAATGGAAACATTGTTTACTCTGGAGATCATGGAAGAGGAAACAGATACGGCTTTCATTGCCTCTGTGCTGTTGTAATAGCAGGCAGGTGCCTCGATAGCATCCAGCACTCCGTCGTTGTCGTCGTCTAAATCGTTGATATCATTTGCCCCGTCGCTATCTGTATCTGCGCAGGCATTCACCAAATTGTTGATCGCATACTTCTTATAATCCGAAACATAGTTAATACTATCACTCGTCCCCTTCTGTATCTCATCTATCAAACCGTTATTGTTGGCATCAGTTCCGGTAAACTGGTAGCTGGCAGTGGTGCTGGTAGTAGCGCCTGCTTCAAAAGCATCGCTGCAGCCATCGCCGTCGCTGTCGGTGTCAAGCCGGTTGGGAACATTGTCATTGTCTGTATCCGGGTTGTTGCAGGTATACTCTTCAAAATACAACTCCGTGGCCCAGCCATTCCCTGATGTTACGTTGATGCCGAAAATGCGGTAGTAATGGTATACGTTGCTGTTGCCGGCGAGGGCGGCAATATTGGAGTTGTAGGTAGAGTAACCGCCGGAAACAGATGTTTGAGTATTATTGTAAGTAAGCGTGCCTGTTACGTCTACCCAGGTTACACTGTCGGTGCTTGCCTGTATCTTATAA
>JBQCGX010000152.1:0-11688 GCA_051955255.1 Agriterribacter sp. | reverse complement strand
GTAGCGCCAGTGTTTTTGCAACCAGCTTATCGGGCTGGTTAAAACTTTCTTTCAGCTCGTTTACCTGGCTGCTGTAGTAAAAAGCCTGTTGCTGGTACTTCCCAAAATATTTGTTGAGTCCTTTTACATTTGAATAATTGCTCAGGAGTTGTTTGAGTTGTTGTTGCCTTTCCTGGATAAATTGCTGAATGTTTTCAGCCTCGTTGAGCTTCGCCTGCAGCCCCTGCAGGTTTTGCAGTGAGTTATCAAGTTGCTGTTGGATATTTTTAGAACCGGAAACAATGTTGTTTGCCTCTTTCAAAAAGCCGAGGGAAGTAGCCAGCGAGTCAACATTTTGAAGGTATTTGCCCTTGAGCAGCTTGTCCATCCTGCCATTGGCATTGTTTAACTTTTGAGAAAGCTGTTTGTATTTTTCTTTGGCATCGCCAAAAGCGGAGGTGGCGGTACTTGAGTCGAGCTTTGCCAGCTTTTTAAATATCTTTTCTTCCTGCCGGGAGAGGTTTTTTAAATACTTATCGCTTTGTTTGGTAAGTTGATCGTCTAAGCCGTTTAGCTTTTTATCGATGCGGGAAGCATAGTTGGAAGAAAGTTCTACAACACCTTCGGATTGACGCTGCTGCGCGTGTAACGCAATAACAAGAACGGTAAACAGGATTGTTAGCAGGTGTCTCATGAAGTTAGTTAGCAATGATAATTGCGGCGCAAAAATAATCAGATTTTTAACACTGCAAAAAACATTTCAAACAAAAGTCATTACATCAGGATTGGTTGCTATTTTTTCTACATTGAACTACTTACAACCATGCCATACTATATCTTAAACTGCAGCGTAACATATGCATTCCTGCGGTCGGCGGGTATAATGCCGGGACCGGGATAGCCGTCGGCACGGCGGGTAAAATATTTTCGGTTCAGCAAATTGTTGAGCCCGCTATAGATAGTGAACCAGCGCCAGTTGTAGCTGAGGCTCAGGTCCATTACGCTGAAGGCGGGAATAACGCCGTCTACTGCTGTGGGTGTTTCTTCGGCATTGGTAGCGTCGGAATATTGTTTAGCCTGCCACGAAAACTGGTAAGTAACATTGAAGCGGGTATTGCCGCCCGATAGCCCGGTTCTGAACAATACCGGCGGCACATTTTCCACCAGCTTGTCGGCAATAGCTGTGTTCTGCGTATTTACATAACGGGAATCAATAAGCGACAGGTTGGTATACAAGGCAAGTTTGTATTTAGATCTTCCCTGCGAAACAGCTTTAAGGATGTCTCCTTCAAGCAACAGTTCCATACCCAGGTTCCTGCTGTCCGACACATTGGTACGCAGCCTGTAAATCATAAAACTGGTATCAACAGTAAAAATAGAGCCGATGCGATCGTTGTATTTGAGGTAGAACAAGCTGATGTCGGCGTACATCCAGTTCCTGAAATTCCCTCTAACGCCTAAGTCTATATTATATCCTCTTTCATCTTTAAGATTGGGATCGACCCTTGCATTGTTATTGGCAACTCTTATATCGTTAAAGTTGATGGAGCGGTAGTTCTGCGAAATATTGGCATATAGCTCCAATCCATGCGCCATCTTCCACGATGTACCAATGCCGAGCAATAAAAAGGAACGTGGGTTCGATTTGCTTTCCTCTATCTTATCATCTTCAATAAACACATTCTTCTTGTAATAATAGCCATTGGCCTTGGTGTTGATGTGCTCAAAACGAATGCCTGGCGTAATGCTCCAGCGGGGCGTAATGGTAAAAATGTTTTCGGCGAAGGCTGCTATATTGTTTCCGGGGAATCGAAAGCCTGATTTATTGGGTTCCGGACCAATAAAAGCAAAATCAGGTCCGCTGCCATCATTCCCATCACCCTGTTTGCGAATGGTGAGCCCGCGATACAACCTGGCGCCGATTAAAAAAGTGCTGCTCTGATCTTTCACCAGTTTGTATTGATGAATAAAACGAAGCTCCGATCCGAAGTTATTGTAACGGTCGTACATGTAATCGCGGTTGCCACCAATATCTGTTCTGTTGATGTAAGTGAGTACGCCCAATGCCTCGCGACTGCCCTGCAATGTATAGTTGCGCCAGTTGAAACGACTGTTATTGCTAATGGCATAATCAATATTTAAACTGATGAGGTTCCAGTTAACGCGAAACCAGTTCCTCGCTCTTTTTGATTGCGCAGGATCTGCTTCAAATTCTTCGTCTGTCAATCCGCCCGGTTGCTGGGCAAGGTATTTCATTAACGTGTACTCACCCGTAATTTTCAGCTTCGATGTTACATCGTATGCGAGGTGAACGTATGCATTGTGCTGATCGAAGTGACTATTGGGTCGCCAGTCGTCTCCTCTTTTATACTGGTAAAAACTGTAATAGTTTAGTTTTTTATTGGCTGTGGTACCGCCTATGCTGTTGAAAGTGTTGAAGAAACCATACGATCCCACCGTTTGCCGCGTGGTGAACTCGAAAGGTTTTTCGCGGGGACCTTCTTTCATTACAAAATTAATGAGCCCACCAAACTGTGGTCCGTACTGCAAGCTGGCGGCTCCTCTTATGATCTCAATTTTAGCCAGTGCTTCTGCCGAGGGTGTGTAATAACTTTCAGGATAGCCCAATGCATCGGCACTGATGTCGTATCCGTTTTGCCGGATGTTGAAATTAGACGAACGGTTGGGGCTCAGTCCGCGGCCGCCAATACCCAGTTGCAATCCTCCCCTGTCGTATTCCCAAATGTTCAGGCCTGGTATGCGCGCATATATTTGCCGGGTATTATTGCTTGCGAGGTTGGCGTTGAGGTTGCCCATATTGATCACCTCTGTTTTCTTTCCCGCATAGATTGCAGTGCCGGAAACATCGCTGAGCTTGCCCGATACGGACTCGCTTTTATAACTGCTGATCACTATTTCTTCCAGCGATTCAACTTCTTTTTCCTCAAGGTTGATGTCCAGCGTCAGGTCTTTTTCCTCAAGCTGCACTTTTTGTTCGTACTTTTTATAACCGGCTGCCGAAACAATTACAGTGTAACTGCCTGCATCCAGCTTCACTATTCTGAAAAAACCGTTATCGTTGCTCACGGTGGTTTTGTCAACAGGCTTTACTTCCACTGTTGCACCTGCCACCGGCTCATTGCCCGTTCGTATCGTTCCCTGCAATGCGGGCAGCTTTTGTGCCTGTACCACTCCCTGCAACCAACCACTCACCAATAATATTATTATATATTTCATCATGCTCTTTTGCTTTAGGGTCTATAGGGCAACACCCAGTTGTAATGCCGCCAGCTTAATTTTTCGGCAGCCAGATCTACCGTGGAATCAACAAACAGTTCGGAACGCCGCCCGTTGAGCGCCACGTAAATTTCTGCGTATACGCGTGGCTGTTCTATTCCTTTGTGCGCATATTCAGCAGCCAGGTAATGTGCGTATTTCAGTATCATATCCGGCTGGGTGCTCATCATTTTTTCCTGCAATGGTGTAAGAAAGGCTTTATTATCTACTTCGTAGAATTGCCTGCCTGTTTTGTCTTTTACGGTAAAATAAGCGGTGCCGGCTTTTTCCATCAGCATTACGCGCCACGAAAAACGATACCCTTCTTCGTGCCAGAACAAATAACCGGGATACAGCAAAAAACGCAAGGGAATCATTATTTGAAGGCAAATGTATACAACAAGCATGGCTGTATAAAACCGCACCGCATGATATTTATAAGCCGCCCGGGTTGCCAGGTGCTTTATCCTGTTCTTATAAAACGGTAAATGTGACAATAGTCTTTCATGAAACCTTCCTGAAAAAAAGATGAGGCTGCTCACTATCATCACATATGGAAACATACCAATGGCCGGAAAGAACAGTGCGGTAGCCAAATGAAAGATCAACACAAACAGGTAAGCAATGGGGCGTGTTTTTTTATTGAGCAGGAAGAATACAATGAACAGATCGTATAAGGCACCGAACCATGAAAAGAGATAGGCAACCCAGGTTTCGTACATAAACGGACCTACTAACGGCAAATGGCTTTTGGCGGGCAGCCAGGTGCGCATGGGTTCAGCGTGTATCAGCCAGGCGGTATTTATTTTAGCAAGCCCGGCAAAAATGTATACGATGCCCATCTGGAATTGCAGGATGCGGATGGTCCATGCAGAAACCTGCAGGCGACGGAGTTGCGGGTTGCGACGCATATCCAGCGAGTAATCGCGGCTGGCGGGCAACCATATCATAATAAAGGAAACAAGACTGATAAAATAATAGTGGTTGAGATAAGTTGTTACATCTATCAATTCAACATAGGTAAATCCCAAAAAGAAAACCACTATGGCAATGCGGTAAAAAAAACCCAATGCTATGAACAATGCTGCTATAATCAACACCGCAAAAAGCAGGTGCATGCCAGTGTATCCCAGGGGCTGCACCCATTCAAATCCCCAATAAGTAAAATGAAAACGCGGTTGTACATATACGGTAGTAATCCAGCCGCGCCACCAAAAGCGGAGCAGGCTGAAAAACATCAGCAATCCAAAGCTGATCCTGAAACTCACCAAGGGGGCAATGGAAACAGGATTGCTATCCCACAACCTTTTAATCGCCGTCATTGTCCATATAAGTTATCTGGACGCCGGTAGCCGAAGCCACATCGGTTTTTAGCAGGGTTAATAATTTCTGTACTTCTTTATAGGCGTTTTCAACTTTGTCGGCATTGTTGGCAAATGCTGCCGACATAGGGGCAGGAATGGCATTGAGTGCTGCCAATGCCACATCAAACTGTGCCAGCACAGCACTGTTAAGCTGTTCTTTTTTGAGCAATAAAAGATATTCGGCAATACCGTCTTTAGCGCCGCCTGTAAAATAGTTTTTGAGGCTGGCAAGGTTTTGAATGGCCAGCTCCTTGCTGATGGCGGCATAATAGCCTTCGCATTTGTCGGCAAATACAATTCCGTTCGATTGTTTGCCAAAGGGCCAGCCAATGCGGGGACCTTTCAAGGCATCCATTTCAAAAGCAAACTGGTTTACCAAAAAACCTATCGAGCTGCCTACATCGGTTTTAAGCGAGTTGACAAATGTAGTGCGATACCCTTCGTTCCATTGGGAAACAGCACTGCTTACGAGCGACTTCATTCGGGCCAGCACATCCTGCACGTATTTTTTACGTTTGTTGCCTTCATCGTTGGCAAACTTATCAACCGCATCAGGCTCGAACAACAGGTAATCGAGCGCTGGAAAACCCTGCAAACTGTCTGATACTACCGGCACCGTAAAGTTGTATTCGCCGCTGGAAACACCAGCTTCTATTTTTGCGGTTGCAGCCGGAAATGTATTGAGATAATTGTTGAGCAGCAATGCGGCAGCCGGACCAAAATACGCTACAGATACATTTTCAAAACTGAGGTAAGCATTTTTGAAAGGATCTTTTGCCGCGTCGCGGGTAGTAACAGAAGGCGCTTCTAAAAAAGCAGCTACAGCAGTTTCCAGTTGACCGAGCTTTGTTGAAAGATCAGTATAAGCGGGAATGACAATGTTGTCTGCATAGTTTTCCAGCATTCCTTTTTTAAAGGCGTCGGTACCCGCCGGTGGTTCATTGCCATCTCCATCCTTACTTTTGCTGCAGGCAAACAATACAACCATTGTCAATACCACACCACCTGCTGCCAATAATTTCAACTTATTCATGAAGCGATCTACTTTTTGAGGGTTACTTTTTAAAATGCAATTGACAGCTTTTGATGCAAGCATCAAAAACTGTCAGATCACGAAATTATTAATAATAAATTTATTGAGGCTGCAACTGTCCGTACGCGTTAGTAAGGATAGCTTGTGCTTCTTTTAACTTGGCGTTGCTTGCATCGTCTGCCAGCTCCCAGAAATCCGTGGCTAAAATAGCAGCCAGTTTGTTGTAGTTTTCATTCGTCAGCTTACTGTTAGCGGGGCGATATTTTAAAGCCAGCACAAACCCTGCTCCTTCAGACAAACCATGGAATTTAGATGCTAAATCGTTGGTTGCCTGAGGGTTGGTTACATAAGCGTATGCTGCTGCTGCCAGCGTTTTTTCCAGGTATTCCTTAATGATAGCAATGGCTGCATCCCTTACAACATAGTCTTTGGCACCAATGGCTGCACGCCCTGTACGGAAGGCTTCGAATATGATTCCACCTGCTTTAATATACTTGCCGCGTTCCGCAAAATAACCGCCCAGTCCTAAAGGACGATCAGCTTTTTGTGGGGCAGCACTATAATTGAAAGAGCTGTCATAATCTTTGGGGATGCCTACATAACCAAAAGCAAGATCCCAGTTGTGCTGCATGGCAGTGCCTTTTCCGGGTTCAACAGTGTTGTTATCGTCTGTAGGTATTTTATCGAGAATGGCAATGATATTGCTCAGTGAAAGTCCGCCCATCAAACCTTTGGCTACTGCCTGGTTGTACTCAAGTCCTTTCTCGTTTACCAGGCGTTTGGTTTTAGCCTGGTTGTTCTGCACCAAAATGCCGGGCACACCTTTAGAAGCATCTTCTTCAAAATGAGCGCTCAACGCTACTCCGGCATCTGCCAACTGTTTAAATGCGGCAGCATCAGCAGTTTTGCCCGCCAGGTTATACGAAAACCCGTTTAATTGCTGCGCAGTATAAGGAATGTTTGAAATAGTTGCATCGGTAAACGGACTATTGGTATTGTTCCACATGTTGTCAATTACCTCCTGGCTTATCTCTCCTGCAGTTCCTTTACCCAGAACACCGGTATATCCCACCCACATGCTGATGCGGGCAGCAGATTCTTCGTATTCAACATTATCAAATGTATATTTGTCTGGTACAGTGTAAGATGGAATGCCGGGGTTATCATCGTTCTTGTCACAAGCTGTAAACAAAAATGCTGCTCCTGCCGCCAGCATCATCGATCTTAAGGTCATTTTCATGTAGTATCAATTTTGAGTCGCGAAATTACTGTTCACCCAAATTGATCTTTTACGAAATACGGAAAATGCCAACGAATACGGGAAATAAAAGCCGGTTCAAAAAAATAACGCCTTACCATAGTGGCAATACCACCATAAGGTTGTGTCTCAGAAGCGTTTTCAACAAATAATTTGAGTCATATCAGCACCAAAGCCTATCCTTTAAACGCGCGATTTTGCAATTTTTCGAGATAAATTTTAAAGAAAATCTAAAGAAAAGTCTAAAATAGAATAAACCAATACACCTGATGCACGGAAGGAGGTTTGTAAAAAGCAAATTTGCCGCAGATCTGCAGATGAAACGCCTCATCTGCAAATCTGCGGCTACTAACGGTTTATCGTCTATACAACCCCGTATTTTATCTTATTGCATTCCCTGCATGCCATTTTGCATGCCTTCCTGCTGTCCCTTCAGATTCTGGCGCTTGAACAGCGACATATCTACTTTTCCAAACCGCAGGGCAACGGTAAGCCTTACCATTTGCGGATTGTTGAGGCGATAGTAATATTGTTCAAAGCCCACGCCTTGCGAGTACTGATCGGACTTGCGGCTGCGGAAAATATCATTAAAGCTCAGGGTAGCCGAAGCTGCATTGTCTTTAAGAAAAGTCTTTTTTATAGCAAGGTCTACTCCATAAAATGCCTTGATATAACCTTGCGAAGCGCTTTGTGCCGATGACATGGGCGGTCCAAACTGCTGGGTAGTAGTAATGGGCAGGTTGGTTTTGCTCTGGTAATCGGCCGAAAGCTGGATGGTAAAATTCTTTGGCAGCTTGAAATTGTTGTTCAACTTTCCAAATACACTCCACATCGGGTCTTGCGAAGTGCCTGCAATGTTATCGGTATTGATTCTTGAATTATACAGGTTCACATTGCTGGTAAGATCCCACCAATTGGCAATCTTGTTTACCGATGTTAACTCAAGTCCATACGACAGTGCTGAATTGGCATTGATATAAGTGCTGATATAATCCGTTTTGCCCGATATTTCGTTTACTGCCGTATCGTAATACCGCGTAATCAGGTCGTTCGTGTATTTATAATAGGCAGAGGCAAGAAAAGTATTATTGCCTTTAAAGGTTTTGCTGTACGAAAACTCTGCCGTATAGGTGAACTCAGGCACCAGGTTGGGATTGCCTCTTGTAATGTTCAGGCTATCCGTATAATCGGTATAGGGAATGAGCTGGAAAAAGTTGGGGCGGTTGATGCGCCTGGTTACGCTGAACTGCAACTCTTGCTTGTTATTCAACTTTTGACTAAGGAAAAGCGACGGGAATAAACTTACAGGATATTTGTTGCTGAACTTTTCGCCGGAGTTCAGCAGCTTGCCCGAATATTCGGAGCTTTCGGCCCTCACCCCTACTTTGTAGCCAAACTTTTCGCCAATATTGCTTGCCAGCGACACATACGCCGCATATACATTATTGGTGTTTTTATAATTGGTAGTGGCGGCGGCAATTTTAATAAAATCTTCTGCACCGGGATAGCGTATCAGGTTTTCATTGTTGTTTTCGGTGGTAGTAAACTGTGCCCTCAATCCTGTTTCGAGCTTGGTGCTGCCTTTAAATGGTTTTACATAATCGGTTTGCACTGTAATGAATTTGTTTTTGCCGGTACTGATGTTTTGCTGCAACTGTGTGCCGGTTACTTTGCCATCGTCGCCGTAATACTGAGTGGTATACAAGGCATCGCCCTCGCCTTTTCCATTAAACATATTAAAGTCGGCCGTCCACTCTTCGCCGGGAGCTTTAAAATTATGTTTCACGCCTGCCTGGAAGCCGAGTGCATTGAACTCGCGCGACGATTTGGAAAACCTGTCGGAAAATTTGCTGTAGGTATTGCCACCAAACAAGCTGTCGGTGCGAATGTCAATCATTTCCTGGGGACGGAACTTACCATTTACCCTTATTACGCTGGCAGATAAAGTGGTGCGGTTGGTTACAAAATAATCCAGTCCCACCTTTCCGAAAATAAAACCTCCTTTGGTTTTGTTCAGGTTATCCTGGAAAATATTTACAGCAGTATCGCCGTGGTTGTAACGGTCTACCGTACCTGTAGTTCTGTTGCGCATCTGGTTGGTCATTACCGATGCCGAGAAATTAATTTTATCCTGCCGCAGATTAAAGTTGCCACCAGCATTCCAGCCACCCCTCCTGTCTATACCTGCCATTACATTGCCATTATAGCCCGATTTCCTGTTTTTCTTCAATACGATATTTAAAATGCCTGCATTACCACCCGAGGCATCGTATTTGGCCGAAGGATTGGTGATGACTTCCACGCTTTCAATGGCATCGGCGGGTATCTGGTCGAGCGTGAGCGTGGTAGGTCTTCCGTCTACAAACAATTGAGGCGCTGCGTTGCGAAGTTTCACGTTGCCGTCAATATCTACCTGCAACGAGGGTACATTACGCATGACATCCACCGCTGTTCCGCCGGCGGTTACAATATTTTTATCGACATTGAACGTTTTTTTGTCGATGTCCATTTTCATCATTGGCTTTTCGGCAGTAACCACTACTGTTTCCAACTGCTTTACTTCTTCCACCAGCATAATATTGCCAAGATCCTTATCGAAATTTTTGCCCAATGGCTCAATGTCCTGCTCATAAGGTTTATACCCTACTGCCGAAATCCGCAATTTGAGTTTAGATACAATTGGTAATTCTTCCAGGCTGAACTCGCCGTTGTTGCGGGTACTCACGCCTTTTAACAACACAGGTTTCGACTTTTTTGTTTCGGGATTGAACTTATTTTCAAGGATCAGCACCGAGGCTTCTGCCAGCGCTTTTCCTGAGCTATCCAACACTTTGCCATACAAATGGCCTATAGCCGGGGGCGTTTTGCCGGGAGCCTGCGCAAACCCGTTCATCGCCAGTAACATCATCATTAAAAAGAAAGAAAAATATTTCATAACAGCCGTATTAGTAACGGGCACAAAAGTATATTGCGAAAAGGGTATGCTTATGGGTTTTGAGATGAGTATGCAAAAAACTGCGACGAAACCCTGTTTAAGATTGTTGACCGGTAATGGAGGTAATTACATCCTGGTAATTGCTGCCTACCGCCAGCTCTGTATTGCCAATAAAAACACTGCTTTTACGCACGGCAGTGATATGGTGTTTGGACACGATGTGTGAGCGATGAATGCGCAGGAATTGCGTTGCGGGCAATAGCTCTTCAATCGACTTCATTGCCATGCGAACGATGAGTGGTTTTGAGCTGCTTTTAAGGTGAATGCGCAAATAGTCTTTCAGCCCTTCAATCCACAATATATCAGACAATACCACTTTTACCAGGCTGTAATCGGCGTTGACGAATATATAGTCAACCGGTGTGTCTGCTGGCGCCCCCTGTGCTTTGCGGCGAAGCTGGTGCAGCTCCCAGGCTTTGTTGCAGGCTTTGATGAAACGGTCGATAGGCACGGGCTTTACCAGGTAATCTACCACATCGAGGTTAAAACCATCCAGCGCGTATTTTTCGTACGCCGTAACTAAAATGGCCATTGGCTTATATACCAGCCCTTGCAAAAATTGCAACCCAGTAAGCCGGGGCATTTGTATGTCTAAAAAAATAAGATCGATGTTCTTTTCCTGCAATATGCTCAGCGCCTCAACCGGGTTAGCGCAACTCGCTACCAATTGAAGAAAGGGCACTTTACTGATATTGTCTTCCAGCAATTCAAGCGCCAAAGGCTCATCATCTATGGCAAGGCAGCGCAACATATTCAATGCAATGTAAGTTCGAGGTTTACAATAAACCAGCCATCGCTTTTTCCAATTGCTAACTGGTGGCTGTGCGGATACAGTAAATTTAAACGCCTTTTTACATTTGCCAGTCCTATCCCCGATGTTTTATCTTTTATTTCATTGCTTTCGGGGTTGTACCGGTTGCGAACCAAAAAATGAAGGCGCGTGCCCACTGTATCTAACTGTATATTGATCTCTGCGTTTTCAATAAAACCGGTGCCGTGTTTAATAGCATTTTCTACAAAGGGAATAAGCAACATAGGCTCCAAGCGAAGATTTTCTGCCGGCCGGTTTAACCTCACGTTAAACTGCACATTGTTTCCAAACCGTTGCTGTTGCAGATCGATATAGCTTTCCAGGTAGTCGATCTCTTTTTCGAGTTCTACTGTTTCTTCCAGCGTTTCGTAAACGGTATATCGTATAAGCGAAGACAGTTTTATAAGAGAAGGTTCCAGCAGATCCGATTTTTTGCGCGCCAGTGCCACCAGGTTGTTGAGCACATTAAACAGAAAGTGGGGGCTTGCCTGCGACCGGAGCAGCGATAGTTCTGTTTTAAGGTTTTCGTTCTCTTTATCACGGGCAAGGTTATCCGCCCGGGCCTTATCTACTATCAGACGGTAGGCAATACTGCTTGCCAGGAAAAACAGGAAAATAAAAAGATTGAAAATAAGGTGCCGCAGCAAGCTGAAATGTTCACCATCTGACAGGTAGATATAAAACACCGCCTGCAGGAATGCGATCACTGCAAAACAGCCGAGCGCAGCCACAATGTACCGGGCAAAGAAACTCCTGGTTAGCAACCGGGGAACCAGCAGCAATGCATTTACATAAAAGAAAATAACCCACAGCAGGTTGCTGGCTATGTATGATATTACCTGGCTTGTAGTAAGCGCCGCCTGTTTGTTTGCCTCGTCATTATCGCCGTGCGGGCGCACAAGGAATGGCAGGCAAAACAGGCCGATCCATATAACGGCATGTATTGTAACCACCCATACTTTTTTGGTATAC
>JBQCGX010000151.1:0-115967 GCA_051955255.1 Agriterribacter sp. | reverse complement strand
GGATATGCTTTCCGCATCATCATCGTATCGCCATAAAATTTATACAGGAACCACATATCCAGTATGCCTGTCGTTCCCCATTCAGGAGAATCTACAAAGGCGCCGTCAAACTGCATATACTCCGGTGCAATGTCGGGTATCAAACCGTTGCCGTGCTGTGCATCCTTCATATTTTGCACCAGGCTACGGTAGGTATTGTACATGTTGTAATTGTAGTTGATGGCAGTTCGCATAAAGTTCTGCTCACCCTGCCAGCTCAGCTTTTCGCGCTGCGGGTTATCGGTAATATAGCTTTGGATATTGCTTTTAACTGCGTTATCAATCAATTTATAAATGCGGTTGAACAGGCTATCAGAACAGGCAAACGATCCATTAGAAGGTGTGCTGTTTCGGTTATGCATCAGCTTTATTTCCGAAACAACTGGTTTGCCTGCACCCTCACCCGGCTGCACGGCACCTTCCACCTGCACATAGCGCACGGCGAAATAAGTAAAGGAGGGCTGCCAGGTTTCTTCCTCATTGCTGCCTATCGTGTATTGATAATAGTGAGGAGTTACCCCATCTGCCTGGTTCACTTTGCCGTCTTTGAAGATCAATTCAGAAGGCGTAAGTTTTACAACCTGTCCAGGTTTGCCTTTTACTTTTATCCGGGGGATGCCTGAAATGTTCTGACCAAAATCATACAATACTGTGTTGTCATCTATTCTTTTCACCTGCTTCACCGCGAACGAGTCTGCTATGATGACCGGGTAATCTATTTCCGGCAATAGTTTGCCCTGAGGTAAAGAAGTAAGAAGCGCTGGTTTCCAGTCGGCATCGTCGAACCCGGGTTTGTTCCACCCGTTTTGCAGAAGCCTTGCATCAAAGTCCTCGCCACCATAAATGCTGTTGAATGTAATGGGCGAAGGCTTTGTTTTCCACGATGGATCGCTTACAATGTATTCGTAACTGCCATCATCGAATTGCAGTTTCAGCAACGCTATCATTTTGGGTGTGCCGTACGAACCGGTTCCTTTAACATACCTGTCCTGTGAAATATGATAGAAACCATTGCCTAACATCACTCCTATTGCATTGGTTCCCTTCGCAATCTCATTTGTAACATCATAGCTGTTATACAAAACCGTTTTATCGTAATGCGTCCAGCCGGGCGCCAGGAAAGCATTGCCAACCGCAACGCCGTTGATACTTGCCCGGTAGTGACCTAACCCGCTTATAAAAAGCAATGCTGAGCGTACCTGCTTCGATACATTGAACGATTTACGCAACAAAGGGGCTGCAGTTTTTTTTACCATCCGCGGATCGTCCTCCTTCATTCTGCCATGTACAAAAGGTACAACGCGTGCAGCCGCGGGCGCATCTTCATGCCCGATCCAGCGCGCCTGCTTCCAGTCTGCCGGTTCAAATATTCCCGTAACAAACCGCTGAGTGCTGCTCCAGGCAGAGGCTGCATTGTTTTCATCCCACACCCGCACCTTCCAGTAATAGGTTTGGGCAGCTTGCAAAGCAGGGCCTTTGTATAGCACCTGTATACTTTGTTCACTTTTAACGATTCCTGAATTATAAACGTATGACTGTTTTTCCAAACCGGGTTCAGTGGAGGCAATGATCAGTTGGTAGGCAGTCTGACGCTGGCTGTGTTTGGAGGAAGAGAGTTCCCAGGAAAAGAAAAACTCACGCGGATGAATACCTGTAGGATTGACCCGGTTATCGCATAAGGCAGCATCAACTATTACCTGAGCCCGGGTTGTAACAACCTGTGCAAACAGCAATACCGCAGCAATTAATATCGGTTTCATTCGTATACAATAGAATTGTGCAATCATAAAAAGAGTTCTAACAGGAATATCCCCTGTATTTCATTATGGCATTTTTTACAAGATTAACCATGCAGGCTTTTTCTTTCAAATGTTTTTATAGCATTTTTTAATGCTTTTATAGGATTTGGATTGTTGAAATCCATCCTTACAATAGGTGACCGAGCCGATGGCTCTTGTTGTTTGTGATGATAGAAAGTCGCAGATGATCCTTTTATCTGCGAATCTGCGGCGCTAAAGGTTCGGATGGATTTTAATCCGATGCTATTCTACAGTGAATCGTAATCCATTCCTTCCCAATTAACGCTAACGTTCATACGCAGTTTTTTTGGCTTGGCTGTGTATTGTCAACCAAGCGGTTAGCTGCGGGAATGCGGGTTAAAAAAAGATTTTTTTGGACATTTATAAAAGTCCACTATTTTTGTGGACTAATATGACTCAAATGCTTCAGACACGCTACAACAATTGTCCTCCCCGGAGGAGAAATCTATAGTCACAACTTTACCAGACATATATTTTACAACATCCTGATAACATGCAGTAATCTGCACAGGGCATTGTATTGCCCTGGCGTCACTACTATTCATCCACAAACATTCTTATAGTTTATGAGCAAAAGACTCAAGCGATTCATGTACTCAAAAAATTTACTGTTATACTTTTTTAGCGCTACATTTTTCCTGCATTCTTTTTCTACGCAGGCGCAGGACAATACCGTACTGGAAATATCCGGCAACGTTACCGACCAGCAAAAAAGCGAGCCTATCAGCAATGCAAGTGTTCAGATTAAAGGAACCATTGCAGGCACAGTTACCGATAACAAAGGCAACTTTAAATTCCGCACAAAAATTAAATTGCCTTTTACGCTGGTATTCAGCTCCATTGGATTTGAGCCGCAGGAAGTGGAAGTAACAGGTACAGGATCGCAGTTGCAGGTTGCACTGGCTACACAAACAGTGCTGGGCAACGAAATTGTGGTAAGTGCTTCGCGTGTACAGGAAAAAATTATGCGCTCACCAGTGGCAATTGAAAAGCTGGATATCCGCGCCATAAAAGAAACGCCGGCGCCCAGCTTTTACGATGCGCTGGAAAATGTAAAGGGTGTGCAAATGACCACTTCGAGCTTAACTTTTAAAGTACCTAATACTCGCGGCTTCAACATACCCAACAACTTCCGCTTTATGCAACTGGTAGATGGTGTGGATATGCAGGCTGCTACGTTGGGCGTTCCGCTGGGCAATGCCATCGGTCCTACAGAACTCGACATTTCGAGTGTTGAAATTACGCCGGGCGCTGCATCTGCTTTATACGGCATGAATGCTATTAACGGCATGGCGAACCTTATTACCAAAAGCCCGTTTACGCATCAGGGATTGAGCATTTATCAAAAAACGGGAGTAAACCATGTGGATGGCATCGACCGCAGTCCAAGTCTGCTAACAGAAACGGCTATCCGCTATGCCAAAGCATTCAACAATAAGTTTGCGTTCAAGATCAACGGTTCTTATCTGCGTGGCACCGATTGGGTTTCATCAAGCACGGTAGATCAAAATCCTAATTCAAAAAATACAGCCAATCCTGCTTTTAGCGAATTAAATGGCGCGGGCAATAACCCGGCTTATGATGCCTGGAATAAATATGGCGACGAAAACAACAATGCTGTTACCATCAATGGTGTTAACTACAATGGTGCGAGCCGCACGTTTATTTTAAGGAGAACAGGTTACTGGGAAAAAGACATTGTGCAACCAACGGTTGACAATTTAAAATTCGATGCAGCCTTACACTACCGGGTAAGCGAAAAAGCAGAACTGTCGTACAGCTACCGTGTAGGTAAAATGGATGGTGTGTTTCAGCGAGGCAATAAAATACAATTGGATAATGTGGTGGTGCAAAGCCATAAGCTGGAGCTGAAAGGCGATAACTATTTTGTTCGCGGTTATATGCTGTTGGAAAATACGGGCGATTCTTACAATGGAAAGCCTATGGCCGATAACCTGGACCTGAACAATGGCACCAATGCGCAATGGGGTGCTAAATTTAAAACAGCCCTGCAGCAGGCTATCGATAACGGACAGGATCTTGCCACCGCTATGCAAACGGCACGCACTGCTGCCGATGCGGGAAGAGTGGAACCTGGCACGCCTGCTTTTGAAGCATTGAAAAATACCATTCGCAGCATCAACAACTGGGATATTGGATCTGTGGTATCGGGCGCTCCGGCAACAGGCGGTGCATGGCTGAGCCAGAAAAGTCACACTTACCATGTGGATGCGCAATGGGATCTTTCGAAATACATTAAAGTGGTTAACATTCTGATAGGTGGCGACGCCAGGATTTACGAGATCATACCGGATGGCAATAATTTCGTTGACTTTAAGCGTCCACTTGCGGAAAGAAATGTTCCTGATAAGGATGGCAAATTTGGCAGCAACGTATACTATAAAAAGTTTGGTGGATTTGTGCAGCTTACCAAAACCTTTTTTGACGATAAGCTGAAAGTGTTTGGATCGTTGCGCGTGGACTATAATCCTGAATTTACTGCCAAATTAAACCCGCGCGTTGCCTTTGTGTATACTGCCAGCGAAAAACATAATTTCAGAGCTACCTATCAAAATGGTTTCCGTTTCCCGGCACTGTTCGAAGCACTTTCGTTTGTGAATAACGGTAATGTACGCCGTGTGGGTGGTCTCTCCTACATCAACGAAGGATTGGGATACCTTGACAATTCCTACACGCTTGAATCGGTAAACAATTTTAATGCTGCCTATAATAAAGATCGCGACCCGTCTTTACCAAGCAACCAGGTAGACAATGCGGCTGCCTTAAAGAACAGAGATTTGCTGGTGGTTACTAATCTTGCGCCTACCCGCCCCGAACGCATCAACTCTTTTGAAGTGGGTTATAAGGGATCGTTGCTGGGCGGTAAACTCATTCTCGACATTGATGCTTATGCCAATATATACGACGGTTTTTTAGGACAGGTGGAAGTTTCCGTTCCACAAACAGATAAGATCGGCACCGACGCATCGGTTATAGATATGGTGCAGGCAAACCGCAGCAAGCAAACAAGGTACCGGGTATACACAAACGCAAAAAACACCTATAAAAACTATGGGTCGGCATTGGGTGTAACTTATAATTTCTATAAAAAATACACAGTGGGCGGCAACATAAATTACAACAACATTGCGGCAAACAAAACCAACGACATTTTTGTTACCGGATTCAACACGCCGAAATGGGTTGCCAACATCAACTTTGGTAACCGTGAGGTAGTAAAAAATCTTGGTTTTAACATCGTATGGCGCTGGCAGGATAGTTTTCTGTGGGAAAGCCCACTTGCCAATGGTATAGTAGATTCGTATTACACCATAGACGCGCAGGTGAGTTACAAAATACCTTCTATTAAAACTACCATCAAAGCCGGTGGCGCCAACCTGCTGAACAGGCGCTATATACAATATGCCGCAGGACCTACTATCGGGGGATTGTATTATGTAGCGTTTACGGTGGAAGATTTGTTGAGATAAGTGTTTTGAACATACACGAAAAAAGGGCTGCCGGTGGCAGCCCTTTTTTCGTGTGTTGTGAGCCGGCGGGAGTACCTGGCAACTTCACAGTTGAGTACTACTGGTAAAACAGTTGCCAGCGCCGCGGCTAAACGAAAGGAGTAAGATTTTCACGTCGGCATTCTATTTGCTCTGATATAAAAAAAACGCCATGAAAGTCTTAAACCTTGCAACAACATTTTGCTTTGCATTCATTTCCTGTTTGGGTGCCTGGGCACAATCCTCTACCGATGAAATGGTAAAAGAATGGGAACGGGCCAGAGCCTATACCAAAGAATACCTCGATGCTATGCCTGCCGGGAAATACACTTTAAAACCTACGCCTGAAATGCGTTCGTTCGCCGGGCAAATGTTGCATCTAACAGATGCGAATTACGGATTTGCTTCGACCATCAGCGGTGAAAAAACTTCGTATGAAATGGGACATTTTGAAAAAAGCGGCACTGTACAAAAAGACAGCGTTATGGCTGCAGTATTGGGCGGCTATGATTTTGTGATCAACACGCTTAAAAAAATCTCGGCCGACCAGTTGAAGGATTCTGTAAAGCTTTTTGGTCGCTTCGACATGACGAAGGGAACCGCCTATGAGAAACTTTTTGAGCACCAAACGCATCATCGCGGACAAACAACCGTTTACCTGCGCCTGGCTGGCGTTACGCCTCCACAGGAAAAGCTGTTTTAACAGACCGGCGTTTACCGCTGATCAATGACATTCAGTTCAACGATGAGCAAGGTTCGGAACTTTTAATAATGCTGAAAAACAAAATAGCAGCGGTTATAAGTTCCGAACCTTTACTATCTATGCAGGCTAACCGAACGACGCCAGCCGCTATTCCTTATTTCAATGCTACCATCAATCCAAACTTCTTGCGTTGCGTATCCAGCACTAATATGTAGTTCAGAAAAAGTTTGTTTCCCACCATGCCACCAATTCCCATTTTCGCCATGTACTCAGCCTGTGCATCGCTTACTCCTTCTATATAAGTACAGGAGCCAAGCGGGATGATGGTATTTGCAAGCGCTATGCTTTCATTTACAGCAAACACATTGGCTGTTAATGTTTTGTCCCACGATTTAACGGAAAACCTGGCAACCGCCGCTCCGTTAACAGCAAGTTGATTGCAGGTTGTTTTATCAGTCAGCAGTTCAAACATGCTTGAGCCTGTATCGAAATAAAGCAAGGTTTCCCTGCCTTTTATTGTTGCAGGCAACAGCACGCTCCTGTTGGTATATATAAAATCAGTTAGCGATAGCCGTTGCATCAATTTTTTCGGGATGCTTTGCGAAACAGAGAGCCTGCCATTGGGGTAGTCGATCATTGCCACGCTGCCGTCGATCAGGTCCGTTCCTATTGTCCCGATGATTTCAATACCATTTTCATCTTCCCAATCAATTGCGGTACTGTCAAATTGTTTTACAGTTATTTCTTTTGCCAGTACAGGTGTTCCATCTACCACCAATGAAAAATTTTCCAGTTTTTCATTTACATTTTTTGAAGGGATAGCCGCGGGATATTTTAGTTGAATGGCTTCTAGCTTGTTTTTATACAATAGTGAATAAGGCGATCCTAAGTCAAACTGCATATAAAATGTCCTGGGGCATTCTTTTACGCGCACCGGAAACAGCATGGCTGCATGGGCTTCGTACTTCGATGCGATTGAATCTCCCTGCCAGGAAAACCTTATAACAAAGTCTTTTGAGGGCAATATGAGTTGATTGGCTGGTAATTGAGCGATAAGCACTTGGGAAAAAATTAAGCTGACCGTTAACGTTAGTAAAATCGCCTTGAAAATCTGGGTATTGAATTGCATTCTTTTTTATTGCGAAGCTAGCTGCTGAATGCAGTCAACAACACGTATTTTACCCGACGTTAGCCCGACATTAATTAACAATCAACCATTTATGTTGCTGCTATGGATTCGAAGTTCATAGCTTTTACCCGGTACAGATTGCCGGCAATAAGCAAAGCATTCAATATGTACATGGTACCAAACACCCACCAGTAATTTGCCGGGTACCATTCTTTAAAATATACGGCTATTATAAAATTGTATACCAATATAAGTAAGAGCAAAAAGTTAAGTGCAATCACCCAACACACCTGCTGCCTTATAACCGCCCGTGCAAATGCCCGGGTGCGGGCCTTAATATTGGTATGCCTTTTTAAGATATAAACAGGAAGTAAAAAGTGTATAAAGGGAACTACCAGGTATGCAAAGCACGACAGGCAAAGGATCTTGAGAAAGTGTTTTTCATCTTCCACATTTAATTCATGCTCCACTAACGACGAACCGGTCAGGGCATCCTGCGGTTGATCGGTTAATTCTTCAAAACTTGTGCCCAGAGCCGCCGCAATGGCTTTAATAGTAAATGCCCTTGGAACGGTTTTACCGCTTTCGATGCGCTGAATGGTGCGCGACGTAATATTGGTCATCTCCGCCAGTTGCTCCTGCGTGAGTCCTTTCCTTTTGCGGGCAAGCACTATTTTTTTGTGTATCTCCATTGCAGTTGCAAAGATAGCCGTTGCTGCAGGATGACGTTTGGTATGCTCGCCGTACCTTAGTTAAAAGCTATTTTAATGAAGTGGATTACCCGAGAGCGACCGAAAATTGACCGGCTTGCCTGCCCGTGGCTGATTAAAAGATTTATTGATAAAAACGCAACCATCATTTATGCGCCTTTTGACAAAGTGAAAACGGAGGCGGCGCGACTGAAAGCAATACCATTTGACATTCCTGGCGTTGAATACACGCACTATAATGACGAATGTACTTTTGATTATTTTTTGAAAAAACACAATCTGAAGGACGAGGCTTTACAAACAATGGCTGTCATTATAAGAGGAGCGGACACGGACAGACACGATCTGGCGGTGCAGGCATCGGGGCTTTGGGCAATTTCGGCGGGGCTTGCGCATAATATTTCCAACGACCAGGAATTGTTGCAACAGGGAATGATTTTGTATGATGCACTGTATAGCTGGGCAGCTCATTTACAAAAAGTAACACATACACAGCAACCGTTCGAAAGCCTGCTGCTGGAAGTTTTCAATTCATTTATTAAAAGCAAGCAAAAAGCAGGGCGCATACCTGCATGGGCAAAGAAGTTGCGGGAGTTGATACAAGATCATATTGATACCAGCCTTACATTAAAAGAACTGTCCAAAGACCTTGATGTTAACCCATCTTATCTGTCGCGAAAATTTTCGAAGCACTTCGATAACCTGAGCTTTGGTGAATATATCCGCAAGCAAAGAATTGAGAAGGCCATTGAACTGATGGCCGTTTCGCACTACTCGCTTACCGATATTGCCTATTTCACGGGCTTCTCCGATCAAAGCCATTTTACCAGGATATTCAGAAAGCATACAGGCGTCAACCCGTCGGAATATCGAAAAAAAATCACGAAAAAGTAACTTCTATACCAACGAGGTAATTTTCATTCTATTTGGGCGAATGGAATGTTCATAGCATTGTACCCTGTTTTTGAACCGTTAGTAAAAGTTGTTCATGAAAGGGACTCTGGCGATCTTCTGTATGATTTTATCTGTACAAGTATTGGGGCAGCAGCAGCAAACGTCTTATCCCAAAATTACAGGGTACGTGGGCTTTTTGCATCCGTTAGTAAGCTATGGCAAAAGCAGCCAGCCACATTACAATTTCGACGGCGCTTATGTGGCTGGTTTACCCACAGGTATTAATATCTGGAAAAACAACCGGTTTGGATTTTCGATGGAATTTGTGCCGTTAGTAAGAGCATCGAACGGCACCAGCAAAGTCAATACGTTGCTATTTCATCCCGGCGCTTTGTTTGCATTGGGCAAGGGTTTTACCCTGGCTACGAGAGCTGCGTTTGAAACATCGGGCAGGTTTGGATTTACACCGGTGTTGAACAAGATCGTTAAAAAGAATAAGCACAGCAGCTACTTCGTCGCGGTTCCCTTTCCTGCACGGTTTGGAAACGATCAGCCTGCATCGTTTACTGTAGGTTTTCAGTTTGGAATTATCTTTTGATTCATCGTATCGCCACGAATAAAAATAAAAATGCCAGCAAATGAAAGCCGTTTATACGCTTAAGCAACTCCTCCTGTATTTTCTAAAGTTGGGAACGATTGGGTTTGGCGGACCTGTGGCATTGGTTGGTTATATGCATACCGACCTGGTTGAAAAAAAGAAATGGATAACCGAAGAAGATTATAAAGAAGGGTTGGCCCTTGCACAACTGGCGCCGGGGCCGCTGGCTGCGCAACTTGCCATTTATATTGGCTACGTGCATTACAGCATTGCAGGTGCCACGCTTGCAGGGCTTGCATTTGTTTTGCCATCTTTTCTAATAGTAACGGCATTGGGATATGCTTATGTGGCGGCAGGCGGCTTACCCTGGATGCAGGCAATTTTTTATGGCGTTGGTGCATCGGTAATTGGTATTATTGCCGTAAGCAGCTACAAACTTTCAAAGAAGAGTCTTGGAAAGGATGGGTTATTGTGGAGTATTGCACTGGTATTGGCTGCAACCACTTTTATTGCGGAGCGGGAAATACTGTGGCTGATACTTGCGGGAGGTATTATTGTGTGGTTGTACAAGGCTCCGCCCAACTTTATACGTGGCAGCAGCTTACTGTTGTGGCCTGTGCTGCTGCAGGCAACAACGTCTATTAATTTAAATGAAAAACTGGTGCAGATAGGCTGGTTTTTCTTAAAAGCCGGCGCTTTTGTATTTGGCAGCGGACTGGCTATTGTACCTTTTTTGTATGGCGGTGTGGTTAAAGACTACGAATGGTTAAACGAGCAGCAGTTCCTCGACGCTGTGGCGGTGGCCATGATTACGCCGGGACCGGTGGTTATAACAGTGGGATTTATTGGCTACCTGGTGGCGGGCTTTCCCGGAGCCTGCATGGCATCTCTCGCTACTTTTTTACCCTGCTATATTTTTACCATTGTTCCTGCTCCTTATTTTAAACGAGCGGGAAAACTGCCTGCCATTAAAGCATTTGTAGACGGTGTTACTGCCGCCGCCATAGGCGCCATTGGCGGTGCAGTGCTGGTGCTTGGAAAAAGACAAATTACCGACACCACATCGGCTATCATAGCCATTGTTGTAATACTGCTGTTGCTGAGGTTAAAAAAAATTCCGGAACCTCTTATTATTGCTGCTGCCGCCCTGTTGGGCTTGTTGATTAAATACTTATAGCCAGCAACCTGTCTATACCCGGATTGAACCTGCCTGGTTTGGGCGTGGTTCTTAGTACTTAGAAATACTCCATGCTTTGCAATAGACCAATACCGCAATTTTAGCCTGCGCTTCTAATCTTGGCGTTTGCTTCGTATCTTTGCACCCAAAATTTTAAGAGCAATGGCCTTAATGCAATTACACCGGTCGCATAACGACTATGGATTTACAGCCACAGATGCTGGTGGACACAACCTCACGATCGACATTCCAACGGAACAGGGGGGCAATGGTCAGGGTTTTCGCCCTATGCAATTATTGCTGGCAGGTTTGGGTGGTTGTAGCGCAGTAGATATTGTAAGCATCTTAAAAAAGCAAAAACAGGAAATCAAAGATTTTTCTATCAATGTTGATGGAGAAAGAGAGCCAGGCAAAGAACCTTCGATATGGAAAGAAGTTGAGATTGTATTTAACCTTGAAGGACAGGTTGAACCGGCTAAAGCATTTCGTGCAGTGGAGCTTTCCATGAACAAGTATTGTTCGGTAGCCGAAACACTTCGCCGGGCAGGAGCCGGACTTAAATGGAAAGTTGTAGTGAACGGAGAGGATGTAAACCTGTAACCGAATATTTAGGCTGTCATCTTTCAATACCGAAGGATGATTCGCGACTTTTAATAAATTACGTCTGATGAGCCAACATCCTAATACGCAGGCTGTGCGTATACAAACGTCCCGTACCAATGAAAAAGAGCATAGCACGCCGTTGTTTCTAACGTCGAGCTTTTGTTTTGACGATGCCGAAGAAATGCGGGCTGCCTTTGCCGACGAAAACGATAATAATATCTATACGAGGTTCAGCAATCCTACCGTTCAGGAATTTATTGATAAAATGTGTGCCCTGGAAGGTGCAGAAGCTGGATTTGCCACAGCTTCGGGCATGAGCGCCATCTTCGGTTCTTTTATGGCCTTTTTAAACAGTGGTGATCACCTGCTAAGCTGCAGCTCGGTTTTTGGCTCTACGCATACCATCATCACCAAATATTTTAAGCGCTGGAATATTGAATACAGCTACGCTGATATTAAAACGCCCGAAACCTGGGAAGCGCTTATCCGCCCTAACACTAAAATGATTTATGTTGAAACCCCCACCAACCCGGGGTTAGACATTGTGGATATGGAGTGGCTGGGGCAACTGGCTAAAAAACACAACCTCATTTTAATAGTTGACAACTGCTTTGCTACACCGGTACTGCAAAGGCCAATTGAATATGGTGCAGACCTGGTACTCCATTCTGCTACCAAATGGCTCGATGGGCAAGGCCGGGTATTGGGCGGTGTTGTAGTAGGCAAAAAGGAATTGATCCATGAGCTCTATTTGTTTTGTAGAAATACGGGGCCTTCGCTTTCGCCTTTTAATGCATGGGTATTAACGAAAAGCCTGGAAACGCTGGACGTTCGCATACAGCGCCATTGCGACAATGCCGAAGCGCTGGTGAAAGCACTGGACGGACATGCTAAGCTGAACTGGATCAAATATCCGTTTCATCCATCGCACCCTATGTATGCCATTGCCAAAAAGCAAATGGCGCGGGGTGGCGGGCTCGTTACTTTCGATTTAAAGGGTGGACTGGAAAGCGGAAAGAAATTCATGGACGCACTGAAAATGTTGTCGCTTACTTCTAACTTGGGCGACAGCCGCAGCATTGCATCGCACCCTGCTTCTACTACCCACTCCAAACTCAGCCCGCAGGAACAGCAAGGCGTGGGCATAACGCCGGGGCTTATCCGCATTTCCGTTGGGTTGGAATATGCCGGAGATATTGTAAATGATATTTTGCAGGCGTTGGAACAGTGCTGATATAGTCCATAGGGTTATTGCAGCTCCCATAGCTATAATTGATACGGTTAACTACTTTTCAAAAGTTGCTAATCTGCCTGATAACGCCGTAGCTTTATTGAAACATTTTTGCATGCGACCACTTCCGGGAGATTATGCTCCATTTTCTGAAACATATGTTTCTCTTGTAACGTCTGACGATATACAGGCAACGCTTCCTCAATCATACGCTGATCTTAAAAAATTCCTGGATAGTATACCGGAAAGCAAAGCAGACTTTGCCTATGCTGCGGGTAAGTGGACGGTAAAGGAAATGCTGCAGCATGCCATTGATACGGAAAAGGTTTTTGCCTACAGGGCTATGTGTTTTGCCCGTGGCGAACAACAGCCTTTGCCCGGCTTTGACCAGGATGTATATGCAGCCAACGTAGAGGTAAGCAACAGGACATTGGAAGACCTGAAGGAGGAAATGTTATTGGCACGAAAACTATCGGTGATTTTCTTTAAGCATTTGCGGGCGGAGGACTTTAATAAAAAAGGAATTGCCAGCAACCATCCTGTAACAGTGCTCAGCTACGCTTACATTATTGTGGGGCATTGGCTGCATCACGAAAAGGTATTAAAGGAGAAATACGAGTTGTAAGATTATTTTACTACTCGCAGCGTCCTCATTTGAGATAATTACTTCTTATGTCCGCCTCATAAAGGTCAATGACCTTATCAGCAAGAACGGAAAGGTCCCTTGACATGCTTTTATTTTTAGGAGGGAAACCCTTATGAAGCTTAACTATATGAACTTTAGTCATATTATTTTTTACATAATTGATGGCTTCGGCATAATCGTAATCACCACTTATTAAAATGATTTTATTGCACTTATTTTCAACACTTAATGAAATCATTTTTACTGCCAACGCGATATCAACTCCTTTTTCGCCATTATATTCTTGCAAGTAAGGATTTACTTTTACGATTCCTTTTTTAACTATTTCGATGTCTGAATTATCTAAACAAAGCTGGTCGTAGTTGTATTCAATATTGGAGAACCTGGTTTTTTGCGCTTGCAGCCATTGCTCTACCTGTCTTGCATCGTTTTCTATCTTGTTAAGCGTTGAAGCATTAATGGCAGAATGATTCCCGGATTTGTAATCTCCATAGCAGCCATTATAATTTCTATAAACAATTTGATTTCTGATTGACTCTGGTGTAAAATGCCCATCCGAAAGACGTTGGGGGCGAAACCAATATGCTCTGATAAGTTCGTCATTGGCTTCAAGCATCGACTTGAACAAATCTGTCCATTTTATATCTCGCTCTTGGAGGCCTAAAGGTTTAAGCCCGTAAAATAGATTTTGTCCATCAATAAGAATTACGACTTTTTTGCTCATAGGTTGCTGTTTTTCATATAGCCATAAAAATAGGCCACTCTCGTGGCCCGTATAAATTCAGGGCTCTCGCCCCATGATAATCACACTTGCGTGCTTGATAATCGAAATTGTTAACGTAAAGATAGTATCAATATTGATTTGTCCAAAAAATTGGACAGGATTTTACCAATACCGTTATACAACCTGGAAAAGAATTACAGTTCTCTTCATTCTCCCACATCATAAGTAGCCTCATGCGTAACGGGGAAATTGCATGAGTTGGCAATAAAGCATTTGCGATTGGCTTCTTCGTGGAGCAATTGCAATTGTTCGTGATTGATTTCGCCGTAAATCAATATAAGCGGATGCAATGTCACCTGTGTAAAATACCCGCTGCCATCGGCATTTTCGTGCATGGTGCCTGTCGCATGATCTTCATAGGCAGTAACAATTACGCCTGCAGCAGAACACAAGTGAAGAAACCACAACATGTGGCACGATGACAAAGACGCAATCAACAGCTCTTCGGGATTGTATCGGTTCATATCTCCTCTGAAAGAAGGATCTGAAGAACCCTGTATCTCTGGCTTGTTCGGTATGGAAATCGTATAATTCCTGCTATAGGCGGTATAGTTCTTTGTTCCTTCACCTTTGTTGCCTGTCCATACCAATTGGGTTTTGTAATGATGTTGCTTTGCCATAAAGTGGGTTTGCTTTCAACAGGATACAAATGTAGGCTTATCGTTTAAAACGAATGCGTTTATAGGTTAGGAGGGTATCGGTCAGACCGCCACCCGCGCCCAATATCCGTTAGGGCGGGCCGACCGGCTTTCCCATCGGCCCGCCCACAGGGCAGTCTGATGGATAGTGTTGACCGTAAATAAGTATTAACTAAACGACATTGGATTAAAATACAATGCAACACGAATGTCGTTTAACGATGGGCGCATCTGATCACCAACAGCAAGATCCGTAGGATCGGTCACATATGGTAAGGATGGATTTCGATCCATCCGCATTATCGAAGGCAAAAAAATCCCCCCGATACCAATCGGAGGGATCATTCATTATTTTCTTACACCAATCAGGCTTCTGTTGCTCCTTCTACCAAAACGGCTACTTTGTTATGAATTACTTCTGCAAAGCCGCCATTGATGGTATACACAGCGGGGGCACTGTTCTTGTCTTTCAGAATTTTCACCTTACCGGCTTTCAGTGCGCTCACCAAAGGAGCATGCTTATCCAGTATTTCAAACGAGCCGTTAATGCCGGGCAACTGTACTCCATATACTTCGCCGCTGAACAATTTACGCTCGGGTGTTAATATTTCTAATTCCATGCGTTGTTGTTTTCTGCTTATCCTTTAGCAGCGTCCAGTAATTTTTTGCCTTTTTCAATCGCATCTTCAATGGTACCCACCAGGTTGAAGGCTGCTTCTGGATATTCATCTACCTCACCATCCATGATCATGTTAAACCCGCGAATGGTATCTTCAATGCTTACAAACACACCTTTCAAACCGGTAAACTGCTCTGCCACGTGGAAAGGCTGCGACAGGAAGCGCTGTACTTTACGTGCGCGGAACACGGTTTGTTTGTCTTCTTCGCTCAACTCATCCATACCAAGGATGGCGATGATGTCCTGCAATTCTTTATAGCGTTGTAAGATCAGTTTTACCCTGTTGGCAGTATTGTAGTGCGCGTCGCCCACAATCAGTGGCGAAAGAATTCTTGATGTAGAATCCAGCGGATCTACTGCAGGATAGATACCTAAGTCGGCAATTTTACGGCTCAATACCGTTGTTGCATCCAAGTGCGCAAATGTTGTTGCAGGCGCCGGGTCGGTAAGGTCATCCGCAGGTACATATACCGCCTGTACGGAAGTGATTGAACCATTTTTGGTTGAAGTGATACGTTCCTGCATCAATCCCATTTCGGTTGCCAGCGTTGGCTGGTAACCCACCGCCGAAGGCATACGACCTAACAGCGCCGATACTTCGGAACCTGCCTGGGTGAAGCGGAAGATATTGTCAACGAAGAAGAGGATGTCGCGACCTTGTCCCTTTCCATCGCCGTCGCGGTAGTATTCAGCTACAGTAAGACCGCTCAACGCCACACGTGCACGGGCTCCCGGGGGTTCGTTCATTTGGCCGAATACGAAAGTTGCTTTGGAATCTTTCAGCTCATTCATATTCACTTTGCTCAAATCCCAGCCACCGCTTTCCATACTGTGCTTAAACTCGTCGCCGTATTTCATAATACCGGCTTCGATCATTTCGCGGAGCAGGTCATTTCCTTCGCGGGTACGCTCACCCACACCTGCAAATACGGACAAACCGCCGTATCCTTTCGCAATATTGTTGATCAGTTCCTGGATCAATACTGTTTTGCCCACACCAGCACCACCAAACAACCCGATCTTACCACCTTTTGCATAAGGCTCAATCAGGTCAATTACCTTAATACCGGTAAACAATACTTCGGTAGAAACACTCAGGTTTTCAAAAGCTGGTGGTTTTGCGTGTATGGGGCGACCGTTTGTTTTATCAACCTGCGGCAAACCGTCAATGGCATCGCCGGTTACATTGAACAAACGTCCTTTAATATCTTCACCAATCGGCATTGCAATGGCTTTGCCTGTATCAATTACTTCCATACCCCTTACCAGTCCGTCGGTACCATCCATGGCAATGGTGCGCACACTGTCTTCTCCCAGGTGCTGCTGTACTTCCAGTACCAGCTTTTCACCCGATTCACGTTTCAGTTCCAATGCGTTATAAATTTCAGGCAACTGACCGTCAAATTGCACGTCTATCACGGCTCCGATAATCTGTTTGATTTTACCTTTTGTAGGCATATATTAAAATATTTTAAGGTATGTGGGGCAAATGTGCGGCAAAGGTAAGGTGCAGCTAATAATTGTCCAATTCGTAAGGGGAATATTTTAGGTCATGTTGCATAAATGTTCAAATTAACCGGGCAATTGCATTTTTGCGTCACGCTCGTTAGCTTATATCGGGGTAAATCCACTGTTGTTTAGTTAAGACTGCAACAATTCCAATTTCTCAAAGTTCAGGAATGTTCGCCTTCTTTCGTCCAGACCGCCGGCCGCGCCCAATAGCCGCTCAGGCGGGACGACCGTTTTCCCATCGGCCCGCCCAAAAAGCGGTCTGATGGATGGCATTGACCTTGAAGACTACTAAACGACACTGAGATAAAATCTGTTTAACGCACGGAGTTTACGATATCCGGAAATAAAAAAAACCACTTCGAGATGATCGGAGTGGTTCAATTATTTGAAATCTTTTCAGCGGTCGGTAAGATTAAGGTTGAGAAATCTTTTAATCGGCTGACTGAGTCAGATCTCGTGTTGTTTCAAGGTTTTGATTGGGTTTTCCAGATAAGGATTTCTGTTTTCAGTGATATTGAATTCTTTTTTGGCTTTTCAAAGGATTGGCTGGATTTTCCAGAGGTAGCGTTTCACTTTTGATGATTCAAAGATGGGCATAAAAAACCGCGGTTTAAACTTAATTCGGCAAGAGGTAGTTATTGTTCGATTTTAGGGTAGAAAGGTTCGATTAAGACGAAAACGCCGCTGGAAGCGCATACATTGGCGCTACTTCACCGCCCTGATGTTCCTCTCTTCGCGGAACCAGCCATTGTTCAAATCACCATCGCATTTTTGGATTAACTGTGCAGTAAGCTCCTTTACTTTTTGGGGATATTTTGCAGCAAGATCCCTTTCTTCCTTACCATCTTCAGGAAGATAATAGAGCTGAAACAGGTTCCGGGGTGCATAATATCTTAGCTTCCAGCCGTCTTTTGTTACCAGTGCCGGTCCCATAAAGGAGGCGAAGGCAATGGAGCTGTGTTCCGCTTTTTGGGCAGGAGCCTTTTGCAATTCGCCCAAATAGGAAACTCCGTCTTTTTTCTCCTTCAGCGAAACATGCAGCATGTCTGCCATGGTAGCCAAAAAATCGTAGTTGGTTACCAGCTTCGACGATACAACTGCTTTTTTGAACTTTTGCGGCCAATAAACGAACAACGGCACTTTTACCCCTCCGTTCCAATTGCTTGTTTTCATACCTGCCATGCCGTGGTTGCCGTCGAACACATCGCCGGCCAGTTCGCTGTAATATTTATCGGTAACGTTGTTGAATGGTTTGCCGGTTTGCATGTTTTTGTACGGCTTCTCTACTCTTCCTTTGAAAGTAGTATATATCTCATGCCCGTTGTCTGCCGAAAAAACGATCATCGTATTTTCTGCTATGCCCAGGCGAACGAGTTCTTGCTGGATAACGCCCAGGTCGTCATCGAGCCTTTTTACCATGGAAGCATAGGCTTTTTCAATGGAGGTGAGTTCTTTTTTAAAGGAAAGTTCCGGATGGATAGCGGGTATGGATACGGGACCGTGGGGCAATTGGGTGGGATGATAGAGAAAGAAGGGATGATTTTTATTCGACCTGATAAATGCCAGGATTTTTTGCAAAAACAGATCCTGGGAGTATACTTGTTTCCCGTTCATGTTCCACCTGTCTTGTTCCTGCAACGAATCGGAACCCCATTCGCCCGTTTTGGCAGCATCGGGATGTGTGTTTCCGCTGATAGTGATGCGTTTCCCGTTTTCATGTAAAAACATGGGATGGAACCCATGGCATTGCTGGTGGTCGTAATAACCGTAATGATAATCCCAGCCGTGGTTGTTCAATTGCTTTGCAGTGGTTGCAAAACCATAATCTAACTTGCCCACCTGCCCGGTAATGTATCCTGCCTGTTTAAATACCTGCGGCAGATACTGAACATCCGGCTCCTCTCCTATAGCTGCATTTACTGCAGCCTGTGCCTGTGCATCGGTTAATTTGCCGGTAGCAGTTTGGGTGTAAATTCCAGCCTGGGTTAATACATATTTTCCTGTGCGGCAGTCGCTGTATCCTGTAAGAAAGCTGGCGCGGGAAGGTGCGCAGTATGCACCGGAATAAGAATTTTCAAAAACCACTCCTTCTCGACCGAGCCGGTCTATATGCGGTGTTGTAAAAAACTTTTGCCCGTAATACGAAAGCATTCCCGCTCCCATATCATCAGCCATAATAAAAATAACATTAGGGCGATTGCCGTTAGCTTGTTTTGCTTTTTGTGCCGGCAAAGAAAAAACAATACATAGCAGCAGCACAACGAGCAAAGCTCTTTTTTGCTTCAACAAAATCATAATTCCAGAATCAATGCTTTTTGGTTAGCAATATAGGATAGTAAAGGTTTCGAAAGCAAGATTTCCAACTTTTGAAAAGTTGGGAACCTTTATCCCGCGGCGTTTAATCTCTCCAAAGCCGTTCACCCTGTCGCCAGCCTTTCCGTACGGGCTCTTTTACATAAAGGTTCAATTCTGGACGGTTGGTGATGCGCATGTTTTCAGAATCCCATTCAATTCTTCCGCCAAACCGTTGTGCCAGCACCCCTAGCAACGACACTTCGGTTAACGGCCCGGCATAGTCGAAATTGGCCCCAGGTTCCGGTCCTCCCTTAATAGCATTTGCCCATTCCAGGTGTGGCCCGGGCGTTATGCGCGTATATTTTTGGGCAATATGCTTTCCGTTTTGAAATTCTTCATTTGCTTTTTTGGTGCCCAATACCGGGTTGTTCGATCTTTCGTCGAGATAGCCGTTCTGCTTTTCTCCAATCCAAAAAGAGCCGGCTGTTTTTCTTTCCATATCCCACCCTTCAGGATGCGGTATCTCTTTACCGCTGTTATTGGAACCATCGTGCCAGTATAATGTACAGGCTGCTTTGTCGCCACGCGCCGGAAATTCAAATTTTATTGTAGAATAGTTGGTAATTACACCGTCTGCGTTCATCCCTCTGTCAACACATTCAACAGCAGTTGGCGCATAAAGATCTAAAATCCATACAGGACCATCGGCAATATGGCACCACCAGTCGCCCAGCATACCGGAGCCGTATTCGTAAAAGCTTCTCCAGGTTAATGGATGCAATGCAGCATTGTAACCTATTTTGTTTCTTGGACCTATCCACAAATCCCAATCCACTTCGGCAGGAACGGGCTGCGTACTAAGTGGCATTGAAGCGGGGAGCACAAAATATTTTGATTTAAAATCAGGCCCGGCAATACCTACATGCACTTCGCGGATCTGGCCAAAAACACCGGCTTCATACCATTCGCGCATTTGTCTTATTCCATTATAGGTATGGCCCTGGTTTGCCATATTGGTTATAACACCGTATTTCTTTTTCGCCTTTTGCAATGTGCGCGCCTCCCATATGTTGTGGGTTAATGGCTTTTGTGTAATAACGGGCAGGCCTCGCTCCATGGCTGCCAGCGTTGCAACAAAATGGGTATGATCGGGAGTGTTGATGGTTACGCCATCGAGTTCCTTGCCCATTTTGTCGAGCATTTTACGGTAATCGGTAAACGTAGGAATGCCGGTTTTGTCTTTGGGGAACTGGCGGGAATCAATATCGCAAAGCGCAGCAATGTTCTCATCCTTTAAACCACCATAGGCCATTCCGGCAATGCCGCCTGCACCTATATAGGCAATATTCAATTTGCTGTTTGCATTAAGCCCGTATTTGTTGATGTTGAATTTGGGTAAGACTAAGGCTGCCGAAGCAAAAGCACTGTTTTTAATAAAAGATCTTCTATTTGTCTTCATATTGGCAAGAAGTATTTTTAATATCTGGTTATACCAGGTTGAAAAAGGAGAGTTCCCGTTAAAAATATTCTATTTTACTTTTCAACGAGCGCATTTTGCAATAATCTGACACTTTTTTATTCCGGGATTGCATTTTGGAGCGCATACTCACAGAGGCAATCATTCTGTAACATCCGGGAGCTTATATGAGTCCCATAAATCTGCGGCATTGCCGGCTTCTTTCATTTGATTGACGTATATATCCTGCCCGTTGCTCCGCACATTAATAAGGCCAAAAACAATTTTAGATTTGCTAACCGACCGGGCGAGCTCTGTGGAATACACCAGCGGTCTCAATCCCCGCGCATATTTTCCGGCGCTACCAATAGCATCTGCCCGGGGGTGAGCATAGGTTTCATTGTCGCCCGATGATATAACGGTGGCAAAGGGTTGTACCTGTTGCATAAATGCTTCTGTAAAATCCGACGAGCCGTGATGGCAGGATTTGGCAACATCTGTTCTGAAGGGGTTTTCCTGCCCGTATTTAGACATGATATATTCTTCGGACCTGCTGTTAAGGTCGCCGCAAAATAAAAAGTTGCGATTTCCGAATGTTAACTTCAACACGATGCTATGCCCGTTGGTCGTTTTGCTTTCATCGTTCCAATACACAAAACAGCGCTCGTTATTAACTGTTTCAGTAAAAGGCGCTAATGCTTCGATGGACAAACGTTTGCCTTCGATGGTGGTTGACAGCGGCACTTCTTTTGCCTGCAACCGTTTTGTGGCGAGCAGCCGGCCCTGCGCTTTTGCTTTCAGAATAGCTTCTACAAAGTTGGTCACGTCCCGGTTAAACGAAGCGGGTTCGTTCATTGTCAATAAGTCGTCAAACACTTTCGTAAGCCAGGTAACGCCATTTTCTTTAAAGGTATTGCCCAGCGTGGTGTTGTAAGGGTTGTTGCGTTCTGCAAATTTTAAAATGCCTGGATGATATATGGTTCCAAAAGTAAAGCGGTCGTCGTTCAGCAGGCTGATGCAGCCTTTGTAATGATCGGTATCGAAGTGACTGATAAAAAGATAATCGATATGAACCGGCTTACCGGCATTGAGCAGGTAGGTATACTGCCATTTGGTAAGATAGTTATGCATATGGGCGGCGGGTCCTGCATCTATTAATATTCTGAGAGGTCCTGCTTCTATCAGTATCCCATCTCCCTGTCCCACATCCAGGTAAAATATTTTGATGCCCATTGTTTCGCCCAGGTCTGCTTTGCGCATCCACCCGTTGGGACCCGCGGTAGCAATCCTGTAAAAATCGCCTGATTCTTCCAACGGCTTTACATACGTGCCTGACTGAATTTTATTGATGATCTTTTTGCCGGTATTGTTAACGATGTTTTCAAAAACGGGCGCTTCGTTAACGGCTGCGTATAAAAAGGGAGGCAACATGGTGATGGCGTTTCCAGGTTTTAGCGGATTAAATTAAAAATAGTGATCCTCCTGTAAATCCGGGTCTGCTTATGAGTGTTACCCTGTTGTTGAGTTGCTTATTTAAGAATGTATTTGAAAATAAGAGCAGCAACTACTCCTCCTGCTATAGGCCCCACCACAGGCACCCAAGCATAGCCCCAGTTGCTGTCGCGTTTTCCCTTAATGGGCAACAGTGCATGCATGATGCGTGGTCCCAGGTCGCGTGCAGGATTGATGGCATATCCTGTTGGTCCGCCTAAGCTTACGCCAATACCTAACACTACCAGCGCAATGGGCAATGCATCTAACGAACCCAGCTTTGTGTCGGGCTTGGCAAGTAAAAATACGCCCAGCACCAGCACACAGGTACCTATCATTTCTGTTATAAAATTGTAGAAGGCGTTGGGTATGGCAGGCGCTGTGCAAAATACGGCAAGCTTGAGGTCGGGGTTTTGCGTGGCATCAAAATGCTGGCGATACGATATCCACATGGCAAACGACCCTATAAAAGCTCCTATAAATTGAGCGAGTATATACATGGGAACCTTCTCCCACTCAAAACCACCTTCTACTGCCAATCCTATCGTTACTGCGGGATTGAGGTGCGCACCGCTTGCAGCCGCGGCTGCATACACACCTGTAAAAACACCTATTGCCCATCCAAAGGCAATTACGATGAGACCACTGTTGTTGCCTTTTGTTTTATCGAGTAAAACGTTGGCTACAACTCCTCCTCCTAATGTAATAAGTAAAGCAGTACCTGTAATTTCGGCGATAAATGGCGACATATGCAAGCTGTTAGAAAGTGGTGAAAGAATCTGTATGGGTAAATATAACGAATGAAATGTCAAATCTCAAATCAAAAATCAGCGTTCAGCATTCAGCCATCAGTTGAAATTGGGATACATCCTGAATTTAAAACCACAATTCCCACATTGAAATCTCAAATCAAAAATCAGAAATCAGAAATTGTATATCCCTTCGCCGTTTCATTAAACCACTCTACTTCGCGTTGTATCCAGCCTTCATCTTTATTCAACTCTTTGGCCATCAGCCTGGCTGTGGTTGGAGCCACGCTCATTGCGGCCCGGGCATTTAAAAACAGCAATCTTATTCGCCTGGCTAATACATCTTCTACCGACATTGCCATTTCATGTCGCACCGCCCAAACGATCTGCGCTTTTATATAAGGGTATTCGGGATGAATCAATTCTTTCCACTCACTATTTTCCTGGGTAAGTTGCAGCACTGCTGCTTTGTCTGCACCGTAATAATGCAAAGGATCCTGCTCGTCTTTGTGGCTGATCCATCCGTGCAGTTTCAATGTTTCTGTAATACTTATTTTACGTGGCAGCTTTGCCGTAAAGGCTGCATTGTCTATAGCATCTTTCGCCATTTTACGGTAAGTGGTCCATTTGCCGCCGGTAATGGTAACCAGTTTGCTTTTTGATACGATGATGGTATGATCTCTGGGCATCAGCGCTGTATTCTTTTGCCCCGGTGCTTTTACCAGCGGGCGCAAACCGGCAAAAACGGATTTGACATCTTTTCGGGTAATGCCCGACGTTAGGTACTTGTTTACGTTCCGGAAAATAAATTCTATTTCCGATTCCAGTGCGCGGGGCTCAAACTGTGCTTCTTCTACCGGCGTATCGGTAGTGCCTATAATAACTTCGTTGTGCCAGGGCACTGCAAACAACACCCTGCCATCATCTGTTTTGGGAATCATGAGGGCATGGTCGCCGGGAAAAAATTTTTTATCTACCACCAAATGAATTCCCTGCGATGGCGATACGAGCGCTTCCTGCATGTCATCGTCCATTTCCAGTATATCATCGGTAAATACCCCGGTGGCGTTGATGACCACTTTGGCTTTTAAATTGTATTCCCTGCCGGTCAACACATCTTCTGCCACCACACCGTTTACAATGGCTTTTTCTTTTAACAGGTCAACTACCTCCATGTAGTTCAATACTACCGCTCCATGTTCGATAGCAGTTTGCGCCAGGTTCAGCGCCAGCCGGGCATCGTCAAATTGCCCGTCATAATAAAGTACTCCACCGCTAAGGCTTTGTTGCTGTAAAGCGGATAAACTCTTGCCTGTAGTGCTTTTTGAAAGCAGCCGGGTTTTGCCAATGCTCAGCTTGCCCGACATGAAGTCGTATATCTTTAATCCTGCGCCATAAAATATTTTTTGCCACCAACTGTAAGATGGAAGTATAAATGGTTGTATGCGGGTAAGGTGGGGTGCATTTTTTAACAATAAACCTCTTTCTCTCAGTGCTTCCATCACCAGCTTAATATTGCCCTGCGCCAGGTAGCGCACGCCGCCATGCACCAGCTTGGTGGCCCTGCTGGATGTTCCTTTCGCAAAATCAAACCGCTCGAGCAACAATGTTTTGTACCCGCGCGAAGCGGCATCAAGTGCAGCGCCCAGCCCCGTAGCGCCGCCGCCTACAATAATAATATCCCATTCTACCGTTTCATTCAACTGGTTAAGCATTTCATCTCTCTGCATACTATACTTGTTATCGTTAAAGCCTGCCTGAATTTTATTTACTCAAAATAGTTTCGCCGGCAATACATTGCGGCTTGCAAACGCAAATAACTCAAACAACAGCATCTCTCAATCCACATGGGAAAATAGTAACAAAAACTTCAGGCGGTCACTTACTGTAAAGGTATAAGGTGTAAGGTGAAGGTTGAACGGTTTTTTGTTTTTTTGTCTTTTGCTTGCGTATCTTGTCTTTTGGTTCGTGAATTTTAGCTCTAAATTTTTGTTTACGCAAACGCGGTCTTACTTTCAACCATACACCCTCAGCCTTTTTGTTACTTTTTTGCGGAAAAAAGTAACGCAAAAAGCCGCCCGAAATCGATTACGGCCGATTTCGGGAACGCCTTGATGGAGCTTTAGTACTACTGTGAACTCAGCAATAAAGCCTTGATACATGTCACGCCCTTTGATTGAGGCGCCGCCTAATTTATAACTCGGCATGACGATGATGCAGGCAGCAAGTTGCAGGGTTTGGAGTTTCTTGTTTCTTGTCTTTTGGTTCTTTTGTTCTCCCCACTATTCTTTTTTCCTGAACCTAATAGTGCCGCTCGATTTTTCGGTGGAAGTAATGTATACTTCGTACCGTTTGCCATTAACGGTAGCAATCATCAGTGCAGTGTTTGGGGGTATTGAGCCGAGATTATCGGCATACATTACCAGTTCATTTTCTTCGCGGGTTGTGTCGAGTTGCACTTTGAGCGATATGGGTTTATCGGTTAACCGTTGGCGTGAAATAAGTACTTTATCGTTGTAAAAAACAGAGATCGTATCTCCATCTATTTCGCCATTGTCGTAAAAATCAAGCTGAAAAGTTCCATCTCCAGGCACATCAATCACTTTCAGAATATTCTTGCTCCTTCGTGCGTAGCCTGGCAATGCGGGAGTGGTTAATTGTGGCAGCGATTTTTTTACGGTATCTTTTGCAATGGTTTCCGGTTTTTTTACAACTACATCTTTTTCGGTTGCTGGCTTTTTGGGGGTAGTGCTTCCCGGTTTGGGAGCGGGCTTTTTAGCCGGCGTATTTGACTTGACTACAGGCTTGTTTGCTTTAGGCTGTGCTGCCCTGGGTTGGGTTGTTAAACTTTGTGCAGGCTTTTTGGGAGTTGTTGTTTTTTTTGCCGCCGGGGGCGAAGCTTTTGGCGGAGCAACTTTGGTGAGCATTTTCCGTTCCAGTTCAGTGCTGCCAACGCCGCAGCCATTGGGTTTATAGCCACGCCATCTGCCTACCAGTTTTTCTGTTCCATCCTGCTTGAAAAAAGTGAGTATATGTGTTTGAAGACAATCGCTCCAGCCGGGCGGCGTATTGCCTTTTATGCGTTCTTCTTCATTTACCACTACCGATTTGCTTTCCGGATCGTAGGTGCCTTCCAGCCTGCATATTACATAATAACGTTTGGGATAACCATTGAAATAAGAATAGGAATAACCAGTTACGCTTTCGCCTTCAATATCGAGTTCAAGCACATATTCGGTGTCGCCTTCTTTGGCAATTACATTTCCGGCAGAGTTGAAAGATCCCCTCCATTGTCCTGTAAGATTTTGGGCAGAAACACTGCAGGCGAGCAACATCAAATTCAATAAGAACAAGCCTCTCATCCAATGCAAAACTTTCATTTTACAAAAATAAAGTCAATACTAAGGAAATCGTGGCATTAAATGAAATGATACGCCAATACTTCGTTAAATTTGCCCTCCTTTTTAAGGCACAAGAGCATACACTATATGGTTAAAATCACATTTCCGGACGGCGCCGTAAGAGAGTACCAGCCGGGTATTACAGCACTAGACATTGCTAAATCGATCAGTGAAGGATTGGCTAAAAAAGTACTGGCAGCATTGGTAAACGACCAGGTATGGGACGCTACCAGGCCGATATATAACGACAGCACATTAAAGTTGCTTACGTGGAACGAAGCTGATGGAAAGTCTACGTTCTGGCATTCCTCTGCCCACCTGATGGCAGAGGCAGTAGAAGCTGTTTTTCCGGGCGTTAAATTCTGGGTGGGACCCGCTACGCAAAATCCGCAGGGATTTTATTACGATATGGACCTGGGCGAGCGGAAGATCACCGAAGAAGAACTGCTGACTATTGAAAAGAAAATGGGAGAGCTGGCTAAACAGAACAATACCTACATCCGCAAAGAAATTTCGAAAGCCGATGCAGTAAAATATTTCGAGGGAAAGGGTGACGAGTATAAGCTCGACCTTTTGCAAAACCTCGACGACGGTAATATTACTTTTTACACACAAGGCGGCTTTACCGATTTGTGCAGGGGGCCTCATATTCCGCAAACCGGGTTAATAAAAGCGGTAAAACTTACCAATATAGCTGGCGCTTACTGGAAGGGCGATGAAAAGAACAAACAGCTTACCCGTATTTACGGCATCACCTTCCCCTCTCAAAAAGAACTGGATGAATACCTGCAGTTGCTGGAAGAAGCTAAAAAGCGGGATCATAGAAAGCTGGGTAAGGAACTGGGCATTTATACTATGGATGACGATGTGGGACAGGGCCTGATTATGTGGATGCCTAATGGAACGGTTATTATTGAAGAGCTGGAAAAGCTGGCAAAAGAAACCGAACAGAAGGGCGGTTACAAAAGGGTGGTTACACCGCATATTGCCAAGGAGAGCATGTACATTACCAGCGGGCACCTTCCTTATTATGCAGACAGTATGTACCCTCCCATGGAACTGGAGGGAGAAAAATACTATCTCAAATCGATGAACTGCCCTCATCACCACAAAATATTTGCAGCGGAACCTAAAAGCTATCGCGACTTACCGTATCGTATTGCTGAATATGGCACTGTATACCGCTACGAACAAAGCGGAGAATTATTTGGACTGATGCGGGTGCGTTGCCTGCATATGAACGATGCACATATTTACTGCACCAGGGAACAGTTTGCAAATGAGTTCAGGGCGGTGAATGAAATGTACCAGAAATATTTCAAAATTTTTGGCATTGATAAATACATCATGCGCCTGAGCCTTCACTCGCCAGACAAGCTGGGAAAGAAGTATGTGAATGAACCGGAGCTGTGGAAGGAAACCGAGGAAATGGTGAGGCAGGTGCTGATAGAATCGAATATTCCTTATGTTGAAGTGCAGGATGAGGCGGCTTTTTATGGCCCTAAAATTGATGTGCAGATATTCAGTGTGATAGGACGGGAATTTACACTGGCTACCAACCAGGTTGACTTTTCGCAGGGCCGCAGCTTTAAACTGCAGTATACCACCCCGGATAACAAGACGGAAACGCCTTTGATCATTCACCGGGCTCCTTTAGGAACACACGAACGGTTCATTGGATTTTTGCTGGAACATTATGCAGGCAAGCTGCCATTGTGGCTGTCGCCCCTGCAGGTAAAGGTGCTTCCTATCAGCGATAAGTTCATGGATTACGCACAAAATGTTTTAGAATCGTTGAAAAATGCGGATATTCGTGTGGATATAGATGACAGACCGGAAAAGATTGGCCGTAAAATAAGAGATACCGAACTATCGAAAGTTCCTTATATGCTGGTGATAGGAGAAAAGGAAGTGAGCGAAGGAAAAGTGTCTGTCAGGCGGCAGGGTAAAGGCGACCTGGGTTCAAAAACAATTCAGGAGTTTATAGATCAGGCGCTTGAAGAAATTAAAACCAGGGCATCGGAATAATTGAAAACGCATCGCAACAGCTAATTTTTCTTGTTGTGTGCATATTGGAATAATATATTTTCTAACTTAAACAATTAAAATCTCCCTGCTGAAAAGGGAGTATCACTTTAAAAACTGTAAATGGCATTTTCACCACGACCTCAATTTCCCAGGGGTAATTTCAACCCCCGTTTCAGAAAAGAACAACAACAGGAACATCGCACCAACCACATGATAAGAGTACCCCAGGTACGCCTGGTGGGTGACAATGTGGAGGTGGGCGTGTACAACACCCAGGAAGCCCAGAGGATGGCGCAGGACCAGGGGCTGGACCTGGTGGAAATTTCTCCCAATGCCGATCCGCCGGTATGTAAAATAATCGACTATAATAAATTCCTTTACGAAAAGAAGAAGAAGGAAAAGGAGATGAAGGCGAACTCCAAAGTGTCGGAGGTAAAGGAAATTCGTTTTACGCCCAATACAGATGATCACGACTTTAACTTTAAAGCCAAACATGCCGAAGACTTTTTAAAAGAAGGCAATAAGGTGAAGGCTTATGTGCAGTTTAAAGGTCGCGCCATTATGTTTAAAGAACGTGGCGAATTGTTGTTGTTGAAGTTTGCTGAAAGGCTGGCAGAAATCGGGATACCGGAAGGATTGCCCAAACTGGAAGGCAAGCGTATGCTGATCATTTTTGCGCCTAAAAGTCAGAAGAAGAAGAAATAAATTACACTTTCTGATATTGTTGAACCTGTATGTGAAAACGTACAGGTTTTTTGTTTGTTTACCACATAGGAACATCATGCACAGAGGGGGATTTGTGGTTTACATTTTTGAATTTATAGTTTGTGATTTGATTCTTATTTCTTGGTTCTTGCTTCTTAGATCATCACCTCTTCCCGGTCAGACCGCCGGCTAGCGCACCGAGGGCAGCGCGGCCGGCGTGCCGACTGTTATCCATCGGCACGCCGGTAGGCGGTCTGATGGATAGTGAGAAGCCAAAAGAATAAATCAAATTACCTGATACTGTTGACCCTGTAAGATGTAACACGTGTGATTTTGCCCTCTTTTACGGCAAGGCTACTCCTTTACTTTGCATTCGAAATTTTAGTCAACCAATGATTCAATTCTTGTTCTGTGAACCATTTTTCAATTTTTATAGAAGCTGGAAGCATTTTAAAAACACGACCAATAGGTAAGCCTCTCTTATATGATGGCTTATTAAGGAGTATTATCCGGAAATCATCCATTTTTCCGATATCGCCAGGTTTGCCTTCACTCCATATCCAATAGCTACTCTTTTTTCCCCCCGCAGGGTGATAGGCATCAGCCCACATTTGCCAGTTGCACATATCCCATTTGCCGTACACACTATCTGAAGACGATTGAGGACCTTCGCCTTGCATGATGGCTGCATGTCGTGTGTTAATGGGATCGCCCAGCTCCGGCATGCTCATTAATAACAGTTGCAATTGAAAATTGTCTACAACACCACTCATAACGCCGGTAAAGCCTTTTCGATTCTCCAAGTCCACAATCAATACTGGTTCATTAAAAAGTACCTGAAAAAGTTGATGTAGCCAATAACAGGCTTCGCTAACCTCAGTAAATTGTGTTACCCGTTTTTGTAACAATTGTTTGCCATGTTCCAACAGTGTCTGATCGCTGCTATAACTTGCTACCAGGCATGGATATATCCCGTTGAGCCAGTCAAGAGCGTCCACTTGCCCGGGTTCTTTTTCAATGATCTGAGATTTTACTGTGTCTACAGCGTCGTAACGATCTTCGCCCTGCGCCTCCGCATGTTCCATCGCCTTTTGGATTGACTCCATCAACGGCAAGGCTTCTTCCCAAAACCGAACTGTAGCATTCTCAAGCTCACCTATAAATGGCTGAGCTTTGTGGTTTGCTTCCACCATACAGCCGCACAACATAACTACGCTGATGGCGTTTTCGATGGGAGCTTTTATAAAAAAACTACTTACCGAGACCATCGCTTCCGCCACTGCCTCATTAGACGCCGATGAAAGCGTCCTCAAAACCCGCGTGCAATGATTTTGTACCGTTGTGTTTTCTTGACCACTTGCCAGCACTGAAACTAATGAGTTGACAGCTTGATCAAAACTTTCTCTTTTTTTTCCAAAAAGAAACATCATTTATTTTTTCGACTGTGTTCTCTTCTCCATTTCATCCGCAATCCTTCCCGCATCAGCGGTTCCCTGCTCTCTCAACCTTCCAATAATGTTTTTGTAAGATGCCGCATCGCGGTTCTGGCTCAGCTTGAATAAATTGTCCAACTGCGTTACGGCTATTTCAAAACCAACAATGGCTTTGGACAAGCTGCTTACATAAGCCTCAGGCATTTTTTCAACGAGCGCCGGCGAATCGGGATTGTTTTCAAACAATGCAGTTGTACGCGTTAATATATCCAGCAAAGCTGTTTCATCTGTAAACCGCCCTGCTCCTCTTGCATGCACTGTTATATAGTTCCAGGTAGAAGCGGTTTGCGGGTTGGTATACCAGCTTGCACTGATATAACTGTGCGGACCATTAAAAATAACAAGCGCCTCGGGATTCTGTTCAAATGCCTTGTGATGATCGGTTTTGCGCATGATATGCCCCAGCAGGAAAAGCTGCCCTTCTCTTTCTTCTACCAGGAAAGGAATATGTGTTGCAACCGGTTTATTGCCAGCATCGCAACCACATAGTATGGCGAAAGGATTTTGTTTGATAAAATCCATCACAACAGAAATATCTTCTTCCTTAAACTGGTTTGAATTATACACAAGGCGAGATTTGAAATTTGAGATTTGAAAACCCGTGCTTCATACCTACTGATGTGGCAAATCATCTTGCTGTGGAAATCATCAATCAGAAATCACCAAATCAGAAATTACACTACAATTTCCACAATCTTCGTTGCCTCCATGTTCGCATTGCGCATAGCCACGCTGCGCACGGCATGACCCGCTACCTCCCAAAAAGCTTTTTGCGTAATGCTGTCGTCGCTCATCATTACCGGAACACCCGTATCGCCACCTTCCCTTATGCTTTGCACCAATGGTATCTGGCCCAAAAACGGAATGTCAAATTCTTCTGCCATCCGTTTGCCACCACCTTTTCCAAAAATATAATATTTATTTTCCGGCAATTCAGCAGGTGTAAACCAGCTCATGTTTTCAACTATACCAATGATGGGCACTTTTATCTGCGCTTGTCCAAACATGGCAATCGCTTTCTTGGCGTCTGCCAGTGCTACCGGCTGAGGCGTGGTAACTACTACCACACCTGTAACAGGCACCGTTTGCACCAACGTTAAATGAATGTCGCCCGTGCCCGGCGGCATGTCAATTACCAGGTAATCCAGTTCACCCCAATCCACATCGCTTACAAATTGTTTGATGGCACTGCTCGCCATCGGTCCTCTCCATACAATCGCCTGTTTTTCATCTACCAACAAGCCAATACTCATGAGCTTTATACCAAACTTCTCCAAAGGAATGATCGTTCCCTTTCCGTTCACTTCTTTCATCAGTGGGCGTTCCCCCCTCACTCCAAACATTATAGGCACGCTGGGGCCATATATATCCGCGTCCATCAATCCCACCGAAGCACCACCCTCCGCCAGCGCCAGCGCCAGGTTAGCAGCCACGGTGGATTTTCCAACCCCACCCTTGCCACTCACCACCGCAATAATATTTTTTACACCAGGCAAAATAGCTTTACTGTCTTTCCGGTTGCTATTGGTATTAGCGGTGAATTTTATTTCCACATCCGCAGCTTTATTCACCAACAGGTGCACAGCGTTGATACATGCATTTTTTATAACATCTTTTAAAGGACAGGCCGGTGTGGTAAGCACCACTGTAAAAGAAACCTTATTTCCCTCAATTACAACGTCTTTCACCATGTTTAACGTTACCAGGTCTTTGCCCAGATCGGGCTCTATTACGTTGCTCAATGCTTTCAAAATATCACTTTCTGTCATCTCCCGAACTTTTTGTTAAAAAGGTTGATTTGCCCGCAAAGTTAATCCCATAAATCCTTACTTTGTTTATTTAGTGAGTTCAAAGTATTATTGCATTCGCAATGAAAGCGATAGAACTGATTGCCTTAAACCGGCAGCAGTTTTTGAAGGCTAAAAGGGCGCCATTGAAAAGATAAAACTCAGGGATGAAAAAACTTTTACATTATATACTTTTTGTTTTTTTATTGACCCCTTTTGCCGCTCAGGCGCAGTTTGAATCGCTGAAAGATTCTGTAGTGCAGCTATACGGCATTGTTATGACCCACGACAGCCTGAAGGGCATACCCGATGTAAACGTAATGGTAAACGGAAGGGGTACCCGAACAAACGCACAGGGCGTATTTTCAATTGTAGCTTTAAAGGGCGATGTAATAGAATTTTCGCACGTAGCTTATCGCAAAGAATCAGACAAAATTCCCTCCAATCTGGAAGGCAATCAATACAGCATGGTGAAATTGCTGGCAATTGACACCGTATATCTCCCCACCGCCATTATTAAGCCACGCCCCACTCGCGAACAGTTTGAGCGCGATTTCGTAAATACCGATGTGCCAGACGATGGACTTGAAATAGCACGCCAAAATACGAGCGAAGCTAAAAGACGGGCGCTTATGCGTTCCTTGCCGCGCGACGGAACGGAAGCAGCCAATTACAGTCTTAACAAAAATGCGCAAAGCTATTATTATAACGGGCAGGCACCCCCTATGAACATTTTCAACCCGTTTGCATGGAGCGAGTTTGTAAAAGCCTGGAAACGCGGAGACTTTAAGCGAAAAGATTAGGCACAGGCCCGAATAAGCATCGCAAACCGCCATTAGGGTGATATCAATCTTCAATACGCTTATCACCCATTTCATTTTTAATGACAATTGTAAGAATAGATAAAACGCAGGGAGATTTGGTATTTAACCTGTTTGATCAATACAGGATATTTTACAAGCAGCAATCCAACATGGAAATAGCCAGGAAGTTTATCCAGGAGAGGCTTGACAATAGTGAATCGGTGATTTTTGTTGCGCTTGCCGGCGACAGCCCCGTAGGCTTTACGCAACTTTATCCTAAATATTCGTCGGTGCGGGTTGTAAAGAATTGGATACTTAACGACCTGTATGTTGAGAATGATCACAGGAAGCAGGGAATTGGCGAAAAATTAATTGAAACAGCAATGGATTTTGCGCGACAGAACAACGCAACATTCGTTGAACTTTCAACGGCGGTAGACAACTATACTGCTCAAAGTTTATACGAGCGGATCGGTTTTAAGAAATCGGCACCAGAAACAGATTTCTTAACATACAGAATTGATGTATAATTTAGCCCCGCAAATTTACAGGTATGATCAAAACTGTTGCTGTTATAGGCGCCGGCACAATGGGTAACGGTATTGCCCACGTGTTTGCACAATATGGTTTTTCGGTGCATCTGGTAGACATTCAACGCACCGCGCTTGAAAAAGCAGTAGCTACCATTCATAAAAATGCCGAACGTCAGCTTGCCAAAGGCACTATTACGCCTGAAATTCAGAAAAACATTCACAATAACCTGCACATTTTTACTTCGCTCAAAGAAGGCGTAGAAAAGGCAGGACTGGTAGTAGAGGCTGCTACAGAAAATAAAGAGATTAAACTGGCTATTTTTAAGCAACTGGACGAACATGCGCCGCCCGAAGCCATCCTTGCAACCAATACCTCTTCCATTTCCATTACAGCCATTGCCGCAGCCACTCAACGCCCCGAAAAGGTAATAGGCATGCACTTTATGAACCCGGTGCCGGTAATGAAGCTGGTGGAAGTAATTAATGGATACAGCACTTCCACAGAAGTAACCAGCACCATCGTTGCACTCAGCCAGCAATTGGAAAAAACGCCCTGTGTGGTAAACGATTACCCGGGTTTTGTAGCCAACCGTATTTTAATGCCAATGATCAACGAGGCGATTTATACTTTATACGAAGGAATAGCCGGCATTGCAGAAATTGATACGGTAATGAAATTAGGAATGGCTCATCCAATGGGTCCATTGCAATTGGCAGACTTTATTGGATTAGATGTGTGCCTGAGCATTTTAAAAATTTTGCACGATGGCTTTGGCAATCCCAAATACGCTCCATGTCCGCTGCTGGTAAACATGGTGGCCGCAGGAAAGCTGGGGATAAAAACCGGTGAAGGATTTTATAAATACACGCCTGGAAGTAAGGAAGCTGAAGTAGTAAGGCGTAAGTGATAAATGATAAGTAATGACAGCTTGCTGTGTTACAAATTTCAAGAACATATTGAACATGGATTCAAGTAACTTCACGCTAAAAGCTAAGGCTAATTGCTGATCGCTACATTTCACACATCTAAACCTGGCTGACGGCTGATAGCTGAAAGCCGAAAGCTAATCGCTATGTTTTTAATAAGCAAACTGTTTACTGTTTTATTAAGTCCCCTGCTTTGGATCGTTGTTATTTTTTTGTGGGGATGGCTCACCAAAAAAGAAAAACGGAAAAAGAACTGTTTCATTACAGGCATTGTACTGCTGCTTTTTTTCAGCAATCCGTTTATTATCAACAAGCTTACAATGTCCTACCAGGCAAAAAAATATTCTGCTGCCAGTAATGAGGTATACAGCGCAGGCATACTGTTGGGTGGATTTGTAGGAATGAATGATGCAGATAAAGAAGTGTATTATGGCGAAGCGGCAGACCGATTTATACAAGCGGCACAATTGTATAAAACGGGGCACATCAACAAGATCATTGTTGCAGCAGGAAGCGGTTCTATTTTTCAAAACAAACCTTTTCGCGAAGCAGATTTTGCAAAAGAACAACTGGCCAATCTCTGCATTCCCACCGCGGATGTATTTGCCGATCGCGACTCAAGGAATACTGCTGAAAATGCAGCAAATGCAAAAAGGATAATCGATTCGCTTCAGTTGCAACCGCCTTATTTGTTAATTACATCGGCCATGCACATGCCGCGCGCCCTGCGTACTTTTCAAAAAGCAGGGCTGGAAGTAAAGCCGTTTCCTGCAGCATTTGCAATAAGACCCAATAGTGGTTTCGATCCTGAAGACTATATCATCCCATCCGCATCAGCATTTAGCAACTGGAATGTTTATTTGAAAGAAATGGTAGGCACGGTGGTGTATAAAATTTCGGGAAGAGGATGAAGGGAGGGAAAGGAGAAAGGTTGAAGAATAAGAACCAAGATCCAAGAACCAAAGCGCCTTCAGTACTACCGGGTTGCAGTTAAATAATCAACTTTGCATAGGCTGCCTTGTGCACAGAGTTCCTTTCCTGCCCGTCCGGTCAGGCGGGCCTTTGGGAAGATCAGGATGGGCTTCAATAAGCAAGTTTGGGGTTTGGAGTTTACAGTTCGTTCACCCTTCACCTTTCACCCTTCCCTTCACCTTTGACCTTTCACCTTTACCCTTCCCCCTTCCCCCACTAACACTCGTTTTTTTCAACTTCCTTACATTTGCCGCCATTATGAATATGAATACCAAACTACTTGTTGCGATTTGCAGTTTTGCGATTGCTTCAAAAACCAATGCACAGGATATTGAATTAGATCCTGTTACCGTAACTGCATCGTTAAGTCAAAAAAGAGCTTCCGAAACGGGGCGGAATATAACCATTATAAAAGGCGAACGCTTTCAAAACCTGCCGGTTCATTCCATAGATGAATTGCTGCGCTATGTACCCGGTGTTGAAATCCAGGCACGCGGCCCTATGGGATCGCAAAGCGATATTGTGTTGAGAGGTGGCACCTTTCAACAGGTATTGGTGATTTTAGATGGCATGCGTTTGAATGATCCCAATACAGGACACTTTAATAGCTACATTCCCATTGCTCCTTCAGAAATCGAACGCATTGAAGTATTAAAGGGTGCCTCTTCGGCTATCCACGGAGCCGATGCGGTGGGTGGCGTTATCTACATCATAACAAAATCGTTTGCCGCCAAACAGAATGACGACAAGACCGCAATCAATGCAGGTATCAGTACAGGTGAGTATGGCTATTTGAATGCGGATGCCGGTTTTTTGTTCAGTAAAAAAAATCTGAGTATCGGCGGTGGAGTCATCACCAATAATGCCGATGGCGTGCAGCAAAGAGGCACCAGGGGCTTTTTTCATAATACTACTGCATCAGCATCTGCCAATTATCATATCAACAGCAAGTGGAATATCGCTTATCGCTATGCGATGGACAAGAGAGATTTTTCGGCACAAAACTTCTACACCACCTTTCTTTCTGATACTGCCAGCGAACAGGTAAGATCGAACTGGCACCAGGCGAGAGTAAACTATCATACCGAAAAGCAAAGTCTTTCGTTAGATGCTGGTCTTAAAGAAGTAGAAGATACCTACAGCTACAACAAAGCATCTGCGCCCAATAGCAGCAACTCCCGGCTTATCCAGGCTTTGTTATTGTACCAACGGCAAATCAGTGAGCAAACTGTTTTGGTAGGGGGATTTAATTATCAGCAAAAAAACATCCGGTCAAATGATCGTGGAAACCACACGCTGTTTCTTGCATCGCCTTTTGTAAGCGTTTCGCAACAAATAGGAAAACACTTTTCCATACGCCCTTCTGCTCAGTGGATATTCTTTAAAAATATTTCGTCGGAGTTTGTACCGCAGTTAGATCTGTCATACAAAACACATGGCATTCAATTTCGCGGCAGCGTTGGCAAAACCATACGGGATGCTGATTTTACCGAACGTTATAACAACTATAACAAACCGTTCGTTGCCAGCGGGCGAATTGGCAACCCAACGCTGAAAGCAGAAAGATCGCTCAGCTACGAAGCGGGTGCAGACTGGTTCTGGCAAAACAAGCTGAAAGTATCTGCCACTTTTTTCCAACGCTTTCATCAAAGACTGATTGATTACAGCAACACAGCTTATGCAGATATGCCAAGAAAAGACAATCTTTCGCCAACCGGCACTTATGCACTGGCAAAAAATATTGCCGAAGTAAACACTACCGGTTTTGAAACTGATATTCAGTATACACACGAACTGCCCAAGCAACAGTTTATTACCGCCAGTGTGGGATTGGTATGGCTGAACAGCAAGAGCAGCGATACGGTTCCTTCGTTTTACATTTCTTCGCACGCAAAGTTTCTCGCCAACTTTTCTGTGATCTACCAATGCCACAACCTTACGCTGAGCGTAAATGGATTGTATAAGAAAAGGCAGGACCAGGCTGCGGCAGCTATCCATGCCACCATTACACCCGACTATTTTTTATTGAATGCTAAGGCTGAATATGGCTTCTTTCAAAAATCGCTTTCAGTGTTTGTGCAGGCAGACAACGTGTTCGACAAACAGTACAGCGACCTGCTTGGATCGATCATGCCGGGACGATGGATAACGGGTGGAATAAAGTATCAGTTTGTAAGGAAGGGAAAGTAGAACAAGGTTTGAGGTTTGTAGTTTAGAGTTTATGGTTTCGGAACCTTCAAACGATAAACAATAAACGCTCTCAAAACAGCCCATACAACTGGCTATCTATTTTAGCGATAATTTCCCCGAGATGTTCTTCATTTTCGGGGAATTTATTTTTATCTATATTAATTACCAGCAATGCACCTTCCTTGTAGCCATCTATCCATTTGTTATAATATTCGTTTAAGCGTTTCAGGTAGTCTAGCCTGATATTCTCTTCGTATTCCCTTCCTCTTTTTTGTATTTGCCCCACCAGTGTAGGTACCGAACCTTGCAGGTAAATAAGCAGATCGGGCGGATTAACCATTTGCTTGAGCGTTTCAAAAAACTGGAAGTAGTTATCAAAATCGCGCTTGCTCATCAATCCCATTTCGTGCAGGTTGGGTGCAAAAATGTGCGCATCTTCATAAATCGTTCTGTCCTGAATGACGGTTTCAGCACCCTTCTGTATTTCCAGGAGATTTTTTAACCTGTTGTTTAAAAAATATATCTGCAGGTTAAAGCTCCAACGCGGCATGTCTTCGTAAAAATCATACAAATAGGGATTGTGCTCTACATCCTCAAACTGCGGAATCCAGCGATAGTGTTTGCTCAGCATTTCGGTAAGCGTTGTTTTACCTGCGCCTATATTTCCGGCAATAGCAATATGCTTAGGTTTTTTAGTTTTCGGCATTACAAATTAAGGTTCAAGATTTTTTAAAAGACGGGCACCGTAAAGGATAATATCAAGATAAAGCATTTTAACTGCTTTACGACTGTACACTACAATTTTCTTAAAAATATTTTAACCCAACTGCTTCGCGTACCCGCACCATGGTAGCTTCGGCACTGCGCCGGGCTTTTAACGCACCTTTTTCTAAAACAGTTGCCAGGTATTTTTCATCGTTGCGTATAGCTGCCGCTTTTTCGCGTATGGGAGCCATAAATTGTATCATCTCCTCAGCCAGTTGTTTCTTCATATCGCCGTAACGAATGTTGCAGGCTGCATAATCCGCTTCAAATTTATCGTAAACATCCTGCGCACCGGTAAGCCTTACCAGTTGAAACAGGTTTTCAATATAATCCGGTTTCGGTGTATTGGGTTCTTTAGGACCTTCATCGGTCTTTGCCTTCATAATTTTTTTCCTGATCAGTTCATCGCTGTCCGAAAGATATAAAGTAGCATTCTGGTTCTCACTTTTACTCATTTTACCGGTACCATCCAAACTAGGCACTTTTACCAGCTCCGATCCAAAATTAAAGGCAACAGGCTCGGGAAATATTTCGCCATAGCGATGGTTGAACCGGGTTGCAAAATTCCTGGCCATTTCCAGGTGCTGCTCCTGGTCCTTACCAACGGGCACGTATACCGCACGATGCAATAAAATATCTGCCGACATTAAAACCGGGTACGTTAGTAAAGCTGCGTTGATATTTTGCGGCTGCAATCTTGCCTTATCCTTAAATGTAGTTGTTTTTTCAAGCTCTCCCTTGTAAGCCAGCGTGTTGAGGTAGAGGTACAATTCGGATGTTTCATATACATGGCTCTGACAATACAGCGCTACTTTTTCCGGATCAAGCCCACAGGCCAGGTATTCAGATACTACATGCAGCACATTGTCTCTCAACTCCTTTGTATCGGGATGCGTAGTAAGCGAGTGCAGATCGGCAACCATAAAAAAACACTCATATTCATCCTGCATCCGCATATAATTTTTGAGCGCTCCAAAATAATTGCCCAGGTGCAATAACCCTGTTGGGCGGATGCCACTCATTACAATCTGTTTCCCATTTTTTTCCATAGGGCGCGAAGATACATTAATTAACATTCGCCCCGAATGCTGGTATCACGCATTACACCATCTTATCATGCTGATTTGATGGCACTCGTTTTGATAATCAATCTATAGTGCAAATACGATGTAGCAGGCGGTCAGCTATCACCAATTAGTCTTCAGCTATCAGTGGCCGTTGCGGTCGGCACGCCCGGCCTGCTGCGCGTCCAGGATACCGGGCGGTCTGACCGATCTGGCTAAATGAGAGAAAAAACATGTATTAAAAATAGTGTTCACTTTTTTCAGGACAAGACACATGATACTGAAAGCTAATTGCTGATGGCTGACAACCCGAAGCAGTATTTTTGCAGTAAGAATCTCTCCATCTTTAAAATATTTCACATGGCAATGTTCAAAGATTCTACCCCGGAAGAAATTAACAGCATTATCGAAAAATCGTGGACAGCTTTTGAAGCATACAAAAAATATCCGTTGCAAAAGAGAGCGGCGTTTATGCGTGCTATTGCAGCAGAACTGGCAGAAGGAGTGAAAGCGGTGTTGCCCATAGCGATGAAAGAAACGCATTTACCTGAGCCAAGATTACAATCAGAATTTACACGCACCATATTCCAGTTAAACAGCTATGCCGATGCATGCGAAGCGGGCGCCTGGCTTGATGCAAGGATTGATACTGCTTTGCCCGACCGTACCCCGCCTAAGCCAGACATCAGGAAAACAATGATACCGTTAGGACCGGTAGCAGTGTTTGGCGCCAGCAATTTTCCTTTCGCCTATTCCACCGCCGGTGGAGATACTGCATGTGCTTTGGCAGCGGGCTGTCCTGTAATTGTAAAAGCACATCCGGCGCATGCCGAAACTTCTGAATGGGTAGCAAATGCTGTTGTAAAGGCTGCGAAAAAATTAAACACGCCCGATGGCATTTTTGCGCATATCCACGGTAGCGGATTTGAAACAGGCAAAACCCTGGTAACGCATCCGCGTGTAAGAGCCGTAGGGTTTACCGGATCGTATTCGGGAGGAAAAGCTTTGTTCGACTGGGCCAACCAACGCAAAGAGCCTATACCTGTTTTTGCCGAAATGGGCAGCATCAATCCAGTGTATCTCCTTCCCGAAAAACTACAGCAGGCTGCAACAGAAACGGCAAAAATGTATGCGGCTTCAATCACGCTCAGCACCGGGCAGTTTTGTACCAATCCCGGTTTGATCATCGGTATCGAAGGCGCGGAGCTCGACCAATTCATTACCATATTGGGCGACGAAATAAAAAAGGTGGATCCGTCGGATATGTTGCACACAGGCATCGCAAAATCTTTTGCCAGCAACAGGGCGAAAGCATTGATGCAGGAGCAGGTTACCACGGTAGCCGTTTCCGTTACACCTGCAAAAGCAGAACAGGGCATTCCCACCATTGCTTCAGCAACGGCTCAGGCCTTTTTGAACAATCCTGTGCTGCACCAAGAAGTATTTGGTCCTTATTCGCTGGTGTTAAAGTGCCGGAACGTGCAGGAGATGCAGGATATTGCTGCCAAGATGGAAGGACAGATTACCTCTACATTAATGGCAACGGTAAACGATATGCGACAAAATGAAATTTTGATTGAAACAGTAAAACAAAGCTGTGGCAGAATGATCATAAATGGTGTGCCTACCGGCGTGGAAGTATGTCTGAGCATGCACCATGGTGGACCGTTTCCTGCCACTACCGATTCGCGTTTTACATCTGTTGGAGCCGATGGCATTAAAAGGTTTGCGAGGCCAATGAGCTTTCAAAATTGGCCTGACGAATTTTTGCCTGATGAATTAAAGAATAGCAACCCGCTACAAGTGTGGAGAACTATTAATAACGAACTTACTAAAGTGGGTGTACTGCCTTAACCCGCCACGTTTCGTGTCTCACGACACGTATTGGTGGACCGTGAGACACACTCCACGGCGAAGGAGCAAGACCGCCGGCTTGCCCGAACGTCTCTTCGGGCGGGGCGACCGGCTTCTTCCATCGGCCAGCCTGCGTGGGGCGGGAGAGCGTAGGCCGCAGGCAGTCTGATGGATGGTGATAGTATTAACTACAACATTGGTTATACCTCCTTAACCGTTAATATTTTTTATATTTGATATCTTAATTATCCAAACCAAAAAATCAGCAACATGAAACCTGCCTTAATTTGCGTAGCACTTTTCAGTTTTGTTCTTGTGTACAGCACCGCCCAATCGCAGGAGCGCAAGCTTGTAAAAAAGTGGGAAACCGATACCATTTTAAAAGTTCCTGAATCTGTATTGTTTGACGGGAAGAACAAAGTGCTGTATGTAGCCAATATTGACGGAGCCCCTTGGGAAATGGACGGAAAGGGTTCTATTGGAAAAGTAGGATTGGATGGAAAAGTGATTGCTACTGAATGGGTAACCGGGTTGAATGCTCCCAAAGGGATGGGCATGCACGCTGGTAAATTGTATGTGGCCGATGTAGATGGCATTGCTGTTATTGATATAGCGCAGGGAAAAATTGTTGACAGGATTGTGGTAGACGGCGCAAGGGGTTTAAACGACATCAGCATAGACGATAAGGGTGTGATCTATGTTTCTGATTCGCAGAACAAAAAAATATTGAAAATAGACAAAGGAAATATTACTACAGTAATTGAAAACCTTAAAGGTCCTAATGGTGTGAAAACTGTAGGCAAAGACCTTTACATTACCGACGCTGGCACTTTGAATAAAGTGGAAGCTAACGGTACACTTAAACAAATTGCCGACGGCATGGAAGGTGGTACCGATGGCATCGAACATGTGGGCAAAGGCGATTTCATTGTATCGTGCTGGGCTGGTTCTGTTTGGTATGTTCATGCAAATGGCAAGAAAGACCATCTGCTTGATACCAGGGAGCAAAAGATCAATTCTGCTGATATAGGCTACGATGCAGCGAACAAGATAGTGTATGTACCTACCTTTTTTAAGAACGGCGTTGTAGCTTATGCGTTACAGTAAGTAAGTCATTGATCGATCAATCGCTACCAAAAAACGAAGAAAACGCAAGCATGGGCGAATAAAGTTTGATGCGGGACTTTCCTGAACCATCTTTACAGTACAATTGACAGTAGTCAAAGCAGATAGGTAAATTTAAATCCGGTATCTAAACAAAAACCAGTGCTGCCCTTCCAGCCACTGCTATCAACGCAGAAATTAAACCGTTCCAAAAGTTATTGAAGGATATAAACCAGTCGAACAGACTGGTTTTTTATTTACAGCTACGGGCGTCAGCAGTCAGCGATCAGTTGTGAGCCATCAGTGTGATGTGGTCATTAGCGCTTAGCTGGAGCCGGTAGCTGATTACTGATTATTTTCAAACATTTTTTTGCTTATCCTGGCATCGTGTCCATATACGTCGTCTCTAAAGTTAAGTTCACCCTTCGAATCGACCCAGGCTGTAAAATAACCGATGAATACAGGTACTGTATTTTTAAGTGTAACATACTTTTCTTTGCCGCTGTTCATGGCAGCATCAATCGCTTTCGAAGTCCATGCACTGTCTTTGCGCAATAGGAATTCGGCCAGTTTTTTAGGCTCACCCAGGCGAATGCAACCGTGGCTAAACGCTCTCCTGCTTTCGCCAAACAAACTCTTGGCAGGTGTATCGTGCATGTAAATGCTATAGCTGTTGGGAAACAAATATTTCACTTTACCGAGTGAGTTATTAGGACCCGGCTTTTGCCTTACATTGGGTACGCCACCGGTATAACCATTGATTTCCATATTGTGCCTGGCAAGATAATTTTTATCTTTCTTCATCCCTGGTAATACTTCGTTCTTTAAAATACCTGCAGGCACATTCCAGTAAGGACTGAAAACAATGTATTTAAGATCGCCGTAGAAAATAACAGTATTATTCTGAGTAGTGCCAACCACCACATCCATGGCATATACGGGCTTGCTGTTTTCAAAAATATGCAGTTTAAATTCAGGAATGTTTACCAGCAGATAGTCGCCGTCTATCTTTGCCGGCACCCAACGCATTCTTTCCAGGTTGATCAGCATTTGCCGGATGCGCTTTTCTATAGGCTGGTTCATTTCTTTGAGCATGGCAGCGCCTATAATGCCGTCTTCTTTTACGCCGTACCTGTGCTGGAATCTTTTTACCGCAGTCTTCAACGAGTCTGTAAACAACGATGAACTATCACTCAGGTCAAAATCTTCGGTTAACCGCAACCGTCTTTTAATTTCAATGATCACCTGGCCGGTATCGCCCTGCTGCAGCTTTTTTCTTTCGGTAACAATGGGTTTCCAGCCACCGGCTTTTTCTATTTCATAATACCGCAGCAGACTCTGTTTTAAACGCTGGTAATAAATGTTAAGCGGTTCATATTCGGTAAGCTTCTCCCCTTTGTGCCGGATCAGCGAATCGAGCGTAGCTACCACATTGATCTTTTTGCGGGGAATAAACCATTTCAAATCTGCTGCGTCAAGGTTGTCGCTTCCCTGGTAAGCTTTTTGCGCATAACGGAAAAACTGGCCGGTAAGTAGCAATTCCGTGTTCAACCTGTTGCTATCGGACATCGGAGCAATTTTTCCCCCGCTTTCAAGTGTGTCGAATATCTGTTTCAGCACCGGGTTGTTAAGCGTTGTATCTCCGCTGTACCCCATGTAGTTGGTTTGCTGATTCAAAAAATTGTATGCCTGCTCCGCTATCCCATCGTTAAAAAACCAGGCATATTGATAGTTCCGTGCATTGTAAAAATCGCGATATTGCTTTGCTGTGGCATCGGGCAACTGATGGCGGATGATATAAGTTTCCAACACCATGCTATCGAAAAACAATTCGGTAAAGGCATTCTTAACGGTAATGGTTGTATCTCTTACTTCAGACACAACAGGCTCAGTTTCAACTGCCCTGGGCTTGCAGGCATTCAATAATCCGCAAAAAAGCAGTGCTACTAACAATAAGTATTTCATTCTCATTCGTGTATGCTAATACGTTATTACTAATGCAATTTAACTGTTATGCCGGAAAGACGATAAAGGCTGAAAGAATTCTGTGGCTTATCTGGCATTTTTGCCGGAAAATCGAAAGAAAACCTGCAACTGGCGAATAGAATTTGAGTATGAACCGGTAATTATCATCTTTACATCATCGAAGTTTTACAACAGTAACCGCTCGATCCCCTTTAGTTCCCAACCCTGAGAAAGAATCCGATACCTGAGAAGAATAGTCTCTGTAAGTTCACAACCCAATTAAAGTTCAACGTCCTGGAAAACCTGAAGTCCGGCATCTATATGCTGCCGACCAATTTCCAGGCGATATGGATCGCTACCTCTGGAAAATTTCATATTGTTTAGCCGGGTCTGTAAAACGACCCGGTTTTTTATTGTTTTCTAAAAAGCGCCTCCGCCGAAGCCGCTTTTACCCAGTATTGTCCATTGTCCGTTACCGGGTCTTGCGCTTGCGCACCGGTTGCTATTGCCTTGTATATATTGCCATCGGAGGCTTTTACAAAATCGTTGAATTGGTATTTGCCCGATGGGCTCCAGCTATCAGCATACAACGCGCCGGATTGTGTGCAGATCATATCATAACCATCGCCGGGCGCAGCAATATGAATGATATCGCCCTTTTTCCACCATCCCCATTGCGGCATCTTATTCAACCAGGTGATATTGTTTTTACTGCCTTCAGCAGAAAATATTTTCGTTGAACCGGCTACATTCGCTACCACTTTTTTTCCTTCATTGATATTGTTATTGCCTATTACGCAGGAAACGTTGGTTACTGCAATTGCTTTATCCGAACGGTTGATCACATTGCTGTCAACAACAAACATTCCTTCTCCATACCTGTCGGGGATAGTAGTGTAGATACGTACCCCGGAGAACCTGCCGGAAGACAGATTGATTGTATTGCCTACAATTTTGCCATTGCCGGCATTGGCAAAGTCAATAGCATTTACTTTCGATTCAACAATATTTTTCACCACGCTAACACCCGAAACCTGTGATACCCGGATGGTAAATTTGCCCAGCGAATCTTTTACCTTGTTCTCTGTTGCCAATATGTTTTTGGTAGCCCTGAACCCACCCTTTCCAACAGAGGTAAAATACAAGCCGCTGTTCAATACATTATTTTTTACAACGCCAGGGCCTGTAGGGGCAACCTGCAACAAACCAGTAAGTGTTGAACGTGTGATGAGAAAATTCTCAACATTATTACAACTATTCCTCACAGAACTTGTTGTAGTAACGCTGTCTATCCACAATCCGTCTATACCCGATGCCGAAAAATCACTGATGCGGCAATATTGATAGCTAACATTCTTTACAAGGGCTGCCGGTTCTGTATGTATTGAATTTCCACCCTTTTGAACACCACTTTCAAAAGGCAGATCGTAAATATGCTTTATCGTTATGCTGTCAACGCCCCCGCTTCCTCCAATGCCTATGCCCTGCCTTAAATAATCGCGTTGATATATTCTTTCTACCGTAATATTTTTACTGTTCTTAGATACCACAATAACATCACCGGTAACATCGTGAATAAACAGGTCGTGGAAATAAGCATTCTTTACCACGTATGGATCGCCATAGCAAAAGATGCCTGCAGACTGTGCATCTTTACCAAACGTAGCCGGCGGCGGATATGTTTTATAGGGATTGCTCATGTCTATGCCGAGGTGCGAAATTTCAACATTCACCACATCGCCCGATGAATCGCCCAATGCAAAAACGCGTCTGAAGTTGAACACATCAGACGGCGCAAGCTTTACAGAAGTAACGTACATTCCTTCACCTTTTACTTTGGTATTGGAATACACGGGAATTATTTTGAAGGGACGAGTTGCCTGGCGACTTACAATATAAGTGCCGGCAGGAAACAGAATATTGCCGCCGCCTTTTTTGCGGGCGGCTTCAAATGTTGCGCGTATGGGTTCAGAATCATCGGTAGTTCCGTCGCCTTTGGCGCCATACCATTTTACACTGAACTGAGCGGTATCATCCGGCAGCACGGTTAACTGTTTGTCAAATAGCCACGCATGTTTATCGGCCTGTATGCTGCCACCGCTAATGGTGCCGGTGCCGATAAGGCGGGCATTGTTTTTAAAAGAAAGGACTTTGCCTGCAGGAACGTGCACGGTTTTGTTTACAAGGATCAACTGGTCTGGCTGGTCAAACACCAGCGTGTTCACATCAGGAAAAGAAAGCAGGTGATTGATCTTTTCCGACATATCGGTCCCGTTGCCCGCTATGCCAAAGGAACGGACATTGTATATACCGTGCGTTTCATGCGATGGCTGGCTGTATTCTACAGAAAAAATAAAATACAAGAGGCTTAGAACACTAGTGAATATTACAGGCATTTTATAGATTGTTACAAATGGCAAGTTGCTTTTTTAAGGTTACAGGTGCAAACCTTATGCCTTGAATTAACCATTTCTTACCAATTCATTCGTCCAGGATATCGGGTCTTCTTTCTTCGGTACGTTTTACAGACATTTCATGTCGCCAATCTGCAATTTTTTTAGGGTCGCCGCTTAGCAGTATGTCCGGTACCTTCCAGCCCCTGTATTCTGCAGGCCGGGTATATACAGGAGGCGCCAGCAAATTATCCTGGAAAGAATCAAAAAGAGCAGATGTTTCATCGTTCAGCACGCCCGGCAATATGCGCCCCACAGCATCTACCAATATGGCCGCAGGCAATTCGCCTCCGCTCAGCACGTAATCGCCAATGGAAATTTCTTTGGTAACAAAATGTTCCCTCACTCTTTCATCAATTCCTTTATAATGACCACATATCAGCAAAAGATTTTGCTTGAGCGAAAGATAATTGGCTGTTTTTTGCGTGAACTGTTCACCATCGGGTGTGAGGTAAATAATTTCGTCGTATTTCCTGTCGGCAGAAAGCGTTTCAATAGCAGCGACCAGGGGTTCGCACATCATTACCATTCCTGCGCCGCCCCCATATTGATAGTCGTCTATTTGTCCATATGCATTTACAGCCCATTTTCTTAAATGATGTACATCCACTTCCAGCAATCCCTTTTCTTTTGCCCGTTTCATAATGGAGTGAGACAAGGGGCTTTCCAGCAATTCGGGTAAAACGCTTAATATATCTATATGCATAGCTGCAAAGATAATCAGCTAATAAAGATGTGCGGATACTAAGCTATCAGCCTTTGGGCAAAAGGCAGCAGTAAGAAGGCAGAATAGTGAATAATAATAGAAAAGGGAAATGTATAACAATAGTGTCTGTTCTTGCTGAAGGCTGATCGCCTGGACAGCTCATTGCTATAAGGGAAGAAAAAATTGCAACAGGCCGACTTATCAGGGGTTGGGATCGGGGACCGAGGGATGGTTAGCAACCTTGGTGTTTTAACTAATAGATCAGCCTGTTTGCAAAGGTTTAGGGTGTTCAACCGAATTAAAAACGGATAACCAATTACACTTGTCTTGTTTAATTCCTGTTTTAGAGGTAAGCAACAGAATAAAGACGGAGCGCAAAGAAAATCGGTTGTCTGTGCCGAAAAAAATATTGCCCGGCGTTATTCATCCAGGAAATCATCCATATCGCGCCGTTCTTTTTTTGTAGGCCGGCCTATCTTACTCAGGCGCTTACCGGTATGAAAGCTGGCAGCCTGGTATTGCTGCCGTTCTATCTCTTCATCGGGAGTGATGTCTACATAATACTTAATTGCTTCGCTGTATTGAACCCGGTTGTGTAAAAGAGCGACTACCCGTATGCGCCAGCGGCGGGCTTCGGTTTTGATCTCATACTCATCGCCCACATGCACGTTCTTCGACGGCTTGGCCTGATCGCCATTGCATTTTACCTTTCCCTTATCGCAGGCCTCTGCCGCAAGTGAGCGTGTTTTAAAAATGCGAATGGACCATAAATATTTATCTAATCGTAATTTTTCTTTGCTCTCTGCCATAACAACATCTGTTAACTTATATGCAATTTACTGATAGATGTTAATAATCATGCCAGTGGCTGCTGCCAACCATTTATCAAAAGGTTCTATAAAATAGGGCATTCTCAATTAAATTTACCGCCAAAACAACGCTACATGTTATTTATCCAATTAAGATCCCGTGCGGCTCTGATCGTTTTTTTCATTGCTTATACGGCGGGCGCAGTTGCTCAGTTTAAACCAAAGGAAATAACCTGGACAAGTGATGGGACAGGTTTTTACCAGGTTGATGATAACAATCTTTTAAAAGTGGTGCCTACCAACGCGCAACCGGTTACGGTAATGGCTACTGCTGCACAGCTTACACCTTCTGGCAGTAAAGGACCTATTGAAATTGCTGATTTTGAATTAAGCTCAGACAACAACCTCCTGCTGATATTTACCAACACCGCCCGCGTGTGGCGCTACAATACAAAAGGCGATTACTGGTTGCTGAACAAGGCAACGGGTAATTTAAGACAGGTGGGTAAAAATCAACCTGCGCAGTCGCTGATGTATGCTAAACTTTCGCCCGATGGCAAAAAACTGGCTTATGTGAGCGACAGAAATATTTATGTAGAAGACATTGCTACAGCCAATACCACCGCGCTTACAAAGGACGGTAACCGGCAACTCATTAACGGTACATTTGATTGGGTATATGAAGAAGAGTTTGGCTGCAGGGATGGTTTTCGCTGGAGTGGCGATAGCAAAAGCATTGCCTACTGGCAGGTAGATGCCCGCAATACCCGCGATTATTTAATGCTGAATACAACCGATTCTATTTATTCGTTTGTTGTACCGGTTGAATATCCTAAAGTGGGAGAACCACCGTCGATGGTGCGCATTGGCGTGGTGAGTGCAACAGGCGGCAATACTACCTGGATGAAAGTGCCCGGCGATGCGCGGCAGCATTACCTGCCGAGAATGGAATGGAGCACAGACAACGCTTCGCTGTTTGTGCAACAGCTTAACCGGAAACAAAATGAAACAAGCATTTATACCTGCAATGCCGCTAACGGTAATGTACAAAAGATTTATACGGAAACAGACAAGGCTTGGATAGATATTAAATCGAGGTGGAATGATGATGACCCAAGGGGCTGGGACTGGATTAAAAATGGCGCTGCTTTTTTATGGGTAAGCGAAAAGGACGGATGGCGACATATTTACAGCATCACCAAAGACGGTAAAAAAGAAACATTGCTTACCAAGGGAGCATACGACATAGAAAGAATAAGCGCTGTTGACGAAAAGAACAATTATATATACTATATCGCATCGCCTGAAAGCGCTGTTCAACGTTACCTGTACCGTGCCAGGCTGGATGGCAATGGAAAAGCAGAACTGGTATCGCCTGCAGCCTTAAAGGGAACGCATGGTTACGAAATTTCTCCCGGCGGTCAACTGGCGTTGCACACATTTACAAACCGCAATACTCCTATGGTATATGAGTGGATAAAACTGCCGCAGCATGCAGCATTGAAGGCTGAGCAGAGTATTGGAAAAACGATGCAAACGGATACAGCCAGGCACCTGGAATTTTTCCAGATCACCACGGAAGACGGCATCACAATGGATGGATGGATTACTCAACCTAAAAACTTTGACCGCTCCAAAAAATACCCGGTATTGTTGTATGTATATGGCGAGCCTGCCAGCGCTACAGTAGAAGACACTTATTACAATGGACAGAACCGGTTGTTTGATGGCGACATGGCTGAAAAAGGCTACGTATATGTTTCGTTTAACAACAGGGGTACACCTACTTTGAAAGGTGCAGCGTGGCGAAAAGCTATTTACAGGAATATTGGCATTATTAACATCCGCGACCAGGCGATGGCGATGAAAAAACTGTTGCAGGAACGACCTTATCTTGATACTGCGCGGGTTGCCTGCTGGGGCTGGAGCGGCGGTGGATCCTCTACATTAAACCTGCTATTCCAGTATCCCGATATTTTTAAAACGGGCATTGCAGTAGCGGCAGTGGGTAATCAACTTACTTATGATAATATTTACCAGGAACGATATATGGGATTGCCGCAGGAGAACAGGGAGGATTTTGTAAAAGGCTCTCCGGTTACCCACGCTAAAAATCTGCGCGGGAACCTGCTATATATACATGGCACGGGCGATGACAATGTACATTATCAGAATGCAGAAATGCTGTTGAATGAATTGATCAGGCACAACAGGCAATTCCAGTTTATGGCATACCCTAACCGCACGCACAGCATTCGCGAAGGCGAGGGAACCTCTCAACATTTAAAAACCTTATTCACCAACTACCTGCTTAAAAATTGTGAGCCGGGTGCGAAATAATATTATGGCGAGAAAGTCTGGCAAAGAAAAAAGGGGCGGAAATTCCGCCCCTTTTTAAAAGCTGTTCCCACTGCTTTAAATAGCAATCTCTTCTATTTTAAATTTCAGCAGTCCTACCGGAGCCTGTACTTCGGCAACCTCACCTTTCTGTTTGCCTAACACACCCTGTCCTATAGGCGATGTAACAGATATCTTTCCCGACTTTAAGTCGGCTTCTTTTTCAGAAACAATCTGGTAAGTCACTTTTTTCTTCGTCTTCATATTGGTAAGCGTTACTTTGGTAAGAATGCTCACCTTGCTTGTATCAATAGCATCTGTTTCAATAATACGGGTAAGCGCCATATCGCTTTCCATTTTTGCTATTCTGGCCTCCAGGAGGCCTTGAGCCTCTTTGGCCGCATCGTATTCCGCGTTTTCTTTCAGGTCTCCTTTTTCCCTAGCTTCGGCAATTGCCCTGGAAGCCGCAGGTCTGTCTACACCTCTCATCTTTTGTAGCTCGGCTTTCATTTGTTCCATCGTTTCGTGCGTAACGTAAATTACTTCACTCATGGCTGACTTCGTTTTAGGTTATAAAAATGAAAAAAATAACAACGCCTCGGGCAGTGAACCCGAAGCGTTGCAATTATGTATTACCTACAAATATAGGGATAAAAGCTGTTCAAACAAACAATGTCGCAACACTTACCGAAGTTTTACAAACCTGTGGCAGTGCCTTGTTTGTTATATGCCTAATTTATCCAATACCACCTTAGCCATTTTGTAAAAAGCTTCGTGACTGTACCCGGCAATATGCGGGGTAATAATAACATTAGGCTGCGCCGATAACCATTGCAACTGTTCTTTTTCCAGTTCTGTGTATGTATCTAATTTTTCATTTTCCAGCACATCCAATCCTGCTCCCGCTATTTTATCTGCCTTCAGGGCGTTGATTACGGCCTGGGTATCATGCACTTTACCGCGCGATGCATTGATAAACCAGGGACGATTTTGCAAGGCGTTAAAAAAGGCATCGTTTGCCATGTGAAACGTTTCATCGGTTAAAGGCAAATGCATGCTGATCACATCTGCATACCGGGCAATTTGCTCGGGCGCAGCTTCGTGTATACGTCCGCGTGCAAAGCCGAATTTGTATTTGTCGTAAGCGAGTATTTCTACATCAAACGACGACAACACTTTTGCAAAAGCACCACCGGTATTGCCAAAGCCAATAATGCCCACTGTTTTACCGGTTAATTCAGTGCCCCTGTTAGCATCTCTTATCCATTTGCCTTCGGCTACTTCCTGTCTGCTGGTATGTATTTTATTCATCAGGCTCAGCAATACACCCAGTGCGTGCTCTCCTACCGCGTTGCGGTTTCCTTCGGGACTGCTTTCACATTGTATGCCCTTGCTTTTTGCGTAAGGCACATCTATCAATTCCATTCCGCTGCCCAGCCTGCCAATCCATTTTAACCGAGGGGCTTTGTCAATCATATTCTTATCCACCTTTATACGAGTGGTGATAATCAATCCTTCGGCTTCGCTTATTTCCTGTTCTAATTCCTGGTAAGTAATCTGGGGAAAATAGGATACGGTATACTCTTTTTCCTGCAAACGGTCTAGTAGGTACTGATGAACTTTGGCGGTAACAATTACCTTTCTCATATAATAATGCTGTTTCTTTTTTGCTTTTTATTTTTTTAGCCGCAGATTCGCAGATTAAGTATATTATTTTATCTGCGCCTCTGCGGCGTCATTTATTTTTTTCCGATCGGTGGGAACACCGACTTGTAGTAGATTCCACGGGCTGGTATCGCCACCCGCCTGCGACAAGACTTTTTATTTGTTTTTAAGCCGCAGATTCGCAGATGATCCTTTATCTGCGAATCTGCGGCAATTCTTTTTTCCTACTTACCCGGCATCAATTTGCACAGCTCTACAAAATCGTTTACGCTTAACTGTTCGGCCCGTTTGTCAAATACCGGCAACGCCAATGTACCGGCATCGAACAATCCTCTCACTGCATTGCGCAATGTTTTACGCCGCTGGTTAAACGCTGTTTTTACCAATACAAAAAAACGCTGCTCATTGCTGATATCCAACCGATGCTGGTGGGGTAATAACCTTATAACGGCGCTCTTTACTTTGGGTGGAGGCGTAAAACACTGTTCGTGTACTTCAAACAAATACTCAGTTTCAAAAAAAGCCTGTACCAACACACTTAATATGCCATAGGTTTTGTTACCCGGAGGCGCTACAATGCGTTGTGCCACTTCTTTCTGAAACATGCCGGTCATTCCCTCCACATTTTCTTTCCATTCCAGTATTTTGAAAAGAATCTGCGACGAAATATTATAGGGAAAATTGCCCACAACGGTAAAGGGTACCTTAAAAGGTGCTTCAATATCAAGAATGCTGTTGTGAATGATCTTTCCTTTGATGGCAGGATAAGTATGTTCGAGGAACTGTATCTTCTCCTCATCGAGCTCAACGGCTTTAAAATCAATGCCGGGTATCTGCAAAAGGTGTTTGGTAAGTGCTCCGCCGCCCGGACCAACTTCCAGCAAATGGGTAAAAGGATGTTCCTGCAGGGATGCAATGATTCTGCGTACCATATTTTCATCACGCAGAAAATGCTGCCCCAACGATTTCTTTAAAGTATACATTGAAGCCCTAAAAGTACGAAAACCAGTTACAAACCTGTAAATTCGCGGATTAACGTAACGATTATGTCAAATCAACAGCATAAACCTGTAATCGGTATATCCTGCGGCGATATTAATGGAATAGGCGCTGAGCTTATTATTAAAACTTTTGCCGACAGCAGGATATTGGATATGTGTACCCCGGTGATTTTTGCCTCGAACAAACTGATCAACTTCTATAAAAAAACAGTTGCCGATGTAAACCTGAATTTCCAGAACCTGAAGGACATCAACCGGCCTTATCCCAAACAGGTAAATATTTTTAACTGCTGGGAAGAAGAGGTGAACATTACGCCGGGGCAGCTTACAGACACGGGAGGGAAATACGCTGTAAAATCCTTACAGGCAGCGGTAGAGGCGCTGAAAGCAGGACATATACAGGGGTTGATCACCGCACCGATCCACAAAAAAAATGTACAATCGCAGGAATTTACCTTCAGCGGGCATACACCTTTTTTAAAACAATTTTTTGGCGTAGATGAAGTACTGATGCTGATGTGTGCTGAAAATATGAGGGTTGGATTATTAACCGAACATGTGCCTGTAAAAGACGTAGCGCCATTTGTAACCCGGCAAAACATTCTTAAAAAACTGGTGATCTTAAAAGATAGCTTACAAAGAGATTTTGGAATTGATAAGCCGCGGATAGCAGTATTAGGGCTGAACCCGCACGCAGGCGATGAAGGATTGATAGGCAAGGAAGAAGAGGAACAAATAAAACCTGCCGTTAAAGAGGCAAAGCAAAACAATATACTGGCTTTCGGACCTTATAGTGCCGATGCATTTTTTGCGCGCGGCAGCCACGAAAAATTTGATGCAGTGCTGGCCATGTATCACGACCAGGGACTGATACCTTTTAAGTCGCTGGCAAAAGGCGAGGGCATTAATTATACTGCAGGACTGCCCATAGTACGTACATCGCCCGACCACGGAACAGCTTTTGATATTGCGGGAAAAAACAAAGCAGACGAAGCTTCTTTCAGGCAGTCTGTATTTTCTGCCATTGATATTTTTTTACAACGAACTGAATATGTCGATAATCGCTCCAACCCCATGAAGCGAATGTCGGGAGCCGTGTTGACGAATGCAGAGGATGAAAAGATTGAAGAGCCGGGATCCTGACTATGATTTGAGTGATTGTTATGATTACTGTGATTTCGCGACTATGATTTTGTGATTGTTATGATCGTTTGATAGAATTATTTAATGTGCTCATATAGATAAATCTGGCTAACGCATTCAAGTGATTACCAACATGAAACAGTCAAGCTAATCGCATAAATCCCCTGTCCTGCTACTTATGATTAAACCGGAATATAAACACTCCGAACTTACCTCAAGAATAATCGGCGGTGCCATCGAGGTACACAAACGCTTAGGCAATGGCTTCCAAGAAGTTATTTATCAAAGAGCATTGGAAATTGAATTGAAACTGGCGAATATAGCTTTTGCCCGGGAGTTTGAAATGCCAATATTTTACCGCGATCAACAGATTGGAAAAAGAAGGGTAGACTTTTTCGTAGAAGGAATTGTGTCGGTGGAACTAAAGGCTATGATCAGACTGGAAGATGGTCATTTTGCGCAAGCCATCAATTATCTGGAAGCATACAATCTCGAAATAGGATTGCTCATCAACTTTGGAGAACCCAGTTTAAATTTTAAAAGGCTAACGAACAAAAAATACAGACCGTGATTTTTGTGATTAAGTGATTATTATGATTACTGGTAAACATCAACAATTCCTATCATCAACAGAGAAATCGACCAACATCAGCAATTACCATCATCAACGACGTAATCACTTCAATCATATAAATCACAAAATCATAGCCAGACATCCTTACACATATTTAGAAACAGTCAATTTCTGTAAGCTATCAACGCCACCTAAAAATACAGACTATGATTTTGGTGATTACGTGATTATTATAATTACAAGTTAACATCAACAGAGAAATCGACCAACATCAGCAATTACCATCATCAACGACGTAATCACTTCAATCATATAAATCACAAAAATCATAGTCCAGACATTTTACTACATAAAAGCATCGCTTTCCCTGTACGCCTTTATCAACGCCAGCTCACCTTCTTTTCCGGGTTTTGAATTACCGTGCTCCATGCCCATTACACCTCTGTAGCCCTTGTCGTATATGTATTTGAAAACATTTTTGTAATTGATCTCTCCCGTAGTAGGTTCTTTTCTGCCGGGGTTATCGCCAATCTGGAAATATGCAATTTCACTCCAGGTGAGTTCGATATTGCGGATCAAATGCCCTTCGTTCTTCTGCATGTGGTAGATATCATACAATATTTTACAGGATGGACTGTTCACCGCCCTGCATATTTCATACGTTTGATCGGAAGTGCGAAGGAAGAGGTTGGGCGTATCGCTCAATGGTTCCAGCACCATGGTTAACCCGTGAGGCTCCAGTATCTCCGCACCCCTGCGCAATGCGTCGATCACATGTCCCGTTTGCACACCAATAGGAAGATTTCTTTCAAAATCTCCGGGCACCACAGTGCACCATTTTGCATTTACTCTTTTAGCAATTTCAACCGACTGGCGGCAACCGTTCAGGAAAATATCAACATATTCTTTTTTACCTGCGGCCAGCGAGTTTTCGGAGTTGCCGCCTTTAGGCACCACAAACACGCCCATCGTCATACCCAGCTTCGCCAGCGTTTCTCCGATTTTTTTCTGCTGATCTACCGGTCTTCCAGACATGCCATTGTCTTCAATGCCCCTGAAGCCCTGATCGTACATGTATTTTATCTGGTCAATAAAATCATTGCCACCATTGTTCTTAAACATACCGTCGTGCGGTGCATAATTAAGATTGAAAGTTTTTTCTGCTGAATTCAAAGCCGGAGTTTCACTGTTTTCTCCTGCCACTGCACCCGATCCCACCAATGCCGAAGCTCCTGCAAGCAGGCCTGTTTGTAAAAAATTTCTACGTTGCATATTTGAGTTGAGTTTGAAAACTAAAAATAGAACAAAGCAGCCCAAAAAATCAAAACATTTTTGGCAGCATGCGGATTATCATACATAAATGCACACTGCTGCTAACGGTTCTTTGCAAGAATTTAAAGGCATATTTCAATACTTTTCTTATCTTTCCCCTCCATAATTTAAAAGTTAACAGAAGGTGAGAAAACCCGGAATTACAGTAGCATTGATCATATTGACATTTGTTGCTAGCGCTCAGAATAATGGTTCCCAACAGGATTTTAAACCGTACGATCAGAAAGTACCAGGCAGCCAGTTTAATATTAAAATGGTACCCATACCCGAAGGTTCTTTTACCATGGGAGCGGGAGTAACCGACAAAGCAAAAAAGCCAGATGAAAGCCCGGCTAAAAAAGTGAATATTGAGCCTTTCTGGATGGGCGCCTACGAAATAACGCACGATATTTTCGATATTTTTTTTCGCGATGAAGCTACTTCGGTAGGTTCCACTGTAGATGCTGTTACCAGACCAACGCCTCAGTACATTGATCTGAGCTGGGGTATGGGCAAAACGGGCGGCTTCCCGGTAAACAGTATGAGCCAGGATGCAGCCATGATGTTTTGCAAGTGGCTGTATAAAAAAACAGGCATTTTTTACCGGTTGCCCAGCGAAGCCGAATGGGAATATGCCTGCCGCGCGGGCAGCACGGCGACTTACCCGTTTGGCGACGACGTAAAGGAACTTGGAAAATATGCATGGTATAAAGGCAATAGTAAAAATAAATATCAGAAGGTTGGTCAAAAGCAGCCAAATGCCTGGGGCCTGTATGATATACTCGGCAATGTATCGGAGTGGACGCTTGACCAATACGATGAACGTTACTTTGACAAAGTAAACGACAACGCATCTGCACCTATCATAGCACCTGCCAAACGCTATCCCAGAAGCATCAGGGGTGGAAGTTACCTCGACGGGGCGGAATTACTAAGAAGCTCCAGCCGGCAGCATTCTGAACCGTCGTGGAATAAAAGAGATCCCCAGATACCCAAAAGCCGCTGGTGGCTTACCGATGCCATGTTTGTTGGTTTCAGAATTATTCGTCCTGTAAAACAACCCAGCGCCGAAGAAGCAGAAGCTTTTTATAATAAATATCTTAAAATCTGATTGCTCATATCGTAAATTCAAAATTGCATGGACAACAATAATAATTCCGGGAATAACAGTTCCCGCCGTGAGTTTGTAAAAAACTCGTCGCTGCTGGCAGGTGGATTGATTGCCGCACCTTTTTTAACCAGGGCCAACTATTTTTCCGGAGCTGATGATACCATCAAAATTGCCCTGATAGGCTGTGGTGGCAGGGGCACCGGCGCCGCTACTCAGGCTTTGCAAACCAAGCAAAATGTAAAGCTGGTGGCTATGGCCGACGCTTTCCAGGACAGGCTCGACAACGCTTATAAAGCGATTGGCGATGAAATTGATGCTAAAAAGATTGACGTGCCTGCCGAAAGAAAATTTGTAGGTTTTGATGCTTACAAAAAAGCCATTGCATTGGCTGATGTAGTAGTATTGGCAACGCCTCCGGGCTTCCGTCCCATTCATTTTGAAGAAGCGGTAAGTCAGGGCAAACACGTTTTCATGGAAAAGCCGGTTGCTACAGATCCTGCCGGTGTTCAGAAAGTATTGGCGGCAGCAGCTATTGCCAAACAAAAGAAATTAAACGTGGTAGTGGGATTGCAAAGACACTATCAAAATTCGTATCGTGAATTGTTTAAACGCAAAGACCTGATTGGAGACATTACGGCTGCACAGGCCTGGTGGAATGGAGACGGCGTGTGGGTTCATCCCCGCAAAGATGGTCAGACAGAAATGGAATACCAGATGCGTAACTGGTATTACTTTAACTGGCTTTGCGGCGACCATATTACTGAGCAGCACATTCACAATATTGATGTGATCAACTGGTTTAAAGGCGCCTACCCGGTTAAAGCCCAGGGTATGGGAGGCAGAGAAGTAAGAACCGGAAAAGAGTATGGCGAAATTTTCGACCATCATTATGTTGAGTTTCACTATGCAGATGGTTCTATTCTCAACAGCCAGTGCCGTCATCAGCCCAAAACAATGAGTAAAGTTGACGAACTGCTGATAGGTACAAAGGGAAAAATATTTGCAGGAGATGCAAACATCAGGGATCACAAGGGGAAAGTGCTGTACCAGTTCGACAAAAAATCTGAAAACAATCCTTATCAAACAGAGCATGATGAATTGTTTGAAGCGGTTGCTAAAGGACAATTCAAATTTTCAGATGCTGAAAATGGCGCCAGAAGCAGCATGACATCGATATTAGGTCGTATGGCAACATACAGCGGCCAGGTAATTGAATGGGATAAAGCATTGAACTCTGGCATTAACCTGCAACCTAAAGCATACGATTGGGCGGCAGCTCCATCCGTGTTACCCAACGCAGATGGTTTCTACCCCGTTGCGGTTCCAGGTACTACCAGGTATGTATAATTGAAGGTGGAAGGTGTAGGGCAGAAGGCACAAGGTAGAAGGTGTAGGGTGTAAGGTATAAACCTTTTATCCTACACCTTTTTCATTTCTCCTTGTTACCATATACATAGATACAAGGCATGCCTTTGTATCCACAGTCCTGACCCCACACCTTATATCTTATACCTTTCTCAATAATATGTTTTGATACAAGGCATGCTTTGTATCTACTGCGCACAACCCTATGCCATATACCCTACACCTTCTACCTTACTCCCTACACCTTTCTCCCTCCACCTTTATTTGACATACATCAACAAAAAAAACACAATAAATTCTCTTTTTTAAAATAGCCTGCTCTACATTTGTCAAACAAATCCACGTAAGGCGCGCCACTGCCGCCACGAAAAGGAACTCCTTACAAAAGACCATCATTCTGATTCCGGAATAACCATTTTCAAACATCCTTAAGGGACCAACTACATTTTTTCAATATCTGATCCGGAAATCCATTCTATTTTCTACCGTGCAGAGAGATATCGAACACCTCTAAATTGAAGAAATGAAACAATTACTTGTAATCATTTTTATAGCAGCTGCTACCATATTATTTGGTTATGCGAAAGCAGATGAGCAACCAACAGTTATCGAAAACGTTAGCAATGCCGATGTTACTGTGCAGATTGAATCATTGCGGGCAAAATTTATAAAGAATACTGTTGAAATTAACTGGCATACCGCTGCGGAAACAGGCAATAAACAGTTTGAAATACAGAGAAGTGCGAACGGCGAAGCATTTAAAACAATAGGCATCGTATTTACGCTCGAAGACAGCAAAACTTCTAAAAGTTACCGGTTTAAAGATGAGTTGAAAGGCGTTACGAACAAGAATCTGTCCTATCGTATTAAACAGGTCAACATTAATGAACAGTACAGCTTCAGCAACATAGTGCTGGCAGAAGTTACTGGTTCCTAATATATTGATGAAGAGTTTATATAGAGGTTGTGAATTCCTAATCGGAAAAAGGCCCCTTGTCTAAGGGGCCTTTCATAAAAAAACTCACACCCTCAGCTCCTGATGTAGTGAAATATTACTACTTTTAGTTTACAACCTCCCCTAACGCATCCATTATTTGATCTCCTTTGACTAAACTGATTTAATCACACAACCTCATTGTCCGTACCCCTATACGTAACTCAACTAAACACGAGGCAATGAAACATATTATCAGTACCATTAAAACAGTTGCGCTCTACAGCGTATTTGCAACCATTCCTTTTGCAATGTATGCAAATGAAGGAGCGAACAAAAAGAAAAAAACAGCAACGGAAGCAGTTGAAGAAAATGCCCCTGCCGTAGAAGTGATGAGCTTTACCGGCTCATTGCAGAGCAGTGGTAAAATAGACCTCTTTTGTAAAGTAAAAAGCAATTGCTGTTACAGCATTGCTGTTGAGAGGAGTAAAAACGGCAAACGTTTTTCGAGCATTGGAAATTTTTCCGACAATAAGCAACTGGCAGAGTACGCCCTTTCGGACGACAGTCCGTTAAAAAATACGAACTACTATCGCCTAAGAATAACCGATAACAAAGGAAATGTATCTTATTCAAAACTCATGGTAGTGCAGCTATACAATACCGATGCACTCTCTATGGTGAGCATTACACCTAATACGGTTTTACAGGATATCCATATTAATGTACAATTAAAGAACAGGGCATATGTGGTAATGAAAATTACCGACGAGAAAGGACGTGAGATTGTACATAAAAGAAAAACAGGTGACGAAGGCTTGAACACTTACGCATTGGATGGAACGCATAAAATGGCTCCCGGTAATTATTCGCTCGAAGTTCGTGTGAATAATACAGATAAATTATTGTTGCCCCTGATCAAAGAGTGAGACCGGGTAAAGATAAACCCCGTTTTTTCAGGTATCCTAGAGGCGCAGAACACTTCTGCGCTGTTTTTTTATTTCCGCTTTCCAACATAATCCTGCAGGTTTTTTACATACACTTCAAAAGCATTCAGCCCCCTGGGAGTTATTTTGCAGATTGTTTGAGGATAGTTGTCCTTAAACTTTTTAATTACATCAATATAACCAGCCTCTTTCAGTTTTTGTATCTGCACACTGAGGTTGCCGGCCGTAGCATTTGTTTTTTCGCGCAAAAAAGTAAATTCAGCTTCTTTTACGCTTATCAGCAACGATACAACGGCCAGTCTCAGTTGAGAATGCAATATTGGGTCAAGGTCTTTAAACATTTCCTTTACTTCGTTGATCAAGATATTTCCTGCGTAACATCAACCCTGGTACAAGCCAGCAGCATAAGGCTGCCAACCCCGACAGCAGCATGTCGTATGTGTAGCTGATAAACAATGATACTATAAAAAAAGCATAGCAGACTATTGCTCCAACAATCAATGGACGATATTTGGTTATTAAGCCTGTTGCCAGTGTAGGAAATGCGTATACAGCCATCATTACAGACGAAAAACTAGGTGCGAAAATTTTGAAAGGTTTTACTTCGCCCGTTTTAATATTTTTTGAAAATAATTCGAGATCATTTTGCGCCAGTAGTCCCGGCGATGTAAAATAGGTAATGTTGGCGTATAGCACCATGGCCATGATCGTAATAACGTATACGCCCCAGATAGTGTCTATTGCGCCTTCAACGTAAGTTTTTACAACCCTGCTTTTGCTTTCGCGGATGGCAATCCATATTTGGGGTATCATGGCAAGAAAAGTAAGATACCATACATCGAACCCTATATCAAATTTCCAATACGCCTGCGCAAAACCTATGAATCCACAAAACGACACCACGGTACCCCACAAAATAGTGCTGGCGCCACTTTCGTGGAAATGCCCCTTCGCCTTCCCGATCATTTCAGTTATAATATTCAGGCTTTCCTGTTCGCTGAGGTGTTTCTCTATCATACTATAAGATTTGGTTATGAAAAAAGTTTTCGGTTTGAAGTTTGCGGTTTGAAGTTTACTGTTTTATCATTTAAAAAACCAGAAACATCAAACCACAAACACAAAACACTCATTTCACCTGCGCCAGCATTTCCTCCGTTTGCTGCTTACCCCAATTAGGATACAACGGTTTTGCTTTTTCTGCATTGAATAAAGAAAGCGCTTTTTCCAACAATGGTTTTGCTTTTGCCTTGCCACCACCAAATTGCTCAGGCGTGTTGAATATTCCTGCGGCCTGCAAGTAATGCAGGCGCGGGTTATTGGGGTCGAGCTGCAATCCTTTTTTCATAGCGGCTTCGCCTTCTGCTCCATAAGTGCTCCAGCGGTTTTGCGGATCTACCAGCATTTGCTGCGTGGCCGCCATATTTCTTATAGCGTACAGTTCCGAATTGTCTTCAATTGCCTGGGCCTTGTCGCACAGTTCTTTTACACGGGTTGCATTGGCATCTTTGTCTATCGAAGCGTCCATCCATGCGGGAGTTACAAGACAAAGTGCAGCATAATAGTAAGGCAGCCATTGCGTCTTTTCAGCATCGCCAATTCTTTGAAAAGCATCTGCCAGGCTTTTCCATCCTGCAGTGGTTTTTACAGTATCCATTGCCGATAGCCTGCTCTGCATGGCTTTTACATACTTATCACTTTGCGCTGTAACATTCAGCATCAGTACACTTAAAAGAGTTATAAGAACTGTCTTCTTCATTGTATTTGTTTTAAATGATTGTATAATTAAAGGTTATTAAAGATTATTATTAATGGCATCTTCGGTCCTGTCTATACCAAGGCTCATAAACACGCCCAGGAATACAAACGTGCGCGACGGAGGCAGTATGGCAGATTTTCTATAGCCATTGTAAGAATAGTTATAACCATACACCTGGTCGATGCCGAAAATATTGTTGACCGATAATACAAATACGGTAAAGCGTTTACTGTCTTTCTTAAACAGGTTAGGCAAATAATTCAGGCTAAAACTTACATTGTGATAGTCTTTGGTTTTTCCCCTGTCGGAAAATTGGTATTCAGTGCCGTTAAAAATAATATTGTAGTATGGACGACCACTGGCGTAGGTATACGACATGTTGAAACCTGTTTTCCATTCGGTCACAAACTTTTTCATCACCAATGAAGCAGTATGCTTTGCTGCAAAGTTGGGTTGGATGGCAAAAGGGAAATTTGTGAAGTCTCTCTTTGTATCCAGGTAAGAATAAGATATCCAATAGTCCAGGTTTTTGAAAGTTTTCTTATCACGCCAAAACAATTCAATTCCCTTTGCATCGCCAAACCCTTTGTTGCTAACGGCCATCTGCTGGTTATTAACGTTGCTGAAATTGGTTTTGACAAGATCGTTGTACTTTTTATAGAAAACTTCCATACGCAGGGTAACCTTGTCCGTTACTTTCTGGTATTGCGCTATATAATGCGTGGCTTTTGAAAAGGTGAGCACATGCGGTGTAGGCAGGTATTTGTTTTCGGGGTTTTGATAAAAAATACCGTATGCTACCGAAGCCTGGCTTTGTTTGCCCGTTTTGTATGCCAGTGAAATTCTTGGAGCTATATTGCTTTTATCCAGCAACGATGAATGTTCGAACCGGCCGCCTATTTTAGCAGCGAGGTCGTTGGTTAAATAAAAATCTGTTTCCGCAAATACAGCCTTCATGTTTTCAACAATGCTGTTGCTGAATTTGTCACCCGTATACAGTGTATAGTTTGTTTTGTCGTTGCTATAGTTGTATTCTGTCCCAAATCTTACTACCGAAATTCCTTTCAACCTTTTGTCAAATACAACCTTTGCATTAAAGTAATTGCCAGGCACTATTACACTAAAATTTTTGTATTCCAATCCAGGGATTGATTGCTCCTTATTTTCGCTGTCCAATAAATTACCATCAATGTTATCTCTGTTGGTGGTGAGTGAAACACCTGCATTGAACTTCCAGCCATTTCCTAACAACTCACGATACGAAAGATTGTGATACATGTTATAATTACGGATAGAAAAAGCATCTTTATACCCCAGGGTATCGAGGCTGGTGTTCCTGATACCTACCTGGTTGCTGCTGAAATATCCATAGTACTTAATCATACCCGTAGACGAAGTTTTAATTCGGAAATTCGCATCTGCCGTATGAACGTCGGGTATCCGTGTATATTCTGGTCTTTGCTTGATGGCTTTGAATGCCAGCCAAAGGTTGGCATAGCTGTAACTCAAGCCCCACGATGATTTTTTGTTTTTGGCAAGATGCTGATGACCGGCGCTCAGGCTTAACACCGATACACCGAAATCGCTTGAGCTTTGTTCAGGCAAATCGATTGATTCCAGTATCAACGCCGATGAAAGCGCCTGACCATACAACGCCGAATAACCACCTGTGCTAAAAACAGTTCCTTTAAACAAAAAGGGCGAGAACCTGCCACGTTGCGCAATGTTGGGAACGCTGCTGTAAAAAAAGTTATTGACCAACGTACCGTCGATAAATGTTTTTGTTTCTGCTGCCGTTCCGCCTCTTACAAACAGCCCTTCGCTTTCGCCCACCTGCTGTGCGCCCGGCAGTGTTTTTAATGCGCCTGTAACATCTGCATTGGCGCCGGCGGTAGTGGCCACATCAATAGAGTTGAGTACCGTTACCCGCTTTCTGTCTCCCGCTTCAAAACTTCCGGCGGTGATCATCACCGCTTTCAGCTCACTTACCTCTTCTTTCAAATCAATATCAACCACAATCGCCTCATTGTTAATTTCTATAGGATGTTCCACTGGCCGGTATCCCATTGCGCTCACCACTAGTACAAATTTTCCTTTTTCTTCGGTCGAAAAATGATATCGACCGGTTGAATCTGCAGTAGCGCCGTCGTATGTGTCTTTTAAAGTAATACTGGCACCAGGTACAGGTTTCCCTTTCTTATCTCTCACACTACCGGAAACGGTTACCTGCGCAGCAGCAGCCGTTCCCATCAAACATATCATCAATACGATCAAGAATCTCACAACAGTAAATTTATCTCAAATATAGACTAGTTTATGATATAAACCAAACATTTCCCGAAAACTCCTTTTACGAACTTTGTAGGACAGCTTTAAGGCATCTTCTACGCAGCTATCTTGAATATTTCATTTAATCTTTTGGTAGGCGATACTAAGAATTGCTTGGAAAAAGTTATAAAGATATTTGTTGTAATAAAGTCTTATCCTCCGGTTTCTCTCCAATACTCTATCAAGAATCTCGACACACTGCTCTAATTCATTTTTTGACAAGTCCTGGTCTTTCATTAGGGATTGATATAGACTAATTTCCTGATCGGAAAAAGCTATACCAAACTTATTCAACTGAGACAATCTTACAGAATCGGCGAATGTCATCTGCACTGCGGTCTTTTTTAACGATATCTGGTCTTCATGCCTTCGATATCTAATTAATTTTTCCGGTATAGTAATTATTTTAAAGTGGTGCGAAGCCCGCGCCACAAGATCATAATCAGAAGAATAAGTAAGATCCTCGTTGTATCGCAATGAAAATTTTTTTAACATAGAGTTTCTAAACATTAAAGATGAATGCAGTGTAAAATTATTTTTTAACAACCCGACTTTGAGGTAGTTTACATCTGTTGGTTTATCAAGTGCTCCAATAATCTCACCACTACTATTTATGATATATCCTTGGCTTCCTACGCACCCTACATTTCTATATTTCTCTAAATACTCATATTGAAGTAATAGCCTGCCCTTTTCGGCTATATCATCCGAATCAAATACAGCTATGTATTTACCCCTTGCAAGATCCAACCCAATATTTCTGGCTGGGTAGTTTCCTTTGTTTTCTTTCAAGACAATGTATTTAATCCGTTGATCAGCTAAATACTTTTTAACTTCGACATCACTTTGGTCAGTAGATCCATCATTAATAATAATAAATTCAAAGTTTTCAAACGCTTGGGAAAGTATGCTGCTTATTGCCTTGCTCACATATTTATCACAATTATAACAGGGCATAACTACAGACACTTCTGGATAAACTGTTTTATTTATCCTTTTTTTACTTTGGCTATTTACTTCTTGTATATTATTGAACAATTCTGGAAATTTTTCCAAAATTGCTTTAAGTTGCATATCATTCCAGCCTTTGGTGATATTATTTTGCCACAATCCACAGTCGGTATAGTCGATGCTCTTGACGTCAACATGTCCGTTTTCAACGATTGAATGCTTTGTACCTTTTAATCTGGCCATTGCCCAAAACCAAATATCATCTCCTGTGGGCGCTATCGATAAAAAGCTCGCTTCGTCTAAACAATGGGCGTGCAATGAGTTGGGAGGATATAAAATGCCTCCTACTCCGGTTGGAAAAATATTTGAATTTTCTGTCATGCCAGATATAAGGAGCCAATCCCTATAAGGAGCCACATTACCAGCAGCATTAAAAATTATTCTATAAGCTCTGTGCGCATGTATTTGCGACGGCTGTCTCAGGAAGGCTGCTTTCAGTCGCTCAAACCAATTTGCAGGATAAAACACGTCGTCATCGGCTGTAATTAATACGTCATCAGGGAATTCACGAAGTGCCGGGATAAGTTTTTTATATGATCGCAAATCATCGCAAAATTTTATTTCTAAGCCAATATTAGCAAGCTTGCTCAATATAGTTGGTATGGAGGTATTATGTGCAAGCCATAAAATAATTTTATCAGGAGCAACCGATTGATTTAAAAGGGAACAAATGGCATATGGGGCTGTTTTTTCCACTCTATGTCCATAGCTGGTGAGCGTAACAATGTATTTCATGATAAGCAAGTATTTAAGAAGTACTAATAGAACAATTAGTTATCCTTGTTTACCGAAGTCGCTTTTACAATACTATAATACAACCTTTCCAGCAGCCGCATGTCTTTGGTGATAATTAACGCCTGTGCTTTTAATCCATTTTTGTACTGCAGCGGTTTTCCCTGATTTGTTTGTAACCCTTTATTTAACTGTACGGTTCCTATGAAAGTGCTATCCACAGCTACAACAGACACATAGTTTAAAGTACCGGGAACGAATCCCACCTCCTGGTAAGGATAAGCATCAAACCTCAATTGCACTTTCATTCCGGTATCTACTTTACCAAAGTTGTTTTGTGGTAGTTTTATCTCCGCATAATATTTACTATCTAACGGGTTTACAAACCCGAGTAGCTTGCCCTGCTCAATAAACTGATTTTGTTGAAGCGGTAAGGCAAATACAACAATACCGTTTGCCGGGGCCTGCAATGTAAAAGCTTTTAGCCATTCCTCTACACTACTTTTGAGGGTATGTAATGCCTGTTCAAATGTGAGTTGTTGCTGAAGAATATCATGGGTTAATTGGTCTATTTCTTTCTGCTTATCTCTTATCTGGTTTTGCTGCGAAATGATATTGGCATCCGCTTGTGGAACAGAAAGCTGTTTATTTAACAAAACACTTTGCGCCTGCCGGTATTCCTCTGCAGAAATTACTTTTTGCTCAAACAACTTTCTGTTCATCTCAAAGGTCTTTTCGGCTAAAGCATTATCCTCCACAGTTAATTTTCGCTGAGCAGCAGCTATGGTCTGCATATTGTGTAATGCAGCAATATCGTTAAGCAGCATACTTTTCTTCCTTGAATAAAAACCGTTCACCAGATAGTCGTTGTATTGCAGCAAAGCAGTAATAAAAGTTTGATAGGCTGATTGCAGCTCGCCTAAATTGGAGAATCGTTTATTAAACAACCCTGCAATGGCTTGCGGCTTGCTTTGATCAAGCTTTTTTACACTGCTATCTAACCTTCCTGCCAAATCGATCACCTCTCGCGCATTGGCATTGGATTCAATCCAGCCCAATATGTCTCCTTGTTTAACCTGCTGATTGTTCTTTGCAAACAGCGCCGTCAGTTTACCCGTTTGCCTGGGTACGATTTCTTTAGGTGCATTGCTGCCGGTTAATACTGCCCTTGCCTCAATGATGTCGGGATATTTAATAAACCAACTACTGCCAACCAATATTAAAAGAATACTTAAAAACAACAATAATGCCCACTTCTCGTAAAAATCAGGTTTGCGACTAATGATTTCCTGCGACACATCCGACCGCTCTGAAAAATTCTTATATATCGACACTTGCTCCAAAGCATCGTCCGATAACTCTATAGCACCATCAACTGGTATTTCTTTCATACGGTTTTATTTAATGTAACCCGAAGGTCAGCTTCCTAACTCTAACTGGTTTTTTACCAGCTCATAATATTTGCCCTTCCTCACTGTCAATTCAGAGTGCGTGCCTTCTTCTACTATCCTGCCACCGTCCAACACAACAATCTTGTCTGCGTTTTTTACGGTACTCAATCTGTGGGCGACTACTATAACCGTTTTGCCCTTGAAAAATTTTTCAAGGTTTTCTACTATTGCTTTTTCATTGTTGGCATCCAAAGCATTGGTAGCTTCATCAAAAAATAAATAATCAGGATCTTTATATACCGCCCTGGCAATCATAATCCGTTGCTTTTGCCCCTGGCTCAACCCTGTTCCATCTGCCCCTAATTGAGTATAGTAACCATTGGGTAAAGATTCTACGAACGAATGTATATTAGCCGTTTGGCAGCTTTGTACAAGACGATTCACATCAATATTGTCGTCGCCAACAGCAATATTCCGTGCTATGGTATCATTAAAAATATAACCATCCTGCAATACGGCGCCACAAGTGTTACGCCAGTATTTATGACTGATAAAATTAAATTTCATACCGCCCATTTCTCCCCCTCCTTCGGAGGTTGCTGGGGAGAGACTTCCAATTCTTATATCACCATCATATAGTTCATATACTTTCAGCAGCAGCTTTACCAAGGTGGTTTTACCGCTACCACTTGCACCTACTATTGCAGTTACTTTGTTTTCAGGAACAATAAGATCAATGTTTCTTAATACAGGATCATTGCCCGCTCCGGGATAAGTAAATGAAAGATTTTTGATGACAATACTTTTACGTTCTGGTAATTGATTGATATATATCTTATCCTTGTCTTCTTCATCATCTAGCTGGTGTATTTCATTCAACCGCTCCATGCTTATTTTAGCATCCTGCAGGCTTTGCACAAAGCCTACCCATTGCTGGATTGGACCACTCAACTGCCCTATCACATATTGAACTGCCAGCATTGCGCCTAGTGTCAATTGCCCGTCTATTACCAGTTTGGCAACAATAAAGCTGATGGCAATGCCCTGCATGCTGTTAATGAAGGTAGCACCTGCCGATTGTATCTGGCTATAGTTAAGATTCTTAAAGCTCAGCTTAAAAATATTCGCCTGTATATTTTCCCACTCCCAACGCTTTTGTTTTTCGGCATTGTTCAGGCGTATTTCCTGCATGCCCTGTATCAACTGCAGCGAAGCATTTTTTTCCTTGGAAGAAAGATGAAAGGTTTCATAATTCAGCTTGCGCCGAATACGTAAAAACAACTGCACCCACGCAAAATAAATAATGCTGCCTACACTAAACACAAAAAACAACTGCACACTATAAATTACCAGTACAATAGCATATACAATAAAATTAAAAAACGAAAACAATGTTGTTAATGCTGTACCTGTAAGGAAATTTTGAATGGTGCGATGGTCGCCTATGCGCTGTAGCGTATCGCCCGTATGATGAACGTCGAAATAAGATATAGGTAAACGGGTCAGCTTTATCCAGAAATCGGATAGAATTTGTATGTTCAGTATATTGGATACCCTCAGCAATAACCTGCTTTGTATAAAGCCAACAATCGCCTGGCTGAAAGTGAGCATCACCTGCGCAATTAACACTACTATTACAAACTGAAGATTTTGGGTATTGATACCTGTATCTACAATGCTTTGTGTTAAAAAAGGAAACACCAGCGAAAGCATTGATGTAATCATCAGTGCTACAAATACCTGTATTAATTGCCATTTACCACTGCTTAGGTATTGCAACACTAAGCTCCAACTCAGTTTTTGTTCCCCTTGACTTTCCAGTGTATAAAAGGCAGGCGTTGGTTCCAGCAGCAAAGCTACACCAATGTCGGTCCCGTCATCTCCCTTTGAGGATGCCCAATGTTTATTTAACTCAGCAACTGTATACTTAATTATGCCCCTTCCCGGATCTGCAATGGTGGCATTGTGTTTGGTTAATTTAGTAAGCACCACAAAATGATTCTGATTCCAGTGTAGGATGGCTGGCAATGGAGCTTCGCTTAAACGTTGCAGATCAATTTTCACGCCGCGTGTTCTAAAGCCGATTTTTTCCGCCGCATCGCTAATGCCTAACAACGAAACACCTGCTTTATTAAAACCAGCCATTTGCCTGAGGAAATCCGAAGTAAAATGCTTTCCATACCATTTAGCAATCATTCTAAGGCAGGTGGGGCCACAATCCATGGCGTTGAGCTGGCGGTAACAGGTGAAACTTTTCATAGATGTATGCAACAACAAATATTAGGAAATATTTTTTTACACCCAATAATAAATATCGGTATTTTTATTTCTCGTTTCGCATTAACTAAATGCTAGCCATCATGAAATTCATCAATCTGTTTAGCCAGTCCATGCAGCATTGTGAAGATGCAACTGCACATCTTTTGCAGGTATTAAAAATTAAATTTACCAAATCACACCTGCAAAAGGAATTAACGGAGCATCCTAACTATCCTGCTCTTGCTGCCATCGCAGATGTTATTGGCATGTCGTACGATGTAGGCTGTGCTCCATTAAGGCAAACCATCCGTGACTACAAAGATTCTCCAGACTTCAGGCTACCCTTCCTGGCGCAGATTAAACCACAAGGCAAGTACCATGACGTTTTTGCTGTAGTTACTCAATTTTCGGACAATAACATTCAGTTCTACAATCCAGCAACAAAAAAACAAGAACTATATACAGTTACTTCTTTTGATGAAATATACAAGGGGGTAATTCTTATTGTAGAAGCGGGGAATAAAACACAGGAAGAACAGTACGAAGAACATTTGAAAAAGGAGAAACGACGCATTTTTTTTAATTACATCGCATTATTGGCATTGCCGGCACTTTCTATTATTATAAGCATTGTCCGTTTATTGAACAATCTCTCGTTCCAAACCATTGTGGGTAGTATTTACACCCTGCTGCTGCTTGCAGGCTGCATAATCACCACCCTGCTGTTATGGCATGAAACAGATGAATACAACCCCGTGGTAAAACAAATATGCCAGGCAACCAAACAGATTAACTGTTCGGCAGTGCTGCGTTCAAAAGCCTCTACCATAATGGGGCTGAGCTGGAGCAGCCTCGGGTTTACTTATTTTGCCGGTATCCTTCTTTTTTTACTGGCAACCGGACTAACTCGGGACTCTTTAGTAATAGCCGGATGTCTCAGCATCTTGGTGCTGCCTTATGTATTCTTCTCGCTGTATTACCAGTGGAAGGTGGTAAAACAATGGTGTGTATTGTGCCTGGCAGTGCAGGCGCTGCTGCTCCTGCTGTTCGTTACTGCCTTTGCCAGCGGTTTGTACGATTGGGAATTATTAGCCGGGGTTACACTGCAATCGTGGCTAGGCATCGTTGTTACACTTGCTTTTGTTTTTTCGGTTATGATTGTAGTGTTGCCTGCACTGCAAAAGGCCAAAGACAGCAGACTAAAAACCATCGAGTTGCAACGGCTGAAACACAACCCGCAAATATTTGGAGGTTTACTGTCTAAGCAAAAAGTTATGAGCAAATGCCCAGACGGCTTAGGCATTACCATAGGAAAACCAGATAGCGTAATAAAGCTGGTAAAAGTGTGCAACCCCTATTGCGGCCCCTGTGCAAAGGCGCATCCCATTATTGAAGAGTTGGTAAACAATAACGAGGAGTTAAGTGTACAAATTATTTTTACTGCAACAGAAAACGAAAAAGACATAAAAAGAGCGCCGGTGATGCACTTATTGTCCATTGCTGCACAAAAAGATGAAATGCTTACCCAACAGGCGTTGGATGACTGGTACAACGCACCCGTAAAAGACTATCAAGCCTTTGCTGAAAAATATCATTTGCATACTCCTTCTAATGAAAAGTTTCGAGAGTCCGTTACAGCCATGCACGAATGGTGCGATGCTGTAGCAATTACCGCCACCCCTACATTTTTTGTGTGTATGAATACCCACGAAAAAGAAAATGGAAGCCCCAAGTTTTACCGGTTGCCAGATTTGTACAATGTAGCCGATCTAAAATATTTCTTTACCATATAAAACTGTCTTCTATGTCGTTACTCAAAGCTATTAAGCGATTGGAATACGCCAACTTCCTGATCAGGAAAAAAGCTACGGGAGACCTGGAAACTTTTGCACGTAAAATGAAATTGTCAAAAAGTGCAGTTAAAGAAATTCTGCATGAAATGCGAACTCTAGGGGCAACCATTAAATATAATAAACTTCGGAAATCATATTACTACGAGGAAGATGGAGAGTTCTGTATTTCTAAATTTATGAAATATGGCGACATACTACCCAAAGATGAAGTTGATAAAATAGGAAGGCCTGAAGAATTGTGCTTTTCAGAAAAATCAGTTTTTGTACCGTGTAAAGAAGTCTGATTTTCTTGGAGCCAGAAATAACGGCTCGTAGAGTTTTAGCTTTGAGTGTTAATTTATTTTTTACACCAGTCCTGGTTAGCACAGAAACCGCTAATCTTTAGACTTAAAATTTTAAAAAAATGAAAAAACTAAAGTTGAAACTTCAAGACTTTGAAGGAGCAAAAATGCTTACAAAGGAGCAGTTGAAAAGAGTAATGGGAGGAAGTGATAGTTCTTACCCCGGCGGATGTTGTGTTCACTCAGGCGACTGGGAAGGATATAATTGTGGGCTTTCCCGAAGCCAAGCCGACAACCTTTTTGATGGAGGTAACGGAGGCTGGGATAATTGGTGTTGTGATTCATGCCAGGATTCATGGAATAATGCCCATTAGCATTGTGAATCACTACTACGTATAAAACAGTTTTATTACATTGTCTTATGTTCACTAACCAGCCCGATACTCTTACTTTAAATCGGGCTGGTTATTTAGTAATATAAATTACACATGCCAAATCGAAAGAACTACTAAACCGTAACGTTTCGGTAAAAATCGAATTGAAACAACCAAATCTTTACCAAACGTATCTAATTGATTTAGCAGTAGGTGATATTAACCAATACGAGAAATTATGTTGAAATCATCATTTACCTTTATTTTCTCTTTCCTAATATATTCCTGCAAGGCTCAAATCTCAAAAGTTCAGGTCTCAAGATCTGAATCATCAAAAATCTGGATGAAATATGCAAGCGCCAAACCACAAAACTTTTATTACATAAAAGGGCTTAAAGGCAGACCTCTTAACTTATCTAAGGGAAATGTTATTACAATGGAATCTCAAACACCTGTTTACTTAATCGCAGCCGACGAATTACAAACACCTTATGTTCTATTCCCCGGAGATAGCATTACAATAGAAGAAACGGACGGTGGCAATATTACATTCCGGGAGAAATCTTTGATCCGAAGTAACGAATTGAATGCTTTACGAGATATGTCGCTTCAATTCGGTAGCCTTCGCCCTCTTATGAAAACAACATACATTACGCAGCAGTGCAACATGAAGGAAAGAGACAGCATAATTGAAAATACCTTTCGAAACAGAAAAAAATTTATTCAAACCTACAGCAGAAGTCATCAGCTTTCAGAGGCTTTCAAAAATTACGCTGCCACCATTTTAGAATATGCCCGAATAAATGAGAAGCTATATTTATACTATCCGAACTTTAACAGATATGACATCAGAAAATACTATACAGATTCGCTGAAAAGATTTGAATCTTATTTCACCTGCAACGATTGTATGGAAAACACTTTATATACTACAGCCCTTTTACATTTTTTGAGAATAAGCCTGCGAATAAAAAATCCCACGCGCCCATATTTAGGATTCAATGGATTAGAGGAAGAAGAATTGAAAGTTGTATTTGCAATGTCTGATCCATTTTCCCAAAAAGCAAAAGAATATATTCAAGCGAAGGCTATCCAAAACCTGATACACCTACAAAAAAATAATTTTAAAGAATATAATTTACTAGATCGTCTTCAAGATACTGCCTACCTGACTGACTTACATAAGGAACTTGTGAAGTTTCGCGAAGTACCCAGCTTAGAAGTAAGCATGGATATACACAACCAGATATTACTTACTAATAATTTTGCTTATAAAACATTGGGCAAAATAATAGAAGAAAACAGAGGTAAAATTGTTTTTATTGACATCTGGGCAACCTGGTGTGGGCCGTGCATATACGAAATGCCAAAATCCATCGAACTTTCGGAAAAATATAAAGGAAAATTAAAAGTCATTTTTATGTCCATCGATGAGGATGCTACTGCCTGGCAGGCATATTCCAATAACAATCTGAAAAAACACAGTTCTTATTTAATAAAAAATGGAGACAATTCTATTTTAACAAGAGGCTTAAAAATAACCAGCATTCCGAGATATATTCTTATTGGAAAAGACAGCAAGATAATAAGCAGGGATGCACCACGCCCCGGAGATCTGCAGCTAAAAAAACTTATTGAAAAATATTTGTAGAGGCTATTTTTATCCGAAATGTTTCATTCTCTGCAAAGAAGTTTATTTTTTTGGAGCCAGAAATAGCGGTTCTAAGGATTTTAATTTTGGGTGTTAATTTATTTTTTACGCCGGTCCTGGTTAGCCAGAAACCGCTAATCTTTGGACCTAAAATTTTAAAAAAATGAAAAAACTAAAGTTGAAACTTCAAAACTTTGAAGGCAGAAATGCTTTCAAGGGAGCAATTAAAATCGGTGATGGGGGAAGTAGTGGCAGCGGATGTAGAGTAGATATCTTCTATTCTGGGGGAACCGCCATTGGAGGCGGATATGTCGGAGACGGTTCGATATATACTAATTTTAATAGCAATGGCAAGACCAAAGATGATGCAATAGCAGCTATGAACAATTTTAACAACGATCCAGATTCAATATACAATGGAGATTATGCGAGATATTGCTGTGATAGTTTCGGAAATTACCATCATCTCTTCTCATAAGCAAAACGGAAAACAAACTAAAAAATTAATTATACCAGAAACATTCAAAGTTGTGTTCCTGGTAATTATTTAAATTACTTTATAATATCGCCTCAATGAACCTTCAGCACTTCTCAATGAGTTTGTGTGCTATACTTATTTCGTGCTCTACAAGTCCAGGTAGCGCTAAAACGGCAAAAACAACATCACCACAGACAGACTCTGTGATAGTTTCTTACTTTGCGGTAAAAAAAGGAAGTTTTACTCCATTTACTTACTTTGACAGATACGGCACTTTTAAACAATTTGATTTTGAAAAAATTGAGAAAGATTCGCTATACAAAAAAACGATTATTTCTAAATTACCAATACAGTTTTATTACTCCTATAAAAAAAAGGTTCCCCTGTGGATATCACCCGGAGATACAGTGACAATTACCATTAGGGGTGATAGCATATCCGTAAAATCTCTCAAGATAAAGCATGATGCAGGAAATTTCTTTCCCTCGCTTAATAATACCGGTAGCTCCATCTTCAGTTATAAGCAAAATAGTCAAAAAAAAACGTTACCAGAAAGAAACATTTATCTTGAAAAACTATTTGACAGCTCTATCCAATACCTTGCAACGTACAGACAAGACCTATACGATAAAGTGTACAACACCTACTATCATATAATTATTTATGAATATTTGAGATATAAGCTGGCACGACTGGCAGTCGATAAGAGTCCAGGCTTACAGGTCTTTTTGGATAGCATAAAGCCTTTTACACAAAAAGAGGAGTATAGTTATTTAAACGAACAACGTTTTTTTTTAAATACCTATGGAAATGTAAAATGGGGAACAAATTTTAAAGATCCGCGGCAATTTATAGAACATTACGATAGCGCAGCAATATTTTACCAGGGTAAAATAAAAGACAAGCAGCTATTTTATTGTTTGCGGAGTATTAGGAATAAAGCTCCGAAGTTCTTGGATGAATACATCGCAAAGTTTTATAAAGATTGCGGCGACTCTTCGTTAATAAAATATGTGAAAGAAAACTATGACAAACAATTAAGTGAATTGCAGAGCGACCTTGTCGACATTAATAAAAAAGCGATCGGATGGGATAAATTACTCAAAGACAATGCAGGCAAATTAATATATATAGATTTTTGGGCGAGTTGGTGTGCTCCTTGCAGACGCGAAATGCCATACGCACAAAAGATAAGAGACTCATACTCTGGCAAGCCATTTACATATGTATACATTTCTATTGACGATGTTTTCTCAGATTGGCTGGAGGCTGTCAGAGAAGAAAGTTTAGAAAACTATATACAAAACTATAAAACTTCAAAAGCCAGTTCAACGTTGCATAGGCTGTTCGATCTATCGTCAATTCCAAGATATGTGCTTATAAATAAAGATGGCACACTAATAGACGCTAATGCTCTCAGGCCTACCGATTCGAAACTAACTGAACTGATCGATAGATACTTGTAGCATCTGAACGCTGAGAAAAGCTTCAACAACGCGTTTTTTAAAATTTTAGAGACTTATTAAAAACCCAACTACGGTAAAGCGTTTTATAACACAATATCGAAAAAACTTAACCTCCGGGAGTAATGCATCTGCCTACCTACATCATTAACCTTAAAACACGCATAGACCGGCACACACACATTCAAAAAGAATTTGCCGGTCGGAATGAGTTCAGTGTCTCAATTATCGAAGCATGTGAACATAAGCAGGGATCTATAGGGTTGTGGGAATCGATAAAAAAAGTTGTACATATTGCAACTGAAAATGATTTTGAGTATTTTTTGCTTTGTGAAGACGATCACCAATTTACAGAAAAATATAACTTTCGATTACTACATCAATGCATTGACGAAGCCATTAAACTGGACACCGACGTTTTATGCGGAGGCGTAAGCTGGTTTGAAGATGGATTTCCAATATCAGAAAAACTATTTTGGGTGAGAAAGTTTTCCGGGTTACAGTTTACCGTTATATTCAAAAAAATGTATGGTAAGATTTTGAATGCAGATTTTAAAGAGCACGAAGCGGCTGATTACAAAATATCCGGGTTGGCCATTAATAACTATTTTATTCATCCCTTTATTTCAACACAAAAGGAATTCGGCTATTCTGATGTTACCGAAAGAAATAATGGAGCTGACAGGGTTGAAGCGCTGTTTGCGACGACCGAAAACAATGCCAGAATTATAAAAGATATTAATTCCTTTTATAAGGGTATTAACAATAATACGCCGGACAACACGGTGGTCGATTTTGACACCCTTGCTATCCCAACTTATATTATCAATTTACCAGAAAGAACGGAAAGGAGGGAGCACATCATTGATCAATTTAATGGCAAAAAGGAGTTTGATATAACTATCATAAATGCCTTTAAGCATAACATTGGAGCGGTAGGCTTGTGGGATAGTATACGAAAAATCATAAACATGGCGATTAAGAACGACGATGATGTTATAATTATTTGTGAAGACGATCATGAATTTACTTCTGAATATTGTAAAGATTTTTTATTAAAAAATATTATTGAAGCACATGAACAGGGCTGTGAGTATTTAAACTGTGGCACCGGTAAGTTTGATTTTGCTGTTCCCGTTAGCCCATATAGGTTTTGGATAAACCAATGCTTGTCAACTCAATTCATCGTCTTATATAGAAAATTTTTTCAGCGAATTTTGGAAGAGCCGTACGATGATACAGTAACAGCAGACCGAAAGCTTTCAGAAATGAGCAGGCATAAAATGGTGCTGTATCCTTTCATTTCTTTACAACATGATTTTGGATATTCAGATGTTACACCTGTTCACAATGAGCAGAAGCATTTGGTAAAAAATATGTTTGCGCTCGCCCAAAGAAGGTTACAGGTTATTTCGAAAGAAGCAGAAAAGCATAAATTTTTTTAACCTCAATACTTAATTTAAGGATGTCTGCAAAATAATATGACGCAAAAAGTTATTTGGTTGTTTGGTTTATCCGGTGCAGGAAAAACAACATTAAGCAATCATCTAAAAATTTATTTTGATGGTTTGAATATTGCATCAGTTCAACTCGACGGAGATGCGCTAAGGTCGGGAATCAATAGTGATTTAGGATTTACGCCAATAGACAGAAGTGAGAACATTCGCAGAACAGCCGAAATCGCTAAGCTTTTTTTTAGAGAAGGATTACTTCCTATTGTTTCAGCAATCACACCTTATGAAAACGACAGAATAAAATTGTCTAAGATCATTGGAGAGAATCGTGTACTAAAATTTTTTGTAGATAGCCCGTTGGCTGTATGTGAAAGCAGAGACATAAAGGGATTATATCGCAAAGCTCGTGAAAGCGAAATAGAAAATTTTACAGGGGTAGGCGATGTATTTGAGTTGCCTCAAAGCGACTTTATTAGAGTTGATACAAGCAATATTACCATTGATGCATCTGCAAATTTTATAAAACATTTTTTGAATGAACATTCCTGATACCACCGTAATAGAGAGTTTTTTTGGACAGAACTATATTTGCCGAATTCCCAATACAAACCTGTCCTTTTTATTTATTGCTAAAAATGCTTCTTCGTTTTTGCATAAAGTTGTATTGTATAACAAAATGGGAAATTGGCCAAAACCGGAACTAAGAGTTCATCGAGAAGTTCGGCAACATCCAGATAAAAGTCTGTTGCTGTTTGATTATACGGAGTTGAAGAAAATTAGAATGGTGAATCCTGGGTTAATCGTTTTTTCAGTTTGGAGGGATCCGCTCGAACGCTTTTTATCAACATATAAGCTTTTTATACTGGAAAGACGCTATTTTGAATATTATGCTTACATGGGATTTTATAGCCGAAAAGTAAGTATTGATGATTTCATTAACTATGCTGAATTTGAACTCTCCAAACCACCTCAATTTCAAGACGAGCATATTAGGCAACAAGTAGATTACTATGAAAGCACAAGCGACGTTGATCTAATAGTACATATAAACGATCTCTTTAAGTTCCTCGACAAACACAACGTTAAATACATACATGAGAAATCGAATCAAACAAAAAACAATATTAACTATATAACCGACAGTCATATTGGCCGGATAAAAAAACTATATTCAGAAGACTACAAAATACAACCTAATTTTAAATAGATTAAAATGAAAATTTGTAACTGAAGTAAAATAGTTACAGATTTTCTTGGTTGTAAAAACAACATAAAGCAACTTTTTTAACGCTCCTACTTCCTTATCACCAACCTCACATGCTCCCACCTGTCCTGCACGCGCAGCACCACCGTATATACACCTGCATTGAAATGCGACAGATCTTCAATCACTTCTATGTTCTGTCCCTGACCGGCCATGCTTTGTTTGCGCCATACAATTTTGCCTGTCATGTCAAGCAACTGGTATTCAACCATGCCGCGGGCGGTGGTGAAATAGGTTATCTGAACGGATGAGGATGCGGGGTTAGGACTTACTTTCATTTTCTCATTGCTGCGTGCAGACAACCTTACCACTAACACATTGCTGTATTTGCGAACACCATCTTTATTGATAACGCATATCCTGTAATAAAATACTTCTGTGCTCACGTCTAAAGAAGCATCTTCGTAACCGAATGAAACTGCTTCGTTGCGAGGCACTGCTTTTCTCACTTCACCTATCTTACTAAAGTTCACTCCGTCTGTTGATCGCTCTACATCAAAATGATCGATCTGCTCTGTTGATAAGATTTTCCAGCCAAGCTCTATTACTGCGGTACGCTGCACAGCAGTAAACGAAAGGAAGTCGATGGGCAGAATAACGCAGGGCGACACCGTAATAGTTGCCTGCGCACAGGTAGTAGTGTTGCAATCGCCTTCTGCACGTACATAGTAAGTAGTAGTAGCAGACGGACTTACAATGATTGAATTGCCAGTACCGATCAATGTGCCACCGCAGCTTCCGGTATACCATCTCCATACTGCATTCGTGCCTAATGATCCGCCCTGGCGGGTTAACGTTACTGCATTGCCGGGGCAGGTAGTAAATGCCGGGCTGGCGGTAATGCTTGTAGGCGCCACCGAAGCGGTTTTAGCCGTTAGCTGGAAGCCATTCGACACATACCTGCAGCTTGTGTTATTGATATTGCCTGCGGACGCTACAATTACCCGATAGTATTTTCCAATATCAGATGCAGTAAGCGGGTTAATGGTATAGGTACTGTTATTGGCAGATGGGATATTGGTCCAGGTAGAATTATCGGTGCTTACCTGCCATTGATATTCCAACGTGCCCGATATTACTGTCGTATCGCTCAGGGTTGCACTAAAGGTTGTATTACCTGCATTACATCCTGCCGCTGCATTTACTTCAACCGTAGGAGTAGGATCGCACAAGCCAAACTGTATATCATCTATTGCCAGGTCGTTACCGCAACCACCAGCAGCAGCATTCGTAATTTCTATTACCACTTTTGTTATACCTGACGGCATTACGAATTTCATACCGTATTGCGTCCATGCGCCACTGGTAATATCGGCGGTCGTAAGGTTTGTAATGATATTGCCGTCAGAAGCATTTCTTACAGTAAAGATGAGCTTGGGCGGCACCAGTCCTCCAAACGCGTTGTTACAGAAAGTTTCGTAAGAAGAATTGGCAATATTAGATACAAAAGCGAACAGTGAATATCGGAGGTTGGTGCAAGGTACATTGACCGTATCACGGTATACTTTGTTTGCCTGCACATCTGCATTCAGCACCATCATGCGGCCGGTTCCGGTAGTATGATCGGTTAAACTTATCCAGCGCGATGTATTGCCATTGTTAGCATTATTGGTAAGTGCATACCGCTCTACCGCCAATGGTTGAGAGGTGCTGCCTGTATAATCTGTACGGGCTATACCACCTACATTTGTCCCGGTGGCCAATGGTATGGGAGTAGACATACCGCTTCCTGTTCCAAAATTCTGCAAATACAATACCCTGTTCAATGCATCGCAAGGGGGCGAATCTGCCGTTGTTTGCACCACAAACGGTGTGGGCCTGTCTTCACCGGTGTCGTCTGGTTTTGAGTTACTGTTAAGATCAGGATTATTGCCATCGGTCGATTTATCGGTTACACGCACATTCAGGTAGCCGTCGCCGGTAGCAAATGCATTGTTGTTGTATACCTTCCCAACTATTATGCTCTTCACCCTGAAACACAACCGTATGGTAAAATGATTGTTGGCTGCGGGCGAAGCTGGCAGTTTGGAATTAACACTGTCAATCAAATTCGTTTTTGTAGACCCGTTAAAGGTAGGATCTAACACTACTCCCGCGGGGTTATCAATTAAAGAAACCGAAATATTTGAAATATTGGGAGGACCAAATATGGCCGCCAGATTGTCTGTTACCTTTATCTTAGACAATGGCCAGTTGCCATAGTTCTGTACATAAATATCGTAACACAGATCATACGTACCCGGTGTACTCGTGGGCGTAGCCGAAGCAAGCTTTTTGGAAACACCGATAGCCGTGTTGATATCCGTCATATCGGTGCTGAAGTAACAAGGCGCAGTTGTAATAGTTGTTTTGGCTCCGTCTACAATTCCTACTTCGTAATAATTACTCCTGTAGTATCCGCCTGCATTATAATAATCGGATGCTACCAGCTTACCATCAGAATACGACAACCCGATAATAGTATTGCCACTCAGTTTACTGATCAGGGTAGCCTGCAAAGGAGCAGACCCATAATCATGATAATTGATGGTGATATAGTTGTTATCAAGTATAGCCAAAAACTGACCGGTTGGCGTAATGATAAAGTCGCCGTTTCCTGCCAGGGGGTTTAAGCCGGCTGGTAAAGAAACAGGTACAATGGGACCAAGCGTAGCGGTAGTAAAGTTTACGCTCTGCAAAGCCAGCCCGTAAGGATAAGATCCTGTGTAGATCAATTGGTAACCCATTCCCTCTGAGTCGAAGGTGAGGCCTATGACGTACATATTATTATATACAGTTAACAGCGCTGTAGGCGGCGGACAGGCAGAACCTGGTTTCCAACGCCACACATACGTGTTGGGCGATACATAGCGCGTATAATAAAGATTAGTGTCTTTGGGATTGAAAGAAATACCAGCATTATATTCATTAAACCCCGGACTTGCGAGGTTAGAAAGGTTACAGGATGTTGGGGGAACCTGGGCAAGCGTAAGATTGTTAGATGTATACCTGAACTGCACAAACCCTTTTCCGGAGGTACATGCATTATTGCCTATACTTACAGGCACAGCATAGGTAGCTTGCGCACGAACTTTCGTAGCTGCCGCTGTTGTTATTGCTGCAATAAGCAAAAGCAGCCAAAGCTTTTTAATAGGTTGAAACTGGGTTTCCATCATACGGGTTTTATGGATTTTCACAGGGGCGGGAGAAATAAATGTTTTCACCTCAAAAATATAAGTGAAACCTTATAGAAAAATATCGATTCGACGGAAGCGATACTTTATTCGCCAAAATGAACTCCCGTTTATCATAGATTAATTGACATACGTGGATACTCTTATTCCACTACTATATATAACGCTATCACATCGGCCAAAGTATGTTGAAGGGCTGTTAATCGATGTATGGAAAAGACAAAGCCCCCCTCCGATAGACATCGGAGGAGGGCTGTTCACTTATAAACTTATTTTATTACCTATTTATACCTTGAGATAAGTCCTTTTGCAAGTTCAGTCATTTTCTTAATGCCTTCTTCCGGCAGGTTGCCTCTTTTGAACTCACCCAACACCTCAGGCAGCTTGTTTTCCATTTCCAGTAAAAACAGCTCTTCAAACTCTTTTACTTTATTAACAGGCACATCTCTTAAAGCGCCTTGTGTACCAAGATAAATAATGGCTACCTGCTTTTCTACAGAGAATGGAGTGTACTGCGGTTGTTTCAGGATTTCCACGTTGCGGGCACCCTTGTCGATTACCGATTTGGTTGCAGCATCGAGGTCGCCACCAAATTTAGAGAAGGCTTCCAACTCACGATACAATGCCTGGTCGAGCTTAAGTGTACCAGCCACTTTCTTCATGGATTTGATCTGCGCATTACCACCCACACGGCTTACCGAAATACCCACGTTGATGGCTGGACGAATACCAGCGTTGAACAGGTTCGATTCCAGGAATATCTGACCGTCGGTAATCGAAATTACGTTGGTAGGAATATAAGCCGATACGTCGCCGGCCTGTGTTTCAATAATAGGCAATGCTGTTAATGAGCCACCGCCTTTTATCATATGTTTAATGCTGTCGGGAACGTCGTTCATGTTCTTAGCCACCGCATCGTCATTGATCACTTTGGCAGCCCTTTCCAGCAAACGGCTATGGAGGTAAAATACGTCACCAGGGTAAGCTTCACGTCCGGGAGGGCGGCGCAACAGCAACGATACTTCGCGGTAAGCCACCGCTTGTTTACTAAGGTCATCATACACGATCAATGCAGGGCGACCGGTATCGCGGAAGAATTCGCCGATAGCTGCACCAGCATAAGGAGCGAAGAATTGCTGCGGAGCAGGATCTGATGCAGAAGCTGCTACGATCACTGTATACTCCATCGCACCATTGTCTTCCAGCGTTTTCATAACGTTGGCAATGGTAGAGGCTTTCTGACCGCAGGCTACATATATACAATAAACAGTTTTACCCGCTTTGTGAAATTCTTTCTGGTTGATGATGGTGTCGATAGCGATAGCCGTTTTTCCTGTTTGACGGTCGCCGATGATCAACTCACGCTGGCCGCGCCCGATGGGAATCATAGCATCGATCGCCTTGATACCTGTTTGCAAAGGCTCCTTTACCGGCTCACGGTAAATTACGCCGGGGGCTTTGCGCTCCAGGGGCATTTCGTATGTTTCGCCTTTGATGGGGCCCTTTCCATCGATGGGTTCTCCCAACACATTTATTACACGACCAACAACACCGTCACCTACTTTTAAAGAGGCGATGCTACCGGTTCTTTTAACTTTATTGCCTTCTTTAATTTCGCTCGACTCACCCATCAATACCACACCTACGTTGTCTTCTTCAAGGTTTAAAGCAACCGCTTTTACACCATTCTCAAACTCTACCAGCTCACCGGCACGTACGTTGTTTAAGCCGTAAATGCGGGCAATACCGTCACCAACCTGCAGTACAGTGCCTACTTCTTCCAGGTCGGCACCTGCATTAAAATTGCTTAACTGCTGGCGCAGTATCGCACTTATTTCATCGGGCTTAATCTCTGCCATATATCTTTTAGTTTATAGTGTTTAAAGAAATTTCTGAATCGTTATCAAATGCATTAACGAATGTTTCTTACATATTCGTTGCTGCGGAACTGCTTCTGAATGTCTTTCAGATCGCGCAATATGCTGGCATCAATAAGGTTATTGTCAAACTCCAGCACAAAGCCACCAATCAGTTCATCTTTTACTACGGTTTCCAATTGAATATTTGTCAGACCGGCATCAGCTTTTACTTTGTTTTCGATAGCCGCACGCAATTCATTGCTGATGGGCTGCGCAGTAGTAAGCTTTACCTTATGTATTCCTTTGATCTTATTATATTGATCAATTGCCGCGGCAATGATCTCTGTAAAAATATTTTCCCTGCCCTTTTGAACCAGCAGCTTGTTAAAAGAAGCAGTTAATTTGCTCACCCTGCTGCCGGTTACGGCATCCAGGATACTGAGCTTTTTATCTGCCTGCACAACGGGGCTGCGCATGAGGTTTACGAATTCCCGGCTTTGTTTGCACACCGACTGCAGGAACAGCATATCTGCATACACTTCTTCTAACTGCTTGTTCTCAACAGCCAGATCAATCAGGCTTTTCGCATATCGTCCGGCTAAACGTGGCTGGAGCATTTTAAGAATTTATGATTTGTGATTTATGATTTGAGATTTGAAATCAAATCCCCATCACTTAGTTCAGTTTGATTTCGTTGCTGAGCTGTTTGATGTAATTTTCCTGCTGCGCTTTGTCGGCCAACTCACGGCGAAGCACTTTTTCAGCCACTTCCACCACCAGGCTACCTACCTGGTTCTTCAAATCAACCACAGCGGCCATCTTCTGGTTCTCAATGGTCTGACGGGTTTCAGCCATAATTTTAGCAGCTTCATTTTTGGCCTGCTCTTTGGCGTCGTTGATCATTTTATCCTTAATGGCTTTTGCTTCGTTCAGTATCTGCGCTCTTTCCTCTCTAGCCTCAGCCAGCAATTTTTCATTGTCGCTTTTCAACTGTGCCATTTCTGCTTTTACTTTTTCGGCAGAAGCAATGGCATCGTTAATACCTTTTTCTCTTTCACCTATTGCTTTCATAATAGGTTTCCAGGCAAATTTGCCCAGTACAAATAAAAGGATCAGGAAGGCCAGCGTTGACCATATAACCAAACCCGGATCGGGAAGCACCAATGGATTTATTTCTAACAACATATGAAAAGCTTTATAAGCAATTAAATTTCAAAAGAAATGTACGGGAGCAGTCGCCCTGTGCTAAACACCCGTACAAGATGTTTGGATAAATTACGCACCGGCACTGTTACCGAGCAGCGCAACCACCACCGCAAACAGCGCAACCGCTTCAACCAACGCCGCAGCAACGATCATGTTTGTGCGGATGTCGTTGGCAGCTTCTGGCTGGCGTGCAATACCTTCAACGGCACCTTTACCGATTTGACCGATACCAATACCGGCACCGATAGCCGCTAAACCTGCACCAATTGCAGCAACACTTCCTACTACCATTTTTTAATATTTAAAAGTGAATAAAAAACGCTTTTACTACTATATTACCGGTATATCTTCATGATGATCATGATGCTCTTCAATTGCCATTCCTATATATAAAGCTGATAACATAGCAAAGATGAACGCCTGCAGGAATGCCACCAGTAATTCGATGACATTGATGAATACGGCAAAAGGAACCGACATTGCCGAAGCATACACAGACTTGAAGATAAAGATCAAACAGATCAAACTCATTACCAGGATGTGGCCTGCGGTGATGTTTGCAAACAACCGGATGGTGAGCGATACAGGTTTGATGAATACGCCCAGCACTTCAATGGGCATCAGGAATATCTTCATGGGCGTAGGCAAACCGGGCATCCAGAAGATGTGTTTCCAGTAATCTTTTTTCCCGTTTACATTCACAATAATAAATGTAAACAGCGCCAGGGTTAACGTAAAGGCGATATTACCGCTTACATTGGCGCCGCCCGGGAAGAAAGGCACCAGACCCAGCATGTTATTGATCCATATAAAAAAGAAGATGGTTAATAAGAAAGGCATGAACCGTGCGTAGGCATGCCCCAGGTAAGGTTTTGCAATTTCGTCGCGCACAAAAATAATAATGGGTTCAATGAACGACTGAAAGCCTTTGGGGGCTGATTTTACGCCGGTTCTCTTGTAAGCCCTTGCTACACTGGTAAACATTATAATAAGCAGGAAAACCGTAAGGAACATGGAAGCCACGTTCTTGGTAATAGAAATATCGAATACTTTTTTGGAATCTTCTTCATTTACAGTGCCATCCGCATTTACTATCTTAATCTTTCCTTCCACTATCTTATAGGAGTAGTTTCCGTTGTAAACAATCGGTTCGTGGTGTTCGCCCGACAGTTTTGCAGAAGAAAAAGTTTCAAATCCTTTGTCGGTTTTAATAATAACCGGCAGTGGCAAGGAGGTATGCCCCCATAAATGCCAGCTATGGTGGTCTTTCACGTGGTCTAAAATAAAGCCGGTAACATCAAATTCACCCTCTTCACCATGAGCAGGCGCTTCATGCTGGTCGGCAGGCTGATTTTCATGTTCTTGCTGTGAAAAGCACACATTATAAGAAAACAACATGAAAAAGCTGAAAACCGCTACCAATAAGGATTTAATGCACTTTTTGGACATGTAACCTGAAAATTTGCCCGCAAAGATAGGAGTTGACAGGCAGAAAACGGTATATATGAAATACGAAATGCGGAAATATTTTAAAGCTAGGAGCTGTCAGCCGTCAGCCATCAGCAATCGGCTTTCAGCGATCAGCTACCTTAATTAACCTACTTAACCACTTAACCCAATTACCATCGACCGGTTTCACCGGTAAAATAACTGGTTTTACCGGCAGAATGGCTACAATAACCTATATAGCCTTGTAAACAGTGTTATGCCATTATAGATTTGTGTAAATAATCTGAACAAAATGACAAACGACAAATTTCCAGGTGAAAATAAAACAGGAACCGTTTTGGCGGGGCTATTCCTCCTTTTAATCGGGATGGCAGCCATCCTTCGCCAAACCATTCTTGATTTTCCATCCTGGATTATGAGCTGGCCAATGATCCTGATACTGGTGGGTATTTTTATAGGACTGAAACACGGGTTCCGCGGTCCGGGGTGGATCATATTAATTGGATTAGGCAGCATTTTCCTCGCCGATAAAATCCTCCCAGGCGTAAATCTTAAACCATTTATATGGCCTTTTGTAATCATTGCCATAGGTATATTCATGATCGTTGGGGCAGGCAAACGCAAAAAGTGGATGCGGGAGCATTGGCGGTGGCATGCTGACTGCGGTCCCAAAAAGAATATGAATTTCGGCAACACGGGCGCGGAGTACATTACACCAATGGAAGCAGAAACAGATCAGGGGGCAGGGGCCAGAAGCAAAAGCGATTCGAATGAACTGGTAGATGTTACTTCTATTTTGGGAAGCGCCAAAAAAGTGATCTTTTCCAAGAACTTCCAGGGTGGCGATATTACCAATTTTATGGGAGGAACAGAGATTAACTGTACCCAGGCAGATATTAACGGACTTGCAAAGCTGGACATTACCCAGATATTTGGCGGCACCAAACTGATAGTGCCTGCACATTGGACGATTAAATCTACCGCCACTTCCATTTTTGCCGGCTTTGAAGACAAACGCACCATCACCAATATTGCCCCGGACCCTAACAAAGTACTCCTGATAGATGGTACTTCTGTTTTTGGAGGCATTGAAATCAAAAGTTATTAATTACCATAAAACCGAAACTGTATGAACTGGTTCCTGGCTAAAATCATTTACCGCATTATATGTGGCGACGGCGATCACACACCGCAGTTTGACGAACAGTTAAGACTGATAGCGGCTGCAAACGAAGAGGAAGCCTTGCACAAAGCATACGCAATAGGTCACCAGGAAGAAGATTGTTTTTACAACACTTCGGAAAAACTGGTACAATGGAAGTTCATCAACGTAGCAGAACTGTTCCGCATAAACGAAATGATAGACGGCGCCGAAGTGTACAGCCGGATTGAAGAAAAGGATAACGGTGACCAATATACGGAGTTGATTCACCGGCGGGCTGCCTATCTTAAAACAAGCAGCACCCGCCGCGTACTGGAAACCATGTAAATCTTTTTTGTGACGGCAACCGTATTATCAACATACAAATACAAATTATACTACGTTGGCTTTTGGGTTTTATGGACCATGGTGCATATATGGGTATTGCAGGAATGTGGCTATACTACCATGGAGGCGTTAACCGACAGCATTATCAGCAACACATTGCTGGGAGGCACCGGGCTGTTGATCATTATTGTGCTGAGCTACTATTTGCCGCGAAAAGATCAGCTCACCTCTCTTTTGTTCATGTGTATTTTGTTCACCATAGCCTGGGTGGCATTAGCCCGGCTGGCAATGTCGCAACTGGCAGATGAAAAGGTGTACAATTATTTCAACCAAACCATACACCTGCGGGGCGCCATTGCATTTCTGATACTGGGCTGTGTGGTATTGCTGAATGTGCTGTGGCATTCGCTCGAAGAACAGAAAGAGCAGGAACGGAGAAAGAATGAATCTGACCAGATTGCAAGAGATGCTGAACTTTTTAAACTCCGCCAGCAATTGCAGCCGCATTTTTTGTTCAACAGTTTAAATTCTATCAGTGCGCTTGTAGTAGTTCAGCCCGCACAGGCAAGAAAGATGATACAACAGCTTTCGGATTACTTACGCAATACACTGAAAAAAGAAGAACACAAATGGGTTACGCTGGCCGAAGAGCTGGAATACCTGCAGCTTTACCTGGATATTGAAAAAGTAAGATTTGGACATCGCCTGACCACCAGCATTAACAGTAACGAGCATTCGCTCAACCTTTTGTTACCAGCCCTGCTGTTGCAGCCTGTGGTAGAAAATGCCATCAAGTTTGGCTTATACGATACTACCGATGACATCACCATTAGTATAAATGCAGAAATATTGGAAAGACTGCTGGTTATAACGGTTGAAAACCCTTTCGATCCGCAGGTATCGCAACCCCGCACGGGTACAGGATTTGGGCTGAGTTCGGTGCAAAGAAGACTGTACCTGCTATTTGGCAGAAACGACTTGCTTGAAACAGCAACCAGGCAAAACATTTTTATTACGCGCATCAAAATTCCGCAGCAATGATAAAGACGATTATAATAGACGACGAACCGTTAGCACGTGGCATTGTAAAGGAATTTCTTGCTGATTACAGCCAGATCACTCTGGTGGAAGAATGCAACAACGGCTTTGAAGGAGTGAAAGCAATTATGCAGCATCAGCCCGATCTTATTTTTCTGGATATACAAATGCCTAAGATCAACGGTTTTGAAATGCTGGAGCTGGTAGACCAGCCGCCTGCAGTTATTTTTACCACGGCATTTGATGAGTATGCCATCCGGGCATTTGAAGCGCATGCAGTAGATTATCTTTTAAAGCCCTTCAGCAAAGAAAGATTTGACAAAGCCATGCAAAAATGGCTACAACAACACGAAAGCAATGCAAAGCCTTCGTTTTCGCCCGCGCTGCTTGAAACCGTTGCCAATACGCCGCTGCACAACAACCGGATAGTGGTAAAGATCTACAACAAAATAAAGATCATTCCCGTACACGAAATTTTATACCTCGAAGCTGCCGACGACTATGTAAAGATCCATACTATCGATGGCGTATACCTGAAGAACAAAACAATGCAGTATTTTGAACAGTTTTTAGATGAACATGTATTTGTACGTTCTCACCGGTCTTACATCATCAACATACAGCACATTACAAGGCTCGACCCTTATGAAAAAGAAAGCTACCTGGCACTGCTGAATACAGGACAAAAAGTTCCTGTAAGCAAAAATGGATACACGAAGCTGAAGATGGTATTGGGGCTATAGGATTTCTAGTTTACGGTTTAGGGTCTACTGTCAAACCGCAAACATCAAACGTCAAACCAAAAACTCGTAACCACTAAAACTTTTCTATGCAACAAATAAACCTCCACCAACACGTACCCATTGCCATCAGGCTATGGTCGGGCAGCTTTGAATTGCACACACATCCCGAACTGAGTATAAAAATTGATGCCACGGGGATAGAGAACACAGCATTGATACCTCAGATTTCGTTCAAAGAAAATAAAATTGAAATAGCCAACCAATCGCTTACCGCACTGCTGGTGAGAAGCGACGCATTCAAAATAAAAATTTATGTTCCCGACGAAAGCGTGGTAACGTTGCGACAGGTAACCGGCAGCATTGTGGTGTTGGGTTCTTATAAAAAACTCACGGTTAATAACTGGCTGGGCAGCGTAAGTACGCATCTTGATTCGCTTTTTGTAAAAGAACAGGCCGAATTGAAAGTAATTTCGGGCGATGTATACGTTGATGCAGACGATCAGTCCATCATCAAATCCAGGTCGGGCTACGAAAATTACCAGTTCTTCCGCTTTTATAATAACAGTACCGTAAAGGCTTTCGCTTATATAGGCGAAGTAAAATGGAAAGCTAATTTCAGCAATACGCATTTTAGCTTTGCATAAATTTTTTTAAAAAAATGGGGCGCCTGTTATCTTCTGAGGGTAGTTTTTTTATCTTTAGCCAAAGATAATTGTGGAATGAAAAGTTTTTTTCCCGTTCTGTGCCTCGCATTCTTCTATGCTGCTTGCAGCAACACATCTCAAAATACACCCGTTACTGCTAATATTGATTCTGCCCTGGCCCTGAAAAATAATGGCGGCAGAGAATACGATTCCTCGCATCTTACGCTGATTGGAACGTTCGAAGGTGTTTTACCCTGCGCCGATTGTGGCGGTATTAAAACAGAATTAAGTCTTTACCAGGATATTGCCAACGCTGAGAACAATACTTACACACTCAAAGAAACTTATCTTGGCAACAAATTAGGAGATACCACTTTTAACAGCAACGGCAAGTGGGATATTCTTAAAGGAATGAAGGGTGATGATTCGGCGATTGTGTATTTTTTAAACTACGACGATCCTGAGGAATCCCGCTATTTCCTCAAAAAAGGCGACACAACAATCCTGATGCTTGACAAAGAGCAGCACCTCATCGCTTCTGAGCTTAATTATTCGCTCCGCAAGAAATAGATGTCTGAACCTGCTAAGCAGGAAAGAAAAAAAGTTTTAGCAATAGCGCAACCGTTATCAAATGCTAACAGTTTTTTATTGGCTGTATATATGCAAATAAAAAAACCGGACGGTCGTCCGGCTAAAAATATTTCATCGAGGAGTGTGTTCATCTGATCGGGCTTGCGCCGTTAATAATTCCATGCTGGCAGCGTTTTGCTAAGGTTATTTAGTTTTCATAGAGTGAAATTGGCTTTCGGCTTTCAAGGACAGGGCTTCATCTTTCTCAGGATTTGGATAACTAAAGGGTTCTCGGATCGGGATTTTACTCGTTTTCAAAGGAATTGGGTACGGATTAATAACGGGCCTTTCTTCAAAAGTTCGGGTCATTTTCTCAGGATCTGAATTTAACAACGTTGACAGTACAAAGATGTAGCATCTTTTCTGCTGGTAATAATCTATTCGCCACAAGCTGGCTTTTCTTCGATTTTCGAATCAAAAGTTTCGATAAGCACATTGAGATTTTATCGATAGCGCCGGAAATTTTCAAATTAAAGTAGTTTTGCGGCATGATGTCTTACGAACAAGCACTGGAACAGCTTATTAAAAATGCGCTGCAGGAAGATATAGGCGATGGCGACCACTCTACACTCAGTTGCATTTTGCCCGATGCCCGGGGCAAAGCCATATTAAAAATCAAGGAAGATGGGATATTGGCCGGCATGCAGGTTGCCGAAACAATTTTTCGCTACATGGAGCCTGGAGTGATTTTTACAGCGCACAAAAAAGATGGCGACCCGATGGTTGCCGGCGAAACAGCCTTTGAAATACAAGCCAAAGTACACACCATTTTACAGTGCGAGCGACTGGTATTGAACTGCATGCAACGAATGAGCGGCATTGCTACGCTTACAAAAAAGTTTACCGACAAGTTGAAAAACTATCATACCCGCCTGCTGGACACCCGCAAAACAACGCCCAATTTCAGGCTGCTGGAAAAAGAAGCGGTTCGCATAGGAGGTGGCGTCAATCATCGTATGGGCCTGTACGATATGATTATGCTGAAAGACAACCACATCGACTATAGCGGTGGCATAGAACAAGCACTGTCTAAAGCATACGATTACGTGCAGCAAAAAAAGCCGGGGCTGAAAATTGAAATAGAAACAAGGAATATTGAGGACGTAAAAAAAGTGCTGGCAACAGGTAAGGCACACCGGATAATGCTTGACAATTTTACTCCTGCACAATTAAAGGAAACGCTTGCATTGATAAATGGTAAAGTTGAAACAGAGGCAAGCGGCGGCATCAACCTTGAAAATGTAACGGCATATGCTGCAACCGGTGTAGACTTTGTGAGCGTAGGAGCCGTAATTCACCATGCAGTAAGCCTCGATCTTAGTTTAAAAGCAGTGATGATCTGAAACAGTTAACAGTATGTCGAAAAAAAACAAACCCGATAACCGCGGATATGTTTACAGCAACGATCCCGGTTTTTCTTTTGAAGCAGAAAAAAGCGATGAAACAACCCTTGCACCCCAACAACAGCCGCTGCGCGTAACGCTCGATACCAAACACCGCGCCGGCAAAGCCGTAACACTTATATATGGTTTTAAAGGAACGGAATCTGACCTGGAGGCGCTGGGCAAAAAGCTGAAGAACTTTTGTGGCACCGGCGGATCGGTAAAAGATGGCGAAATCATCATCCAGGGCGACCAGCGCGACAAGGTATTGCAATGGCTGCAGAAAAACGAGTATAAAAAAGCCTGTAAGGTATAGGGTGAAAGGCATAGGGGATAAGGTGCAGGGGATACAACTTTTTTCCTTCACGTTCTGCCTTACACCCTAAGCCTTACGCCTTATACCCTCCACCTTACTCCTTCCGCCTTCCCCCAAATCCCCCTATCTTTGCGCCCTTATGTCAACGAACGATAGCAATAAATTCCAGGCGATAATAGCACACGCCAAAGAGTATGGATTTGTATTCCCCAGCAGTGAAATTTACGATGGTTTAAGTGCCGTTTACGATTACGGCCCGTGGGGAAGCGAACTCAAAAAAAACATACGCGATTACTGGTGGAAGAGCATGACCCAGATGCACGAAAACATCGTGGGCGTGGATGCTGCCATTTTCATGCATCCCACCACCTGGAAGGCATCGGGGCACGTTGACAATTTCAGCGACCCGATGATCGACAATAAAGACAGTAAAAAAAGATACCGGGTCGATCACCTCATTGAAGCGCACGCCGAAACCCTTACCGAACAGGAAAGCAATGCCCTGATTGCTGAAATGGAAAAATTACTGGCGGCAGAAGATTTTGCGAGCATAAAAAAACTGATTGAAGACAATAAGATCAAATGCAGCATTAGCGGTACCAGCAACTGGACAGATGTAAGGCAGTTTAACCTGATGTTTAAAACAGAGTTTGGAGCAGTGGCTTCCGACAACGAAGAAGACAATATTGTATACCTGCGCCCCGAAACAGCACAGGGTATTTTTGTAAACTTTTTGAATGTGCAAAAAACCGCCAGGATGAAAGTTCCTTTCGGTATTGCACAAACGGGAAAGGCCTTTCGCAACGAAATTGTGGCAAGACAGTTCATTTTCCGCATGCGCGAATTTGAGCAAATGGAGATGCAGTTTTTCATTCGCCCTGGCACAGAAGGAGAATGGTATCAATACTGGAAGGAAGCCAGGCTGCAATGGCATTTAAGTTTGGGAATACCTGCCGAAAAATACAGGTACCACGATCATGTTAAGCTGGCGCACTATGCAAAAGAAGCCTGCGATATAGAATTTGAATTTCCGATAGGCTTTAAAGAAGTGGAAGGTATTCATAGCAGGAGCGATTACGATTTAAGTCAACATCAGATCTATAGCAAGAAAAAACTGCAATATTTCGACAACGATATTGATGAAGCTACCGGTAAACCATACGGGAATTATGTTCCGTATGTAATTGAAACCTCTATTGGTTTAGACAGGATGTTCCTGCTGATATTGTCTAACGCTTACGATGAGGAGATCATTCCTAAAGACGATGGCAGTTCAGAAACCCGCACCGTGCTGCGCATACCGGCAAAGCTGGCGCCTATAAAACTGGCAATCCTTCCACTTACCAAAAAAGACGGATTACCGGAAATAGCCAGGGAAATTATGAATACCTGCCGCGACGAATTTTATTGTTTCTACGAAGAAAAAGATGCTATCGGCAAACGCTACCGCCGCATGGATGCCATTGGTACTCCGTTCTGTATTACTGTAGATCATCAAACCAAAGAAGACAATACCGTTACCATCCGCTACCGGGATAGCATGACACAGGAAAGACTTCCTATTGCTGCAATAAGAGACCTGGTGAAGGATAAGATAAAGTAGACTGGACTGGGATGGTGGGATGACTGGAGATTGGGATGGTGGATGACTGGGATGGTGGGATGGGATGATGTTATAGGGAGCTATATCACAAACGTGGTATAGCTTTATTTTTTTCCGGCTGGGTTGCGGGTTCGTATTCGCGCAGGTAAAACCGGAAGGTGGTGCCCTTGTCGAGCTCGCTTTCCACCTCTACCTTTCCGCCGTTTCGCTCAACAATGCTTTTTACAAGGTAAAGCCCCATGCCACTCCCCTCCGCATTATTATTGAACCTGGTAAACGGATGGAATATTTTGCTGTTGTAGGTTTCCAGGTCTATGCCCTGCCCATTATCTGTAAACGACAGCACTACCAGGTCGCCTTCCTTTCGGGCAGCTACAGAAAAAACAAGGGGGCGCTCGGGAGACGCATATTTTACCGCATTGCTAAGCATGTTCGTGTACAAACTCTTCAGGTACACTTCTATGTAAGTGATAGAATCAATGGCGTCGAAATCTTTTTTCAGTTCGTGTATGTCCTCTAAAAAATCCTCCACCACGTCCTCAAAAACAGCGGCGGGGCAAATGGATTGAACTACTTTGGCTGAGTTATGCCCCAGCTCAATAATCTTGTTCAGGCTCAGCATAGTGCTTTCGAGCCTTACAGATGAGCGATGAATAATTTCAATATAATAACGCAGATGAGCAGGCACTTCTTCTTCTTCCAGCAAGGAGAGCGCCAGCTTAAGCTTGGCAAGTGAATTTTTGAGATCGTGCGACAGCGCATAATTAAAATGCTGCAAGTCCCTGTATTCAGGCTTCCAGGTTGAATCGTTCAATACAAGGTCTTGTTGAATCGCCGGCTTGGTTGAAATATCTGGCAGTGCAGGAAGCAATATTTCCACCGCATCCGATATGTCAGCGCTTTTTATAGTAACTTTAAGCATCGGATTTCGCCCCCTGATCAAAAAGAAGCAAACCTCACCCTGCGCCTGCACTTGCTTATCACATTTTTCAATAATGGAAAAAGCAAAATAGAGTTGCTCAATATTATTTACCCCAGCCCAATTTGCTATTTGCAGGCAAACCGAATGAAACCAGATAAAGTCTGTTTCGGCAGACAACACAAAACGGAATAGTGGAGATAGAGTGTTCATGCGATAATTCAATGTTAGCACGTTTCTGCGATAAAATATATCAGGGAAATCCCTGATTTTCAATGCCAATGATCGTAAACAAGCATCCTCTCCCTATTTTTATCGCTTTAATAGAAAAAATATGCCGCTAAACAGGATCAAAGTTTTTCACCTGGAGGATTATAAAATCATGCGCGATGGAGTTAAATTTCTGCTATCGCAAGATAAAGACATCCATGTAACAGGTGAAGCCAGGAACGGAGAAGAGTTAATACAGCTTTTGCCTCATACCGAAATTGATGTGCTGCTACTCGATATTTATCTCGATGGCATGGAAGACATCAGGTCGATGGATGGGTTTACGATTTGTGCGCATATTCGTGAACACTTTCCAAACATAAAAGTGGTAGCACACTCTGTGTATGACGATGCCGATCGTGTGGCCCGCATTATGAATGCCGGCGCCATGGCCTTTGTATCGAAAAAAGCCGGATATGAAGAATTATTAAGAGCAATTAAGTTAGTCCACGCAGGTAAAAAGTATATTTGTGCTGAAACTTCCAAAAAGCTCAAAAACATTAACGAATTCCTCGAAGGAATTGTGGATACCTTACGGGGAGAAAAAGACTTTTTTTCGAAGCGCGAAAGAAAAGTGCTTGAATTACTAGGCAGAGGATACTCTACCAAAGACATAGCCAGGGAGCTTTTCATTACTGAAAAAACTGTTGAAACTCACCGTAAAAATATGATAGACAAAGCCAGTGTAAAAAATACTGCAGAGCTTGTTGCATTTGCTTCTTCAAGGGGATTTCTGAAACATTAAATTAGAAAATTGGTGTACACCGATATTAAACGTATAGGAGCTTTATCAGAGGACGGTGTTTTTATTTACAACGTTACAAGTTCTAAGTTCATTTATATAAACGACGCTTTCGCCCGTATTTTTAATATGACAGAGGAGGCATTATTGGAACAACCAAAGCTTATGCTACCCCTTATTCGTTCGGAAGACGCTCACTACGTGAAGCAATGTTTTTCGGATCTGCTGCAAAACAATTTCATACGGCTTACAGAATTCAGATTACAGTTTGCCGACGGAACCTTCCGGCATTTGCTGTGTGATGCATACCTGCTTGAAGATCGTAACACAATTATTGGTTTTTTAAAAGACATAACAAAAGAAAAAGAACACGAAGACTATATTGTTAATTATGGGGCAAAAAAGGATACGTTGCTGGATATGATGACCCATAATCTTTCAGGTCCATTGCTGCTGTCGAAAAACATTCTTGACTGGATACAGCAAACCTATAAGGATAAAACGCCCGGAGAGATCAGTGCACAGTTGCGACTGATACAGGAAACCACCCAGCAATGCCTTGATATTGTGAACGACTTTTTGAAAGAAGAGCATCTTGAGTCTGAAACAATCTATATTAAGAAAACAAGGTTTGATGTATTAGAAAGAATTGTAGCCACCCTCGATAAATTAATTGCTACCAATAAAACCAAAAGGTTCAGGCTTATTACTGAACTTAAAAATGTAAACATCAATACCGATAGCGTTAAGTTTTTCCAGATCATTCATAACCTGGTTTCAAACGCTATAAAGTTCACTCCCGATAATGGAGAGATCGACATCATTATAGAAGAAAAGCAGTCATCTTTTGTTTTTCGGGTAAGAGACAACGGGATAGGAATACCTGACGATCTTCACCAGGGGCTTTTTGATAAACGCACCAAATCAGGACGCAATGGATTAAACAACGAGCTGTCTACCGGGCTGGGATTGTCGATCGTTAAAAATCTTACCGAGTTGCTCGGCGGCAGGGTATGGTTTGAATCGCAGGAAAAAAAAGGATCGGTTTTTTCCATAGAATTGCCCAAAGAATAACCGATCACCCAATACTTACTATTTTAATTTTTCAAGACTTTGCTTTAACGCCGCAAAATTTACCTGTGTGCCGGGATTAGCAGTCTCTTCACCGTATGCAACGGTTCCGTTCTTATCTATAACTACCACACCTCGTTTTGCCACGCCCTTTAAACCCAATACAAAATCTTCAAGATACATTCCGTAGGCTTTGATCATCTCTTTATTAAAATCCGATAGCAGGTCGAAATTGATATGTTGCTGCGCTTTAAATATTCCCAACGAAAACGGCAGATCGACAGACACCCCTACAACCGACGCTCCAATGTCGTTGTAAAAACTCAGCTCATCGCGATTGCTGCATAACTGTTCCGTACAAACGCTGGTAAATGCAGCAGGAAAGAAATTGATGACAAGCGTTTTCCCTGCAAAATCTTTTAAAGAAACTTCCTTTCGCTCGGTATTGATCAATGTAAAATCCGGCGCTTTTGTACCAACTGCTATAGCCATAGTTTTTGTTTTAAGGGGCGAAGCTAAAGAAAAAAAGATTGGAATACCTGGCCGGAAAAATTTCGTAAATTCGATAAAACCATTTTTATATGGCCAATAAAGACTTAAAAAAGAGTTGGTCTCCTATATTGGAAATACCGACGATGAAGCTTTTCTTTCTTTATTGAAAGAAGACATGGTGTTTTATGGTAAAGTTAAAGACGCAGACATTCTTGACAATCTCAGCGAAGAGCAATTGAAAGAACTTAAACAACTGGCAGAGGAAGACGACACAAAAGATACGGACACATTAGATGAATCTAAAAAGGCTACCCATAATTCCAATGTCATCTTAACCTGGGATTAAAATCCCAGGCAACAATATTTTATCGAGCCGATGGCTCTGCCTCATCACAAACAGCAAGAGCCATCGGCTCGGTCACATTTGTAAGGACGGATTTCAATCCGTCCGCCCCGCCAGTTGTGTCATGTCGTGGAAAAAGTAGACAGTTTCATTAATACATTTTGCTTTCTTTCATTTAGCCCGTTCGGTCAGACCGCCCCGGTATCCTGCCCAAGCAGCTCGCCCGTGGCGGGCCGACCGGGTTTCCCAACTGATAGCTGACCGCTCATTGCTGATGGTTGCTATATATTCCACCAGTAATTAAACTTCAATACCAGCGCGCGGGTTTTTACAGCAAGCGGGCCGGGATAATAATTGTCTGTATATACCAGGAACAGATCCGAAGCCGGCTTGTACCGCCATTGGAAACGCGCGTTGATGTTCATATTTTTTTGCTGCTCGTTGTATTGGATATAAGTAGTTAAAAACAGGGTATTGGTAAACGTTACGTCAATGCGGGGACCTATCAGCAAAAAGTTTATTTTATTCCAGGGCTGCGGCAGGCTGAGGCGATTGTAGCTCGCGCTCATGGTAATGTTTACATTCGGCTGAAAACGGTAGCCAATATCGCCATTAACAGCCAGCAGGTGCCCGTTGGCATAATACCCTCCATACCTCAACGAGCAGGTATAGGTAAGCAGGTGCTGCGGTGCAGAAACATAGTCAAAGCCAACTGTATTCCAGCGGTGTTTCGTGCCCGCTGCCAGCGAATCCTTGCCGGTATTGGTAGGATCGAAAGGCATTAACAGTCTTACATAATCCTGCTGGGCAACCGCGGTAAGCGTGGCCTTGGAGCGGAAGGTAATAAGATAGGAAAGCAGGTTGCTATGATCTGTTTCGTTCATTTTAGTGTTAAAAAAATAGGTGCTGTTAATTACAGGACCGTGACTCAGCACGCTGCCACCCCTGGGAAAAAAGAAATGCGATAGCTGCGGATTGAATTTTACATAACCCCGGCGAGGCACATATCCCACTTCGGGAATATAATTTTCGCCCACGTACTGCGCCTGCCCGTATATGAGCCATTTACGACTGCTGTATTGCAAATGCGCTGCCTGCGTCCAATCGCCTTTAGTAACGCCCGGATGGAACGATTTCAGCACCATCGCCTTTCCTGTCCATAAATTGTTGGATGAAGCAAGGTTGTATTCCAGTCCGAGGTTGCGATTGTAGCGTGAGTAAATGTTTTTTGAGCTGTCTGTATTGCGGTCCGGGTTATAATTGATGGATGTTTTATCAATATATATCACTCCTATGTTGGAACGCTTAAATACTTTTCGCTGCAACGACACTACGGCAAAGTTTTGTGCAGGCAAAGCAGTTTCATCTACAGTGTGCGTGCGCATATCCATTAAGCCTATGCGCGTGTTTTTATCGAGCTTGCCGCTAAGCCTTGCACCAAAATCTATTGGAACACCTAACCCAATGCGCCGCGAAAAAAACGGGCGCAGATCGGCATACCCGAAGTTGGCGAACAGGTCGCCATTCTCTAAAAAAAACTGTCTTCGTTCGGGAAAAAACAATTCAAAACGGCTGAGGTTGGTTACCTGTTTATCCACTTCTACCTGCGAAAAATCGGGGCGTACGGTAAGATCAAGATTGAGCGAAGGACCAATAGAAATTTTTACGTCGCCGCCAATATCTTTTTTATAAACAGGTTTTGCATTGGTTTCGTAGTTTTTGGAAACACCTCCCAGCACATAGGGTATCACAGAAATATTGGAGCGGGGCGCTGGCGGCGGCTCATCCCACACTAATGTACCCGTATAAGCCAGCGAGGCGCTTGGGAATTGTCTTGGAACGGGTGCCCAGCTCGATTTTTCGGTGGTCTTCAAATCATTCCGCCCAAAGTTAATACCCCACTGTTTCAGGTCCTTTTTATAACGAATGGTTTTGAATGGAATAGCGGCTTCAAACACCCATTTGTCGGCATAATTCTTTACGGCAGAAGTCCATTTGTTATCCCAGTTCAAATCAACCTTACCACCTTCATACATAGTACCATCCCACTGCGCGCCAAAGGCATTGGCGCCGAAGGAATAACCTGTCGTCTGATCTTCGAAGGTGTCCATGAACAAAAGGAAGTTGTCATTCTTTAAAAAAGCAAAATCCCTGCGCAGCGATTCCACCATGTGCTGCCCTGTTCCAAAATTGTAACACTCCGCCAGCAGGTAAAGATTTTCATTGTCGTAGGTCATCCGCACGTCGGTACGCACATTGGCCATACTGGTATCCATTGGCAGTATCATGTAAAACTCAGAAGTTTTTTCAGCATCCAGCCATGCCTGTTCATCTACAATGCCGTCGATCATTACCGAAGAAGAAGCCCGGTGTATATGCAGTTGAAAAGCTGCGTTCTTTTTTTGGGCGTTAGCAGTTAGGCAGCAAGCCAGCAAGGAAACAAGAACAAAAAAACGGTTCAATGGAATAGTGATTTGGTAAGAAGCAGGAAAGATAAGCATTTTGTAGTAGCTGTGAGCGATCAGCCGCGGGCTTTCAGCTATCAGCGATCAGCATTCAGGTTTCAGGAAAATCTGACGTGAATAATAGCGGCGCAGTAGAAAAAATCTATGAAATTCTATAGCGCGGCATCGGTTCCAGCAAATCTTAAGGGCTGCATAAACATTGAACATTAACCAATTTTTTATTTCCTTATTTTAGCGTATAAACTAACCTATGGTCTACAAACTTATCCTTTTAGCGCTCTCGGCTTTAACGCTATTTTCCTGCAAAAAAGACAAATTTTCAAACGAACCAGAACCAGAGGACCAGGGCGTTGATACGCTCAGCGCCGGTTGGAGTAGAGTAACTGCTCCTAGAGAGGATTATACAGACATCTTTTTTTCGAATGCAGACACGGGATACCTGATTTCCCTTGGTACTAAGATATTCAAATCCACCAACGGAGGAATTACATGGACGGCGATGAAACCTGTGGGAGACAACTTAATAAATATTGCAATGGCTAATGATGGCAAAGCCGTATTTGTTTCAACAAAAAACAAATTATACCTCACCAATGATGGCAGTTCCATTGATAGCGTTTTGCTGGCAGATACAGGATTATCAGATGCGTTCTTTGTTTCAAATACAACAGCCTATGCCATAGGAGATAAACTATGGAAAACCACAAATGGAGGTAAGGAATGGACGCAGGTGTATGATTTTGGAAAGTATGCAGAATATCGAACTTTATTTTTTGTGAATGAAATGACTGGGTTTGTTTCGGCTAATAGAAACCTGTATAAAACAGTAGATGGAGGAATTAACTGGAATAAAATTCTGAATAAGAATATATATTTCATGTCTTTTCCGAGCGATGCTTATGGTTATGCGTCTGTATATGGGCAGCAGGTTTATCAAACTTCTGACGAGGGACAGACATGGCAGCCAATAAATTCGCCGGCAGTCGCAAGTATTTGGGATTTATATTTTGCAACTCCCGAAATCGGATTCATACATCTTGGCAAAGAAATTTACAAAACAACTAATGGAGGCAAGATGTGGGAGCGATTGGTAAAATTGAAAAGCAACGAAGACGTTTTAGCAGAGCTGCATTTTATCGACGAAAATCACGGCTGGGCATGTGGGGGCAACGGAACGGTTCTTAGATATGTAAAATAAAGCCAGCTCCAGGCCTATAAGATTTGCGCCGCCACATGTGCTATCCGGCGATCATATCAGTCTCATTCGAAATGGTGGCTTCGGCACATTAACCTGTCTGTTAAGGCAAGCTACTCTGCGCCTCGCCATGGCAGCAAGGAACGGGCGTAATTGCAATCTTTTCGGATGCGCAAAAATCACAAATCAAAAATCAGCAATCAGCAATTATAACTTAATCTCTTCTTCGTTGCTATCAAAGAAATGGAACTCGGTAAGGTAGTAATTATTATCCGCGCGCAGCTTGATCTTTTGCTTGTATTTCCAGCTCCAGCGGCGACGTATGGATACCCAGCCTTTGGTGAGGTAGGCGTGAATGATGGGATGCACTACAATGGTTAACCCTTTGTGCTTTTGCATTACCAGGTAGCTGAGGTTCTTTTCAATTTCATCTTCCAATACCAGTGTAGATGAAATTTTGCCGGTGCCATTGCAGGTAGGACAAACTTCCTGGGTGTTGATATTTACTTCCGGCTTCATGCGCTGCCGGGTAATTTGCATTAAGCCAAACTTCGAAATGGGCAATACTGCGTGCTTGGCACGGTCGGCTTTCATAAACTCTTCCATTGCCTCAATCAGCTTGCGCTTATTATCGGGCAACTTCATGTCTATAAAATCAACCACAATAATACCCCCCAGGTCACGCAGACGCAATTGCCGTGCAATTTCCGCAGCGGCTTCCAGGTTGGTTTCCAGGGCATTCATTTCCTGGTTATTGCTAACGCTTTTATAACCGCTGTTTACATCAATTACATGCAGCGCCTCGGTATGTTCAATAATGAGGTAGGCACCGCTGGGCAGGTTTACCGTTTTGCCAAACGATGCTTTTACCTGTTTGGTAATGCCATATTGGTCAAAAACCGGGGCACCGTTGTTGTAAAACGTAACGATCTCCTTTTTTTCAGGAGCTATTTTTTGAATATAGTTGCGGGTATCGTTGTAAATATTCTTGTCGTTCACCACAATCCGGTTGAAATCTTCGTTCAACAGGTCGCGCAGCATGCTGGTGGTTTTGGTTTGCTCGCTTAGTATTTTACTAGGAGCGGTTGCGCCTTTGAGGTTTTGCTGCAAACCCTTCCAGCTTTCTACCAGCATCAACAAGTCTTCGTGCAATTCTGCTGTATTCTTACCTTCCGCAGCCGTGCGCACAATTACGCCAAAATTTTTGGGCTTGATGGATTCAACGATCTTATGCAGTCTTTTGCGTTCCTCTGACGAATGAATTTTGCGCGAAACGGCAATGATATCATTAAAAGGCGTAACCACCACGAACCGGCCGGGCAACGAAATTTCACAACTCAGCCGTGGTCCTTTTGCAGCAATAGGTTCTTTTAATATCTGCACCAGTATGTTGGGCTTTTGGCCCAGCACCTCGTTTATTTTACCGGTTTTAATAATTTCCGGCTCTGTTTGAAATTGAGCGAAATCGAAATTGCCGTTGTCGTTTATGGCCTGCTGTGTGAATTTGAGCAGCGAACGGGCATAGGGGCTCAGATCTGTATAGTGAAGAAAGGCATCTTTTTCAAACCCCACATCTACAAATGCAGCATTCAACCCGGGAATAAGCTTTTTTACCTTTCCCAGGTATAAATCTCCTACAGCAAAACTGGCATCTGCTTTTTCGTGGTGCAGCTCAACCAGTTTTTTATCTTCCAGCAGGGCGATCTCTACGCCCATAGGGGCTGCATTAATAATTAATTCTTTGTTCAAGCAAAAAGCCTTTTAATACCCTCCAAAATGTAACTACGGAAGAAGCTGATTATGAAGATTGTTGTCCTATCCTCACTCAACAACAGCAAGCTCACAAGGTTACCGTTTCACAATCAAACATCAAAGAAATGCTGTATACCTTCTCTGCAAAAGGTTTCGCCACCTACACATGCGCTGCAAACAAGTTATACTTTATAGCAGCCAGCGGTGTTAATGTGGCAAAACAGGTATACAAACAGCTTCAAAGAAGAATTAAGCAGCAGTTTATTTGTTCTTTTTCTTGTGACGATTCTTTCTCAGGCGCTTTTTGCGTTTATGGGTAGCAATTTTATGACGCTTTCTTTTTTTACCACAAGGCATAAACCAAAATGAATTTTTGTTAAGTAATTATTTTAATGCTTTAATTCTTTCTTCTATTTCTTTTAAAGCTTCCGGGTTCAGTATGAATTTTTTTCCTTTTTCATACCACTCGGCAGCTTTACCGTTTTCTCCGTGTCGTTCGTACGCCTCTGCCAGTAAAAAAACGGCTTCGGCATTATTGGGCTCAGCATTCACTACTGTATGCAATCTCTCAATCGCCTTATCATACTGTCCCGTCATAATTCCACCATACCCCAACATAAACTGCGCGTACATGTTTGTCGAATCTCTCCTCACTACTTCCAGTATTGTTTGAATGCCTTCCATTGGGCTGGAAGCGCCGGAAGCTCCGTAAATGTAACAACTTCCTAAACCTACTTTACTGGAATCGTTGTTTGGATTAACTTTTAAAGCGTGTTTAAAGAGGTCTGCGGCCTGGTTTGCCATCCATACCTGCACCGAGTGCTGATCAACAGTTTTTAACTGCTTTAAATATAAATGGGCAGCAAAGGTGAGGCTTTTTTCAGAATTTTCCAATTTGGACTTTTCGCCGAGGTAATAAGCAAAAGGCTCAAAAACGTGTGCTGAGTCTTTCCAGAAAGTAGCCAACTGGTTGTATAGCTGTATTTTTTGCCCTACAAGGTCGCCGCGGGTAATAGAATTTTCTTTAGCGGTAACCCAGGCCTGCTTGTCAGGCGTCAGGCGCGATTTAGCGGTTTCAAGAATGCTCTTTGTGTCTAACTGATCATCGGCATGATCGGTGTGCGAAGTTTGCGCTACGGGCTGTTTTGTGGCGTTGGGTTTTGTTCTTCCCAAAAAATAAAGGCTCAGTAATAAAATGAGCCCTGATGCCACAACAATCAACTGTTGTTTTTTCACTATGCTTCAATTTGCCGCAAAGTTAAATGCTATCTTCCGTCTCGTCATCAAAATTCTCTTCAACCGGCTTGGCAGATTGCAGTTTTTTAACTTCGTGCACAAATTCTTTGGCAGGTTTAAAGGCAGGAATATAATGTTCGGGAATGTGTACAGCCGTATTTTTCTTAATGTTGCGACCTATTTTAGCCGCTCTTTTTTTAGTGATAAAGCTTCCGAAACCGCGGATATAAATATTCTCGCCATTCGAAAGATTTTCTTTCACTTCTTTGAACATTGTTTCAAGGGTAACCAGCACATCCACCTTGGGAATGCCTGTTTTTTCAGAGATATTGTTGATGAGATCAGCTTTTCGCATGGTATTGTATTTTATAAGTAAATGAATTTCAACGATAAAATAACAAAAATCTTGTATTCCCTGCAAGCTATTGCCACAAAAATTTTTTTTCAACCCATTTATAGTTGAAAGAAAACCAATTTATTGCCTCAATTTGCACTGGTCTACTACTGAACGCACGTACATTCAGAAAATTGTATGTTCTGCCAGGAAACTGGGTGCCATTTTGTTGAATAACAGGTAATTATCGCCGAATGAACCATTTTTTTACCAGGAAATTGCTTGAATGGAACAAAAAATCGAACCAGAGAATCATGCCCTGGAAGGGCGAAAAAGATCCCTACCGGATATGGTTGAGCGAAATCATCCTGCAACAAACCCGGGTAGAGCAGGGCTGGGATTATTACCTGAAATTCGTGGAGCATTTTCCTACTGTTTCTCACCTGGCAACCTCACCCGAAACAAAAGTGTTTAAATTATGGGAGGGATTGGGGTATTACTCACGCTGCCGCAACCTGATAGCCACGGCTAAAATAATTTTTAACGATTTAGGCGGGCAATTCCCCACCGATTATACCGGAATACTTGCTTTAAAAGGGATAGGTCCCTACACGGCATCGGCCATTGCATCTTTTGCATTTAACCTGCCCTATGCAGTGGTAGACGGGAATGTGCAGCGGGTAATTGCCCGGTTCTTTGGTATTGACACTCCTATCGATTCCACAAAGGGAAAAGCGCTTTTTGCAGAAAGGGCGAACGAGCTGCTCGACAAAAAAAATCCTGGTACATATAATCAGGCAATTATGGATTTTGGGGCCACCATTTGCAAGCCCCAGGCGCCACTTTGCAGCAATTGCGTGCTCAATAAAGAATGTGTGGCTTTCAATGAAAACAAAGTGGAGCTGCTGCCCGTAAAAGAAAAAAAGATCGTTAAAAAGAACAGGTGGTTCTATTACCTGCTGCTCCATTTTGAAGACAAGCTGTATGTAAAGCAACGGATGGCAAAAGATATATGGCAGCACCTGCATGAGTTTTACCTGCTGGAGTCGGACAAGGCGTTAACAATAGAAGCATTGAAGAAAGATACCCGGCTGGAAATGTTTTTCAGGCAAAAAGGCACGATTATTCAATCTGCTTCCAAAGAGTACAGGCAGCAATTAACACATCAAACATTGCATGGCAGGTTTATCGAAGTACAGCTATCCGCCCCGCCCCGGTTAGGCACGGAATTTAAGGCAATACCTTATGAGGAACTTGATGACCTGGCTTTCCCAAAATTTATCATTACTTATTTGCAGGAAAAAAATGTAAATTTAAGTTAGTAATGATGGACTAAGTTTAATTGGTTGAATCTAAAATCAGTTTTATGCGTGGAGTAAACAGAGTAATGTTAATCGGTAACCTTGGCAAAGATCCGGACATTCAGTTTTTGGAAGGAAACATAGCCGTAGCAAAATTTCCACTGGCAACCACTGAAACCTTTAAAGACCGTACCGGCAAGCTGGTAAGCCAAACAGAGTGGCACACAGTAGTTTTATGGCGTGGATTGGCGGAGCTGGCACAGAAATACCTGCACAAAGGGAGTTTAGTATATATTGAAGGAAGACTGCGCACCCGCAGTTGGGAAGACAAGGAAGGAAACCGAAAATTTGCTACAGAAGTGGTGGGCGATAACCTGATAATGCTTGATAAGCGTATGGATGGCGGGCATGGCATGAGTTCGCAGAGCAACGATCACATAGAAGGGTTCAGTAGCGATGTTCCTCCCCCACCCGTTGGAGACTCTCCCGAAAACATGGCTTTTTAAGTTTTTACACGAATACTTATTTTTGTGCGTTAGTATATCAGGGCAGGCCGGTTGACCTGCCTTTTGATTACACTACTTTTTCATCTAAAACCAATATGTTGGATTATCCATCGACAGCATATCTCAGCTTATTATCATTAAAGCCAGTGCTACTGGCCATTAACCCACAAAGCGTTACCATTTTAGTGCTGTTGTTGATCGTGCTGCTGATCGTATCGTTTTTTGTTTCGGGTGCAGAAGTGGCATTTTTCTCTCTGGGCTATCGCGATATTAACATGCTTAAAACCAAACAGCATCCTGCTGCCAGGAGGATTATTGCATTGCTCGATCAACCCAAAAAACTGCTTACCACGCTGCAGATATCGAACATGTTTGTGAACATAGGTACAATAATAGTTACCAATGTATTAATGGATGAATTTTTGGTACAAACCAACAACGGTCTCAACATATTCATCAAACTTTTTGCAATAGCATTTCTTTTGATACTCTTTGGTGAAATTCTGCCCAAGGTATGGGCCACACATAATAACCTGAGAGTAGCCTACAGCGCCTCGCTGCTGATAGAAGTGTTAGACGCCTTTTTTGGCAGCATGAGCCGCTCCTTCACCAAATTTACAGATGGCATTGAAAAAAGTTTTGGCGGCATCAAGGAACATCATGTTTACAAGTCTGAAGATATTGACCAGGCCATAGAAATGAATACCAGCGAACATACCACAGAAGAAGAAAAAAACATACTTCGTGGCATTGCACGTTTTGGACAGGTAACGGTAAAACAGATCATGCGCACCCGGCTGGATGTAAGCGCCATCAGTTACGACACCAACTTTGCCGATCTCATTAAAAAAATTGAAGAACTGCATTATTCGCGGCTTCCCGTGTATAAGGGAAGTTTGGACGATGTGGTGGGCATCATTCACTCAAAAGATGTATTGCCTTTTGTGGGCGAAAGCAAAGATTATGACTGGCGTACTTTGATCCGCCCGCCGTACTTTGTTCCGGAACAAAACCTGATCAAAGACCTGCTGCTGGAACTGCAACGCCGGGGAACGCATTTTGCCGTGGTGGTAGATGAATTTGGAGGCACCGAAGGCATTGTAACCATGGAAGATATTATGGAGGAAATTATTGGCGACATAAGAGATGAATTTGACGATGAAGAAAGCGCCAATAAAAAACTCGACGATCACAACTACGTGTTTGAAGGGCGCATTATGATCACCGATGCGTGCAAAGCAATGGGATTGCCGGCAGATACTTTTGACCAGGTAAGGGGCGAAAGCGAATCGCTGGCGGGGCTGGTGCTGGAACTGGCAGGCGAAATTCCTAAAGAGAACCAGGTAATAACCATCGGCGATTTTGAGTTTACCGTAATGGAAGTTGATAAAAACAGGATTAAAAAAGTAAAAGTAACCATCAGGGCATTGGCAGGTCAATAACCGGTTACCAAATAGTTTAATAATGATAAAACAAGCCGGTGCATTGATATTGTCCCCTTTCATTTTGTTGGCTTCGTGCAACAGCGATTATACACCCCGCCCCAGGGGATATTTCGCCATTGAATTTCCCCAACATCAATACCAGTCATTCAACGAAGCAGGATACCCTTACAGTTTCGATTACCCGGTATATGGCAATATTGTAAAGGACAGCAGTTTCTTCGATGAGAATCCCGACAATCCTTACTGGATCAATGTTGATTTCCCTACGTTGAATGCGCGTATATATCTTAGCTATAAAACCATTGGCGGACGTTCGGCTTACAAAGTAAAAACCGAACAGGGCTATAAAGATTCTTTTGCCGTAAATACATTTGAAAACCTGCGCGAAGAAGCCTATAAAATCACTTACAAACATACCTCAAGAGCATCTTCTATACAGGATTCTGTTTTCAGAACGGCTAACGGTATTGAAGGTGTATTTTTTTCCATTGGAGGAAATGCCGCCACCGGCAAGCAGTTTTATGCAACCGACTCGGTTAAGCATTTTTTACGCGGCGCACTCTACTTTAACGCCACCCCCAACGAAGACTCGCTGAACATTGTGTACAACTTTCTGGAACAAGATATGAGACAGTTGGTGAACACGTTGAAGTGGAAATGAATTGCTGATTGCTGATTTTTTGATTTGTGATTGAGACGATTCAAGGCCCAACACTACTATTAAATGGCAAATCAGCAATCAATCAATCAAAAATCACAAATCCTCTCCTACCTTTGCTAAAAAATATTCCGTGATAGAAATAGACAATGTACTGGTGAGTGATGATGTGGTGAAAGCGCAGTTTGTATGCGACCTGGTCAAGTGCAAGGGAGGTTGTTGCGAGGATGGAGATGCCGGTGCTCCTTTAACAAAAGACGAAACGCGCATAATAGACGAAGTATTTGAAACAGTAAAGCCCTACCTTACCTCCGAAGGCATAGCCGAAATAGAAAAAAAAGGACGTTATTTTTTCGACAGGGAATTTGGCTGGGTTACCCCCACCATTAATGGAAAAATTTGTGCCTACGGGCATTACGATAGCAAGGGCATTATTAAATGTGGTTTTGAACAGGCTTATCTCGATGGTAAAATTGAATGGAAAAAACCTATAAGCTGCCACCTGTATCCCATCAAAACGAAAAAAACAAAAACATACGAACTGGTTAACTACGAACCTCGCGAAACCATGTGCAAACCCGCCTGCGCCTTAGGCAAAAAACTGAAGGTCCCCGTGTATGTTTTTTTGAAAGAAGCGCTTACCCGCAAATACGGAGAGGAATTTTACACGCTGCTGGAACAAATAGCGGAACAATATTATAACGAAAAAAAATAAAGCCTTAAAAGGCAAGAACCAATTGAGCATCAAATCCAAAGCATGAGCCTGGCTAAAATAAAGCTGATAGCAACCGATATAGATGGTACGTTACTGAACTCGAAAAAAGAATTGAATCCTGAATTTTATAACATCTTCCACCAACTAAGGAAAAAGCAGGTGTTGTTTGCTGCTGCCAGTGGCCGCCAGCTTTTTAACCTGCAAAATGAGTTTGCTCCCATTAAAGACGACATCATATACATTGCCGAAAACGGGAGTTATGTAATGTATAACAACCGGGATTTATTGGTGCAGGCAATAGACAAGGCCACTGTACATGAGTTGATAACCATTGCCAGAAAAATTCCCGACGCCTATACTATTTTATGTGGCAAACAGCAGGCATATATTGAAAATACAGATCCGCGGTTTATGGAACATGTAGAGATGTATTACGACAGGCGGCTGGTTGTTGACGATTTATTGCAGGTAGAGCACGACGCTTTTCTGAAAATTGCGATATGCGATTTCAGAGGATCGGAGCAAAACAGTTATACCTGGTTCAAACAGCTCGAAAATGAACTGCAGGTAAAAGTATCGGGCAGCCTGTGGCTCGACCTCTCGCACAAATTAGCTAACAAGGGACGTGCTATCAAAATGATACAGCAACAATTTAATATAGGGTTTAACGAAACCATGGTATTTGGCGATTACCTGAACGACCTTGAAATGATGAAAGAAGGATATTACAGCTATGCCATGGAAAACGCTCATCCCGATATTAAAGAGGCGGCACGGTTCATGGCGGCTTCTAATGACGACGATGGTGTAATAAAAGTGTTGGAAGAAGTGTTGCTGATTTTGAATTGATGCACATCTCGCACCGTCATTTCGAAATCTCCTGAATAAAGAAATACTGTTGACTTGGGTTACGGTTTCACTACCGGCAAGGGACACCCCAACTCCACTGCGTTCCGTTGCCAATGACATACTTTTCACGATGATGTTTATTAAGGGGTTATGAATTAAATTTTTGTTTACGCAAACGCGGTCTTACTTTCAACTATACACCCTCAGCCTTTTTGTTACTTTTTTGCGGAAAAAAGTAACGCAAAAAGCCGCCCGAAATCCCCGCCTGCCGGACGGGCAGGGATTACGGCCGATTTCGGGAGCACCTTGATTAAGCTTTTGTGCTACTGTGGACTCAACAATAGTCCCCTGATAGATTTTGCTGCTAAGCTGTTGCCAACTTAGTGCGCGCACTAATTCTAGAGCTGCGAAGTAAATACAGTTTGCCACGCCCTATGATTAAGGCGCCACCTAATTTATAACTCGGCATGACGCGAAAGGGAGATGTCTCACTCGCTACGCTGCGTTCCACATGACGCGAAGGGGGGCGGAATCAGCATCATAAAAAATCGCATACCCTCATGGCCGGAAAATGTTTTGGCTATATATTTACACCCAACAAAGGTGATGGTGTTCCACCTATTTGAACCGTTCGCGGCTGTATCTAGCCGAGTTCTGATGACGCCTGCAAAAGCTATTTTTTGTTTTCGCTGTGAAAACAGTTAAAATCATTTATGCAGGTATGAAAAAAATAAAAAATTCTTTCGAACATCTTCTCATCGCTTCTCATCTTTTAAAATGGACCATACTGGTAATCCCCGTATCGCTTATAGCAGGCTCGTTGGTGGCCCTGTTTTTATGGCTGCTGGATGAGGCAACAACGTTGCGGCAACATCATAGCTGGCTGCTCTTGCTATTACCCCTTGCAGGATTGGTTATATGGGCGCTGTATAAATTTCTTGGAAAAAATGCTGAGGCAGGCAACAACCTCATCATGAACGAAATTCATGAACCCGGTGGCGGGGTGCCCGCGCGCATGGCGCCATTGGTGCTCATTACCACCGTTATCACGCATTTATTTGGCGGCTCAGCCGGGCGCGAAGGAACTGCTGTGCAGATAGGCGGCAGCATGGCCAGCTTATTAGGCAAATGGTTTAAGCTGACGAAAAGCGATACCAGAATTATTTTAATAGCAGGTATTGCTGCCGGATTCGGCGCAGTGTTTGGAACGCCGGTAACAGGTGCCATATTTGCGCTGGAAGTGCTGGCGATAGGCAGGATACGCTACGATGCCTTGCTGCCTTGTTTCATAGCTTCTGTGTTGGCAGACATTACCTGCAGCGCCTGGAATATCCACCACACACATTACCACATAGAAGTACAGGAAGCAGTGAAAGACAGCCTGTCGTTCATTCATTTCGATTTTCGGTTATTGATGATCGTAATAGCAGCAGGTGTATGTTTTGGATTAGCAGGTTATTTGTTTGCAACACTTTCTCACAGCATTAAAAACTACAGCAACAAAATAATAAAGCAGGGATGGTTGATACCGGTTATTGGAGGTTGCATTATTATTGCACTTAGTTATATTGCCGGCACAGATTACCTGGGATTAGGCGTTACCAACCCATCGGGAGGAGTAAGCATTGTTTCGGCATTTGAAGCCGGTGGCGCCGATTATTTCAGTTGGGCATGGAAGATCCTTTTTACTGCCATTACGCTCGGCATGGGTTTTAAAGGCGGCGAGGTAACCCCCCTGTTCTTCATAGGCGCCACGTTGGGTAATACCATTGCAATGCTAACCGGTGTGCCTGTTGACCTGCTGGCCGGAATTGGCTTTATTGCGGTGTTTGCCGGCGCTACCAACACTCCCATTGCCTGCACCATAATGGGGGTGGAGTTGTTTGGCGGCGATTATATTTTATACTACGCCGTAGGTTGTTTTACAGCATATTACTTCAGCGGACATACGGGAATTTATACTGCGCAACAGATAGCAGTGAGGAAGGTGGAGAGTGGTAAGTGAGGTGAAAGGTGAAAAGGCAAAGGTGAAAGGCGAAAACAACAAACCACAAACGATAAACGCCAAACACAAACGGCTGATCTTTCGCTTTTCACCTTTCATCTTTCACCCCTCACTCCAATTGCTGCTGCATTCTTCTCACCCTGTCTTCCAGCTTTTCAGAAGTAAGGCTTTCGCGCAGGCTGTCTACCTTAATGGGGAAACAGAACGGTGTAAGCTGTTGCGGGAAAGTGATGATAATGTCTGATTGCTGAATGCGTTCCAGCATGCTGCGCAACCGCACTTCTTCCATCTGCTGATCGAGTACTTCGCGGAACGATTGCTGCACCAATACGTTGCCGGCATCGTATTCCATAAACACTTTGAACAGCAACGATGCAGAGGATTGCAGATGCCGGGCCTTTTTTTGCTCGCCTGGGAAACCCTGGAATATCAGTCCGCCTATTACCGCTATGTCTCTAAACTTGCGCATAGCCATTTCCGTGGCATTTACGCTGCGCTGTATATCGTCCAGAAGATTATCGGGCGAAAACAATTCGTATACATTGGTATCGTCTACCGGTATGGGTTTATCACTCAGCAGTTCAAAACCATAATCGTTCATGGCAAACGAAAAAGTGATCGGCGTAATGCGACTAATGCGCCAGGCAAGGATGGCCGCCATTGCTTCATGCACCAGCCTGCCCTCAAACGGATATACAAAAAGATGAAAGCCATCGCCCGTTTCTATATGTTCAATCAGCAACTGGTTATATTTCGGCACTTTCGATAGCAAGGACTGAAGATTGAACAACGGCTTCAGTATATGCATTTCCGGGTCGGTGGCTGCATTGTTTTGCAGGGACGCTTTGTTAAGCTCTTCCCGCAATTTTTTACCCAGGTTGGCAGACAATGGCATTCTTCCGCCCTGCCAGCTTGGAACAATCGATTTTTTTGCATTCGATTTTCTCACCAGCACTGTCATATCTTTAATAGCTACCAATTCAAGATTGCGGCCTGCCAATGTAAATACTGTTCCCGGGTCGAGCCGCGAAATGAACCATTCTTCGATCACCCCAACATATCCGCCCGATACAAACTTTACTTTCAGCATTGCTTCGCTTACAATGGTACCAATATGCATCCTGTGCCGCATGGCCATCCTCCGGTTGGTAATGCGATACAACCCGTCCACTGTCTCCACTTTTTTAAAATCATCGTATTGCTGCAGTGCCACTCCACCCGCTGTGATAAACTGCAATATCTTTTCCCACTCATCGCGCGTCATATCCCGGTAACAATATGTTTTAATCAACTCTCTGTAGGTTTGCTCTGCATCAAAACCATCCGATATAGCTAACGTACACAGGTACTGTATCAGCACATCGTAGCACAGCAGCATCGGCTCTCTACTCTCTATAATATTTTCCCTGATAGCATCTTTTAAAGCGGCAGCTTCTACCAGTTCCAAAGAATGTGTTGGCAAAAAATAAATTTTACTAACGGCATCGGGCTGGTGTCCGCTCCTGCCCGCCCGTTGCAGAAAACGCGCTACTCCTTTGGGAGAACCTACCTGTATCACCGTTTCAACCGGTCTGAAATCAACCCCCAGGTCTAAGCTTGCCGTACATACAACTGCTTTCAGCACGCCTGTATGCAATGCATCTTCTACCCACATTCTTAATTCCGGTTCAATACTGCCATGATGCAAAGCCAACGCACCAGCCAGGTCGGGCGCGGCATTCAGCAGGCTCTGGTACCAGGTTTCGCTCATGCCGCGGGTATTGATGAAAATAAGCGTAGTGCGGCTGTTATGAATAATAGGAATAACCTTGTGTATCAGTTTTAAGCCCAGGTGCCCCGCCCATGGAAATTTTTCAATTTCGTCGGGAAAAACAGATTCAACCTCTATGTTTTTTTTCAGCACCGCTTTTACGGTAACCGGAATATTTTCTTCGGGCAATGAAGCATGCAATACTTCAGCAGCCTGCTGCAGGTTGCCGATGGTGGCAGAGATACCCCAAATCAAAGGCAGGGAAATTTGGGATTTGAAATTTGAAATTTGAGATTTAGCCGAATGCTGGCCACCGACCGTTGTTCGCTCACCGCTGACTGCTGATTGCTGACCGCTGACTGCTGACCGCTGACCGCTCACCGCCGCCACAACCCGGTTCAAAGCAAGCTCCACCTGCACTCCTCGTTTGCTGCCCAGCAGTTCGTGCCATTCATCAACCGCTATTATTTTGAGAGAGGAGAAAAAATCAGCATAACCCTTTTGCGCCAGCAACAGGTGCAGGCTTTCGGGCGTAATGATCATTACCTCGGGTGGCGACTTTTTTTGTTGCTGCCGCTCGCTCACAGGCGTATCGCCATTGCGTATACCCACCCGCCATTGCATATCCAATTCAGCTATTACTTCCTCCATAGCCCGTCCAATATCTTTCGCCAACGCCCTCAACGGGGTGATCCATAGTAACTGCAAACCATTCTTTTTACGCGTGGTATATTCCTGGGGATGATCGTTAATGAAATTGATAACAGCGCCCAAAAAAACAGAAAAAGTTTTACCAAAACCGGTAGGTGCATTTACCAGTCCGCTTTTACCATCTGCAATGTGTTGCCAGGCTTCTTCCTGGAAGGCAAACGCGCGGAAGTTTTTTTTAGCCAGCCAACTGGTAATTATTTTGTAACCGTGAGTATCTTGTAACTGCATGCGGGCATGCAAATTACGAGGAAAATTTCAGGGGAAAGCAATACGATTTACTGTAAAAGCATGCAAAAGTATGACAGCAGGAATTAATAACATTTTCCCGAGACGCAGTCTCGAAAGAACATAATGAGTAACGAAGTCGGAGACTTCGTACAGCGAACGGCAGACCGGCTCGCCGTGCCGACCGAAACTCATCGGCACGCCGAAGGCGGTCTGATGAAATTAGGTACACAATACAGAAGTTTCGAACACTTATGGTCGGAGAGTTCGTACAGCAATACGAACACATTTAACTGCTGAGTAGAGAAGGGAACGATGACGAGTGCGACGCAACGAAGATGCTATAAATGCCGGGGCCGGACTCATGAGAAAAACCAGCCAGAGCCATCGGCTCGGTTATATGTTGTAACCTGGGATTTTAATCCCAGGACTGGAGTTTGGTTATCTTCTGATGTAAAACAAAGGGTTTATGGCGTCAATTATAGGATTAATGTTGTTAATGATTTGTCGTTGTTTGAGCACGAAGTCGGAGAAAGATTTGCCTAA